>CAZKNR010000482.1:0-17478 GCA_964553925.1 uncultured Acidobacteriota bacterium
ATGCTCTCGGAGAAGGTCAAGGAGCTCGACTCGCTCGCGACCCGGCACGAGGCCCTCGAGCGGGAGCTGGAGATGGCAGCCCGGGTCCAGAAGAGCATGCTTCCCCTGAGTCTTCCCGAGCTCGACGGCTATCGTTTCGCGAACCTCTACCAGCCCAGCGCCGAGATCGGCGGCGATTTCTTCGACTTGGCCCCGATAAAAGGCGGCTTGGTTCTCCTGGTCTCCGACGTCATCGGCCACGGGGTCCAGGCGGCACTCAGCACCATGCTGCTGAAGGGAGTCTTTCGCGAAGCCGTGTCTCTCAACGACGACCCGGTCGCGCTCCTCGACGACATGAACCGCAGGCTCCACGCCGTTCTTCCGACGGGAATGTATGCCGCGGCCGCCGCCTTCGCCATTCGGGCGGGGAGCGAGGAGATCCGCTTCGCGAACGCCGGACTCCCCTACCCCTTCGTGCTGCGCAAGAGCGGCCGGCTCGACGAGATCGTGCTCTCCGGTCCTCCTCTCGGCCTCTTCGAGAGCGACGTGATTCCGTTCGAGTCCCGGACGATCGTCGCGGGCTCGGGCGACGTTTTGCTCGTGGGCTCGGACGGGATCGGTTCCATCGACGACGGGAGCGGCGCGCTCTTCGAGGACCAGGAGCTTCGGAGCGTCCTCGCCGCCCTCGCGGGGCATGACGGCGAGACCGTGATCCGGGAAACGATGAAGCGGGCGCTGGCGTTCGGAAAGCAGAGACCGCTCCCCGACGACGTGAACCTGGTAGCGGTCACGAGGTCGGGATCGTGAATCCAATACAAGGGGGATAAGGGGGACAGGAGGAGATAGGGAGATAAGACGAGGAACGAATCTTTTCTTTATCTCCTCCTATCTCCCATCCCCCTTTTTTGCATTTCTTCGGGGGCAGGGAGTCTCAGAAGGCGAAGGGGGCGGTCTGGAAGCCCTGCAGCGGCCGGCCCAGGTAGTTTCCCTGGATGTAGTTGACGCCGATCTCCCGCACCACTTCGAATTCTTCGCGCTTTTCGATTCCTTCGGCGACGAGCTTGGCGTCGATCTTGTCGGCCATCGTCTTGAAGGTCTGCACCATCTCCTTCTTCACGAAGCTGGTGTGGATGTCGCGGACCATGCTCATGTCGAGCTTCACGTAGTTCGGCTGGAGCTCCACGATCTTGTCGAGTCCCGAGTAGCCCGCGCCCATGTCGTCGATGGCGAAGAGGCACCGAAGGTGCTGGAAGTACTTCATCGCGTCGCGGAACAGGTGGTAGTTCTCGATGGCCCGGCTCTCGGTGACCTCGAACACGATCTGATCCGGCCCCAGATCCTTCCCCAGCAACCGGATCAATTCATTTCCCTGGAAATCGGGGTCGCGCATCGAGAACGGCAAGGTGTTGATGAAGAGTTTGAACTCCCGCGGAAGCGCGTTCCCGCTCCCGCTCCCGCCGGCGGCCTGAAGAGCCTTTCTCCGGCAGAGACGATCGAGCTCGAAAGCCAGGTCCGACTTCTCGGCGGTGTCGAAGAGGGCGAGCGGGCTGAAGAACTCCGTGTTCTTCGGTCCGCGGCAGAGCGCCTCGAAGCCATGGGGCCGGAGGGTCTCCATGTCGTAGATTGGCTGGAACAGGATGGTGAGCTGCTCCTTGAGGATGATCCGCTGGAGCTGTTTCTTGTTCCGCAGGTGACGACGGTTGTTGTTGAGCTGGGCGTCCTGGTGGGCCTCCTGGATCGCCCGCATCACCAGGCGCTCCGGCCGCACCAGGGGGTTATGGAGGACGAGGGACGTTCCCACGTAGACGTCGGAGCGCTTCCTCAAGAACGTGAACGCCGTTTGAGAGATGCGCGGCACGAGATAGGCCTCGACGCGCTCTCCGATCTTCTCGATATCCTCGGCGAGAAGGTGCTCTTCTTCCTTGCGCGGCGCGAGGAAAATCAAAAAGACGTCGCCGACGCTCTCGTTGAGGGCGATGATGTCGCCGGTCCGGAGCTGTTTTCCATGGAGCTCCGACACCACCTCGCGGACCATATCGAGGAGCCGATCGTAGATCAGGCTTCCGTGGTCGCGCTCGACCTGATTGATGCCCGAGACGTCGATGAGGAGGAGCGCCAAGAACCCATCCGCGGAGAGCCGCCCTTTCAGCTCGTCCAGATGCTCGCGGTAGGTATAGAGATTGTGAAGCGAATCGATGGCGTGCCCGGTCGCGACCGCGCTGCGCCCATCGATGAGAGGTTCTTTCAACACAGAAACCCGAGTTTTCGCCGGACCTAGTCATGCTAACAGGCGCGGCATCTCGGTGTCAACGAACCGGCCAGAAAGTCTTTGCTGGCTATACGTTTAGCAAGAGCTTTTCTTCTCTCGGCGCCGGGACTCGTCGTTCCAGATCATACCCAGCGCCTCGATGTCGGAGTCGATTTCATTCGAAGGGTCGTTCGAAGAGTCCTGGATCGAATCGGCGCGGACCCAGCCGAGCACGCGAAACGCCCAGAGCCTGCGGCAGATGGCGATGTCGGGGAGCTCGGAGCTCGCGCAGATTTCTTCGAGCGATCTCGGGTGCCGAAGCATGGCGAGGAGCTCGAGGCTTCCCGTGTCGAGATCGATATTCCTGAGACTCTCCTCGTGGCCGTCGATGCTCTCGAAGGGAACGTCGAGGGGACCGACGCCGCGGGCGACGCGAAGCCAGCTCCTGATGGCCTCGATTCCATCCAGTATGAAGCGGGCCGGAGGACCCGCGAGGGTGATCGCCTCGATTGCCCTCGGAGCCTCCGCAACGAAGCTATAGGAGGCGCGCGGTGCGCGGAAGACGTCGAGGACGATCCCCCGTACCTGTCCGAGGACCGCGCCCGGGAGGGATTCCGCCGAGAGAATTCCTTGTTCGACGAGAAGCGATCCGAGGCGCAAGCCGGGCCTCACGCCGGGACTGAGACGTCTCAAATCCGCGAGCCCGAGCTCGTTGCGGAGCAGGAGGTACGCGCCGAGTCGATCGTCGGGCGAAGAGGAAGAGGCGAAGACGATCCGCCCGTCGTCGAAAAAAACCCTCCGCTCGACACCGGCGCTCGAGACCTCGAGCCGCCCGGTCCTCCCCGCCCCCGAGATCGCGAGCAGCAGCTCGGGAACGTCGAAGCCGCCCGCCCAGCCATCGAGCTTGCCTTCGAGGGGAATAGTTTTCGAAAGGGACATGCGAAACCCCGGGACCGAGGATCCGATCGATTATAGAACAGCTGGAGCGCGGTGCCGCGCCAGGGCTGCCGCCATCGGCGCCCGGACTTTGGCGATGAGCTGGAACCGATCCCGGTTCTGGAGTCCTTTGGTCTCGATGGGATCGTGGAAGAAGATCTCGATGGTTCCCCGCCGGATTTTGTAGCTCCCGGGCGGCATGAGCTCGAAAGCGCCAACGACGGTGACGGGCAAAACGGGGACCTGGGAGTCGATCGCGATATGGAACCCGCCCTTCTTGAACGGGAGGAGATCTCCCGTGCGGCTCCTTGTGCCCTCGGGTGCGATGAGGAACGAGGCGCCAGACGCGGCGATCCGGGCGGCGCTCCGCGTGCTCTCGATCGCCCTCTCGCGGTTCGACCGGTCGACGGGGACGAAGCCGCCCATCCTCATCGCCGTCGCCAGCACCGGGAGCCGGAAGAGCTCTTTCTTTCCGAGCACCCGAACGGGTCCAGGAATCTTCATGAATACCGCGGGCGCGTCCAGGTTCGAGTTGTGGTTCATCATGTAGATGAAGTGCGAGCCCACGGAAATTTTCTCGAGACCGTGGGTGACGATGCGGATTCGGGCGAGCGCGAAACCAATGCGCACCCCGAGGCGGCCGAGCCAGAAGAGGATGCGCGCGTCTTTCGTCGTTAGCGCGTAGGGGATGCCGACGAGGCCCGCAGCGAACGTGTAGACCGGGAGGACCAGGGCCAGAACCACGCTGGTGATCATGAGAATCGCACGGGCGGGCGGCGCTCGAAGAAAAGCCCTTCCGGCACCGGCCGGAAGGGCTCGGGATCGAGAACGAACCTAACAGCAGTATCGATTGATCGAAATCGAAATCGGCTTTCGACCTCGGCTGGCGGCGAGCTGGGTCGTCGCTCGAATCCGGGGCTTGCGCGCAACTCCCTCGCTCTTCCCGTTCTCGGCCATCGCCGCGAGCGTCGTCCTCTTCAGGAGAGTCTTGAGGCTGGTCCGCCCCTTCTTCTTGACCTCCATGCCTCGCGTCAGGGCGATGTCGATCTTCTGCTCGACGAGATCCTGCGGCTCCTCGGCCACCTCGGCCACTTCGCTCACGATCAGAAAGCGGGCGCGATCGAGCATCCGCTTCTCGCGAAACGACAGACTCTTCTTTTTGCTCAGGTACGAAAGGTCTTTGAGCACACCGGCCACATCGTAGATGGAGCCAGTGCGCATCTTGTCGGAGTTGTCCTTGTACCTCCCCTTCCAGTTCGAGTGATGCTCGATCTTTCGGTTCTCCAGAAGGTCGAAAATCCGATCGACGTCTTTCTCGGTAATCACTCGGCGAAGGCCGACTCCGTCGACGTTTTGGACCGGCACTTTCACCACGGTAGAATTCGCAAGGATACGTAACTTGTAAAACTGGCGGGCGTCGGACGCTGCCAACGCATCAGCAAGAATGTCCTCAACAACTCCAATCCCATGATTGGGATAGACGACTTTATCCCCGACTTGAAACGCCATTCACACCTCGCTTTCAAATTTAAAATGCGGAGAAGATTATAACATAGTCCTGGGCATGGGGACTACGAAAGAATGCGCCGAGTGGACTTTCAGGGGCGATCGTTTCGAAATCATTGGCCACTGAGCCTATTAACATTAGGCGGACTTGGGGCGAACACCCATGAAGATTCGTGCCCCTTTGCGGTCTACCTTATTTAGCGAGGGGGCGAAGTGTAGGGAACCCCACGCACCCAGCCGGAAGCAACACCCGTAACCGACTATAGCGCAGGAGTTTATATGTGCGACTCGCGGGAACTGAGAAAACGAGCTCTAACTCTGCTAGACTTGCCGCCGTCTCGAGACAGGGCCGGAGTGGCGGAATTGGTAGACGCACGGGACTCAAAATCCCGCGGTCCTCGCGACTGTGAGGGTTCGATTCCCTCCTCCGGCACCAACCCGCGAAACTTTGGCTGTACGAGAGTCGTAAACTCGAATGCCCCTTCTGTGCCTGCACCCCTACGAAGACTGATTCGAAATGGACAAACCTGAGTCTCGAGAGGGCTGGATCGGCCGAAAGCTTTCCCACTACACCCTCATCGAGGAGCTCCATCGCGGCGAGGCCCAGATCGTCTATCGAGCCCGCGATGACAAACTGAACCGGGAAGTCGCCCTCAAAGTTCTCCCTCCGGAGCTCGTTCAAGAGCCCGAGCGGCGTCAGCGTTTCGTGTCCGAGGCCAAGGCGGCGGCCTCGCTCGAGCATCCCCACATCGGCGTCATCCACGAGATCGACGAATCCGACGGCGTCGTCTTCATCGCGATGGAGCTTTTGAGGGGCCCGAGCCTCGCGAGCCGCCTCGCCCAGGGACCGCTGCCGCTTTCCGAAGCGATCCGGATCGGGATCGGCGTCGCCTCCGGGCTGGCCTACGCCCATGAGCGCGGGATCGTGCACCGCGACGTCAAGCCCGCGAACGTGATGCTCACCGAGGAAGGGCATCCCAAGCTCATCGACTTCGGCCTCGCGAAGCTCCTCGACGTGGAGCAAAGCCCCTTCTTCAGCCAGGCGGGCGAGGACGAGCCTCCCCTTCAGAGCACGTCGCGCGAAGGTCTCATCAATCTCGTCGGTCTCATTCGGGGCACGGTCCCCTTCATGTCCCCGGAGCAGGCGCGGGGCGGCAAGGTGGACCATCGCAGTGACGTCTTCAGCTTCGGGCTCCTCCTCTATACGATGCTGAGCGGCCGGCCGCCGTTCGAGGGAACGAGCCGGGTCGACATTCTTCACGCCATCCTGAAGGAGCCGACTCCGAGGCTCGCCGGGGTCTCCGGCGAGGCGCGCGATCGGCTCCAGGCGATCGTCGACCGCTGCCTTCAAAAAGAGCCGGACCGGCGCTATCCGGCGATGGCGGAGCCGCTCGAAGAGCTGAAGCGCGCGCGGGTCCGGATCGAGGCCGGGGGGCGTCTTTCGCGCAGGGCGCGCAGGGCGCTCTGGGCCGCGGCGATCGCGGCGGCCGCCGTCCTCGCTCTCGCGATTTTCTCCCGTCGCTCCGTGGACCCCGACATCGACGTGACGCCTTCCGTCGCCGTCCTCCAGTTCGAAAACCTCTCGGGGGATCCGGAGCTCGACTGGCTCGTCACCGGCCTTCCCGAAATGCTCGCGACGGATCTCTCCCAGTCTCCCGAGCTCGAGGTCGTAGGTCTCTCTGAGCTCTATCCGGTTCTTGCCGAGCTCGCCAAGACGGGAAACCTCGAGGGGACCCCGACGCCCGAGGTCATCGAAGAAGTCGCCTCCCGCACCGGGGTGCGCACGGTGCTCACGGGGAGCTTCGCGAAAGCGGGCGACTCGATCCGCATCTCCGCCCAGCTCGAGGACGCGAAGACCGGCCGGGTGCTGATGTCGGAAAAGGCGGAAGCGGCCGGCGAGGAGAACCTGTTCCGCCTGGTCGACGAGATCACCTCCCATATCAAGGCGCGATTCGAGCTGACGCCCCCCGGCGAGGCGCTCGACCGCGACCTCCGCGACGTGACCACCGCCTCCGTCGAGGCTTACCGGGAGTACGCGGAAGGGATTCGCCTCCACGAGCGCTTTCGCGAGGAGGAGTCTGCCCCCCATTTCCAGCGAGCGATCGAGCTCGACCCGGAGTTCGCGATGGCGCTCGCGAAGCTTGGGGTCGTGATGTCGAACCTCGGGCGCCACGAGGAGGGCGACCTGTACGCCGAGCGCGCGCTCGAGCACCTCGACCGCCTCTCCGATAGAGAGCGCCTCTACATCGAGGGCTGGTACGCTTCGCGCAAGCCCTCGACCATCGACAAGGCCATCGATTCTTACGAACGCGCGGTCGAGCTCTATCCCGATCACGGCTCCGCCCGCCACAATCTCGGAAACCTCCTGTTCGGAACCGAGCGCTACGACGAGGCCATAGAGCAGCTCGAGGAGCTTCGACGCCGGGGAATGATGTTCCCCGCGACGTACGAACAGCTCGCGCAGGCGTACATGGCCACGGACGACGTCGATAGCGCGCGAGAAGTGCTCCGGGAGTTCAGCGCCAGAAACCCCGACGACTGGACGACCCTCCTCTCTCTCGCCCAGATCGATCTCGAGACGGGAGATGTCGAAGAGGGCGCGAGGTTGCTCGACAGGGGGGAGGCGCTCGGGGCGACACCCATGCGGATCCTGCCCGTCCGCTGGGCGGGCCATATCTTCGCGGAAGAGTGGGACGAGGCGCGAAAGAACGCCGCGGAGTTGATGGAATCGGAGAGGCCCGCGGAAAAATTCATCGGCGGCCGCTTGATGGCCACGACGAACCTTTACCGAGGGGAGACCGGCTCGGTTCTCCGCGCGCTCGATCGTTACCTCGCCTCCGGCGCAGGGGGCGAGAGCGACTTTCGAGTTCAACCGGCTCTGCTCAAAGCGAGAATTCTGCTGGATATCGGCGAGCTCCAGAAGGCCAAAGAGGCGGCGCTCTCCGTCTCTCAAACGGAAGACCACTATGGAGCTTCGCACGCGGCGCTGGCGCTCGCCGCCATCGCCGCGGAGCGCCTCGGCGAATCGGGCGAGGCGCAGGAGCTGAGCCGGGAATATCGGCGTCGCATCAACCCCGCGCTCGGAGCCGCCCCGGAGCGCCTCTACCACTTTCTCCAGGGAGAGATCGCGATGCAGCGCGGAGAGTACGAAGACGCCGTCGGCGAGTTCGAGGAATCGGAGTCGATGCTTCCTCCGCGGGGCTCCGAAGGCGTCCACACGCTCATCTGGTACTCGCTCGCGACGGCTCACCGGCTTTCGGGCAACGACAGCGAGGCCCTCTCTTGGTACCAGCGCATCGTAGAGTCGAGAGAGGAGCGTCTTTACGAGCCGCTGCGGTACGTGAGGAGCTTCTATTTTCTCGGAAAGCTCCACAAGGCCGAGGGCGATGCCGAGCACGCCCGCGAAAGCTACCAGCGGTTCCTCGACCACTTCGAGAGCGGGGAAATCGACCGCGACCTCGTACGGGAGGCCGAAGCCGAGCTCCGCTGAGCTATTATGCTCTGATCCCTTCGGAGCATAACCTTTGGCATCTTTCGACAGCATCCGTAACCTCGCGATCATCGCCCACGTCGACCATGGGAAGACGACCCTGGTCGACGCCATGCTCCATCAGAGCGGCGCCTTCCGGGCCAACCAGGAGGTCCAGGAGCGGGTCATGGACTCGAACGAGCTCGAGCGGGAGCGCGGCATCACCATCCTCGCGAAGAACACCGCGATCTTCTACCGCGGGGCGAAGATCAACATCGTCGACACCCCGGGCCACGCGGACTTCGGGGGCGAGGTCGAGCGGGCCCTCTCCATGGTCGACGGCGCCATGCTGCTGGTGGACGCGAGCGAGGGGCCGCTGCCTCAGACCCGGTACGTGCTGGGAAAGGCGCTGTCGCTGAAGCTTCCAATCCTGGTGGTGGTGAACAAGATCGACCGCCAGGACGCGCGCATCCAGGAGGTGGTGAACGAGATCTTCGACCTGTTCATCGACCTCGATGCGGCCGAGGAGCAGCTCGATTTTCCCATCCTCTATACCGACGCCCGCAAAGGCACGGCGAGGTCGGAGCCCGAGGGCGAAGACACCGGCCTCACGCTCCTCTTCGATACCATCCTGGAGAAGCTCCCCGCACCCTCGGCGAAGAGCGAGGGAAGCCTCCAGTTGATGGTGTCGAACCTCGACTACAGCGACTATCTCGGCCGGCTCGCGATCGGCCGCATCACCCGCGGCACGTTTCGGGTCGGGGGCGAAGTGGCGATCGTGAAGGAGGGAGACCTCGTCGAGCGCACGCGCATCACCAAGCTCTTCACCTTCGCCGGGCTCGACCGGGACGCGATCGAGGAAGCCCAGGCCGGCGACATCGTCTGTCTCGCGGGAGTCGACGGAATCGGAATCGGCGACACCATCACCGATGCCGAGGAGCCAACTCCTCTTCCGCGCCTTCGCGTCGACGAGCCCACCCTCTCGATGGTGTTCTCCGTGAACTCCTCTCCGTTCTCCGGACTGGACGGCGAGCACGTGACTTCGCGGAAGCTGAAAGAGCGCCTCGAGAAGGAGCTTCTCACCAACATATCCCTTCAGCTCCAGAACACCGACGCCACGGATTCCTTTCGCGTTTTCGGCCGCGGCGAGCTCCAGCTCGCGATCCTCGTCGAGACGATGCGCCGCGAGGGGTACGAAGTCGCGCTCTCGAATCCCGAGGTCATCGTCAAAGAGATCGGCGGGGTGAAGAAGGAGCCCTTCGAGATCCTCCTCGTCGACGTCGCCGAGACCTTCCAGGGAGTCGTGGTCGAAAAGCTCGGCATTCGCAAGGGCATTCTCATTCACATGGTGAACCACGGCTCGGGACGGGTCCGGCTCCAGTTCCGCGTGCCTTCCCGGGGACTCATCGGCATCCGGAGCGAGATCCTCGCCGACACCCGCGGGACCGCCGTCCTGAACGCGCTCTTCGATGGCTACGACGACTGGCAGGGAAGCGTTCCCAAGCGCCTCACCGGAGCGCTTGTGGCCGACCGGCGCGGACGCGCGACCGCCTACGCCCTTCACAACCTCGAGGACCGGGGTGAGCTCTTCATCGGCTCGGGGATCGAGGTCTACGAAGGGATGGTCGTGGGCGAGAACGCGAGGGAGGCCGATCTCGACGTCAACGTCACCCGGGAGAAGAAGCTCACCAACATGAGGGCCTCGACCTCCGACATCGCCGTTCGTCTCACCCCCCACCGCCAGCTCAACCTCGAACAGGCCATCGAGTTCATCCGGGCGGACGAGCTGGTGGAGGTGACCCCTCGCGCAATTCGGCTCCGGAAGAAGATCCTCGCCTCGAACCAGCGCCCCAAACGCCGGGATGAGCAGTATTGACAAATCGATAGTCCATTTCTATACTTTCCGTCGCTTTTCTAAAACCGATCAAGGAGAAGCACGATGCGAAATTTCCTGTCCAGCGGCATCGCCCTCGCCGTCATCCTGTCTCCCGGAATACTCGGTGCCCAGACGCTTCGCTCGGCGCGGACCGTATGGGCGAGCGACCTCGCGGAAGTCCCGGCGATGGCCCAGGAAGTCGAGGCCATGCTGCGCGCGGGCCGTCTGGTCGCGGCGAGGACTCAGCGCGACGGACAGATTCCCGGCCGCTCCCACGAGCGGCTGAACCAATACCATGAAGGGGTCCGCGTCTTCGGAGGCCAGCTCGTCTGGCAGAAGGAAGGCGGCCTCATCCTCTCGGTCACCGGAAGCCTCTACGACGGCATCGACGCCGGCACCAGGCCCTCCCTGAGCGCGGACGCCGCCGCCCAAAAGGCGGTCGCGGGAGCCCCGTCCGCCCGGGTGGTCGGACCAATCGAGCTCGTGATCCTTCCGCTCGCCGATCGGTACGTCCTCGCCTACTATCTTCACCTGCGCGGACCGGACCGCCTTGACGCGGTCTTCATCGATGCCGAAAGCGGGGCCACCGTTTTGAAGTATGACGACCAAAGGTCTCAATCCGTGGTCGGGCTCGGCGTCGGCACCTGGTCCGATGAGAAGAAGATGAGCGTCCAGGCGGCCGCGGGAACGAACCGGGCGGTCGACGTCCTTCGTCCTTTCGGGATCCGAACGTACGACGTGGGTTTCGACTTCGAGGCCTGGTTCTTCTACGAGGCCGAGACCGACAACTATCTCGCGACCGATTCCGACAACGAGTGGCGGGACGGCGCCGTGGTCGATGCCCACGCTTATTCGGGCTACACCTACGACTACTACTTCAAGCGCCACGGTCGCAACGGGCTCGATGACTCCGGTCTCTCCGCCATCAACTACGTGCACTTCCTCCCTCAGAGCGAGGGCTACAACAACGCCTTCTACGACACGGTGGACGTCAGCATGAACTATGGCGACGGCGACGGCGAGACGTTCAGCTTCTTCTCCTCTTCCCTCGAAGTCGTGGCCCACGAGCTCACCCACGGGGTCACCGATTTCACCTCCGGCCTGATCTACTTGAACGAGTCCGGGGCGCTCAACGAGGCTTTCTCGGACATCATGGGGACGGGAGTCGAGTGGTACTTCGAGAGCCCCGGCCGGGGGCGGCGGCGAGCCGACTGGGTCGGAGCGGAAGACCTGTTCATCAACTTCGGCCCGTTCATTCGATCGTACGAGAACCCTGGAGCGGCGGGCGATCCCGATCACTACAGCATCCGCTGCCTCCCCCCGGTGTGCACCGAGGATTACGACAACGGCGGAGTCCACATCAACTCCGGGATCATCAACCAGGCTTTCTATCTCATGGTGCAGGGCGGCACCAACCGCACCTCGCGCATCACCGTCCAAGGGATAGGGACCGCACAGAGGGACCGGATCGAAAAGATTTTCTACCGGGCCTTCGCCTTCTACCTCGTCCCGAGCTCGAATTTTCACGACGCGCGCGAGGCCACTCTGCGGGCCGCGGGGGAGCTCTATGGCGCGGGAAGCGTCGAACGGACCACGGTGCAGCAGGGCTGGGACGCGGTAGGCGTTCCGTAGGCCCAGGAGAAGATACGATGAGAACCATTCCTCTTCTTTTCGTCGTCGCTCTCGCCATCGCCGCTTCGACTTCGGCCCAGGAGACACCGGCCCAGGGAAAGAAGCGCGAGCGGCGCATTCGCGTCCTGGTGAACGGCCTCTACAATCCCACGGGCATCGGCTTCTCCGATGCGGCCACCTTCACCTCGTTCCTCGAAGAGGGCCTCTCCATCCGGAGCTACGACGGAGGTAAAGGCGTCGTCTTCGAAGCCGGTGCGATCGTGGGAATCAGAAAGGGCCTCGGGGTCATGGGCTCGGTCGAGGTGTACCAGAGCGACTTCAACGGCTCCTTCGGGGAGAGTCTTCCCCATCCTCTGTACTTCGACGAGACGAGAACGGTCGCGGGCGACGTCACCGGGCTCGAGTACAGCGAGAAGGCAGTGCACCTCGACGCGGTTTACACCCGAGAGTTCCCCAAGTTCACCGTGGATGTCTTCGGCGGGCCGAGCTTCTTTTTCACCAGTACCGAAATCCTGGACACCGTGACCACGGCCTCCGAGTATCCGTTCGACGAGGCGACGTTAACCTCTACCTCGAATACGACCCTCGACGACAACCCCATCGGCTTCAACGCCGGTTGCGCCCTCACCTGGCGGCTGAACGAAGTCATCGGCATCGCGTTTCAGGCGCGCTACAGCCACGCGACGATCGGAATCGCCCGTGAAGGGGGCGAGGAGCTCGCGCTCGACGCGGGCGGATTCCGCGTGGGGGGCGGCATAAGGCTCTCGTTCTGAGAGGGGTAGCCTTCCCTCGAGCACGGCATCCAGGATATCGATGCAGGACCGGGACAATCTTCAGGGCGAGAGGATCGAAACCGCCGAGGATGCCGGCGCCAGCGTAATCGTCAGCTCCGACACGAGACGTGCCGAGAGACTTCCGCCGAACCAGGCGCGGACGAAGAAGTGGCCGGTCCTGGACGCGCACGGTCCGCCCCGAATCGACCTCGACACCTGGATGCTCGGCGTGAGCGGCCTCGTGAAGTCCGATCTCTCCTTCGACTGGAAGGAGTTCCGGGCGCTTCCCCGCGTCCGGGTCTTCGCCGACATGCACTGCGTCACGCGCTGGTCGCGCCTGGGAAACGTGTGGGAGGGAGTCGCGACGCGCGAGATATTGATGCGGGCGGAAGCGCTCCCCGAAGCGCGCTTCGTCGTCGTGCACGGATACGACCACGGCTTCACGACGAACCTTCCGCTCGAGGCCTTCGCCTCAGAGGACGTTCTCCTCGCGGACACCCATGACGGCCAGCCGATCTCCCTCGAGCACGGCGGACCCCTGAGGCTCGTCGTTCCCCGGCTCTACGCGTGGAAGAGCGCGAAGTGGGTGAAGCGCATCGAGCTCGTCTCCGAGGATGAGCCCGGCTTCTGGGAGCTCGCCGGCTACCACGATGTCGGCGACCCGTGGAAAGAAGAACGCTTCCGGTAAAGAGATCCCGTTTCCGATTCTATCTCCCATCCCCTCTTGGATTTCACCTAGATCTTCTTCAGCTTCCACTTTCCGCGGCGGAAGAAGAAGACGCCGACCGCCGCCGACAAAGAGTAGGAAAGCGAGATCGCCCAGAACACTCCCGTCGGACCCATCCCGGCGGGACCCGCTAGCGCGTAGGCGAGCGGTATTTCGAAGAGCCAGAAGCAGACGATGTTGATCTTCGTCGGCGTCGCGGTGTCGCCGGCGCCATTGAACGCCTGCATCATTACCATTCCCCAGGCGTAAAACACGTATCCGTAACTGATGATGGTGAGGGCTTCGATCCCCACGGGCGCGGCTTCGGGATCGTTCGTGAAGACAGAGACGATCGCTCGCGCGGAACCGACGAACACCAGGGTGACGAGCGCCATGAACGCCATGTTCCAAAGACCGGTGAGCCACACCGCGCGCTCGGCGCGCTCGGGCTTCCCCGCTCCGAGGTTCTGACCTACGAGAGTCGCGGCCGCGTTACTCAAGCCCCAGGCCGGGAGGATGATGAAGATCACGGTGCGGATGGCCACGACGTAGCCCGCGAGGACGGCGCTCCCGAAGCCCGCGAGAATCCGAATCAGGACCACGTAGCTCGTGGTCGCGACCAGGAGCTGCCCGATCCCGCCCGCGGAGAGACGCAGGAGGCTCCGGATGACGGATATGTCCACCGACAGATCCTGCCGCTCGATCCGGAGCCGCGTCCCCTTGTGGAAGCCCCAAAGCTGATAGAGGACTCCCGCGCCGCGGCCGATGTTCGTACCCACGGCGGCACCCACGAGACCCATCTCGGGGAAGGGCCCGAGACCAAAAATGAGACAGGGATCCAGGACCACATTGATGCCGTTCGCGAGCCAGAGGGCTCGCATCGCGGTCGTGGCGTCGCCCGCGCCCCGGTAGATAGCGTTGTTGAGGAACAGGAGAAGCACGGTGACCATGCCGGCGTACAACACCCGGGTATAGGTCGCGCCCGCCGCCACGGTGTCCGGAGAGGCGCCCATGAGACCCAGGAGCTCCGGCGCAAAGAAAGCGCCCGCCGCGCCAAGACCAACCGCAATGACAACCCCGATGGCGATCGCCTGGACCGCGGCCCTCGAAGCACCCCTCTCGTTTTTTTCCCCGATGCGGCGCGCCACCATGGCGGTCGTGGCCATACTGAGACCGATGGCCACGGCGTATATGATCTCGAGCATCGACTCGGTCAGGCCGACCGCCGCGAGCGCATCCGGGCCGAGGCGAGCCACGTAGAACGCGTCGGTCACGGCGAACAGAGACTCCCCGAGCATCTCCACCACCATGGGGACGGCAAGGAGACCGACGGCGCGGTTCAAGCTCCCCTCGGTGAAATCCTGTTCGGTCCCGCGCAAGGATTCCTTCACCGAGGCCCAGATGCCGGGCTTCGCGGCCGCGGGGGCCTTCGACACCCCGGCGGCCAAATTGCCTGCGGCTGCCTCTTCGTTCGAATCCATCGGTGCTTCTCCCAAAGCAAATGCGAACGCCAATCCAAAAAAGCTGGGAACGGAGACTCGGAAGCGGTGAACCCGCTTGTTGACCCGGATTGCGCGCGGAGGATCGCGGCAGATTTCCGGGCTCTAAACGAGGGCTAGCATAACGTGAGGATTGTAGCCCGAACACCGGGCTCGATGAGGAGTTTTTGCGGCGATTCACTCAGAAGACATCGCCGCCACAATCGCGAGGTCCTGCTCCCGCACCGAGGCGACGTCGAAGCTTCGGGCCGAGGCCCCCATCCGGGTCAACGCCGCCCCCATCGCCATCGGCGGGGTCTTGTCCCCTTTCTTCGCGCGGTGGAAGCGCACCGGGTTGATTCGCGCGACGACGTAGTTCCGGAGGTAAGGCGATCGGAATCCGCGTTTCTTGAGCTCGGCCACGATCTCTTTGACCCGCTCGTCGATCGCGACCAGCCTCGCCGCGTATCCCTCCCGGTCCCGAAGGCTCTTCCCGAGGGGCGAAGTGGCGAAACGATCGACTTTGCGCAGGAACGAGAAGTAGGGGCTTCCGGCGAAGCGCCCGTTCTCCCGGTAGACGATCCCCAGAGTAAGAAACGCCGGCTCCTCGAACTCTGCCTCGTAGTCCGCTTCGCGCGCTCGGGGCTTCCGCTCGGCGAGCTCTCGCGCCATGCGGATGACCTCGAGGCTCTTGTCCTTGAGGTTATGCGCCTTTTCGGTGTTGAGCGCGAGGATGCGAAAGGCGAGGTCCTCGTCGGGCGAGACCAGCGCCGTGACCGCGCGAAGCCCGAGGACTTTCGCCGCCTGATGTCGATGCTTTCCGTTCGGCGTCCAGAATTTCCCGTTCGCGCCCTGGACCACGATCAGGGGGTCGAGAAACACCCCCGTCTCCTCGATCTTCTTCGCGAGACGCTTGGTGTGGGTGGGAGAGAGGTCGCGCTGGAACGGAGTGGGCTCGACGGATTTCCAGGGAAGGACCGCGACCAGCAGGGGCTTTCCCGCGAAGGGCTCGCGGTAGGCGCCGATGGGAGTGCCGCCGGCTTCCCGAACCCGGGCGGCGAGCGGAGCAAGGGAAGGATCGTCGATCCCGAGGAGGACCTCGTCTCCCACCGGACCGCGCGCCTCTTTGGACGGGGTGAGCCTCTTGCGCGAGTCCGAGGATTTCTTCGTTTTTTTCGCGGGCCCCGTCTTCGCCATGATGGCCTCCGGATTCTACATCGGCTACACTCGAAAGCACCCCACTCGTGAGTCTCATCCACCGGGCTCGTCAGGCGCAGGAGGAGACGTCCGGAAGACAACACAACGACGACGAAACGGGTTTCGTTTCGCGACGGGTCGGTGGTAGCCGTACAATAGGCAGAGCTGCAAGAGGATGGTCGACAAGCCGAATTCCATCGTTATGGAAGAAGTTAGAGACCCGAGGGAGCTGGCTGCTGCGCGCTCCCAACGGGAGCGCTTCGACCGTAACGCGGAGTGGCTGCAGGCTCACATCGAGGAGGTCTACTCCTCGCACCGCGGCCGAGTCATCTGCGTGGCCGGGGAGGAGCTTTTCGTTGCCGATAACACCGAGGAAGCCATCGCTCTAGCCAGAGCTGCCCATCCGGAGGACGACGGGTGGTTCACACGCTACATTCCCAAGGAACGATTCCCACGCATCTATGCGTTTTGACGGCGAGTGGCTCCTTTGTGATGACGGGGTCGCACGGCCGGTTCTCAGATGTGAGATTCTAGCTTCCGACCGCTCTTGGCGAGCCGCCGAGCTGCTCATCGACTCCGGAGCAGACCGGACCGTTTTGAGTGCCAACGTCCTGAAATCGCTCCGCATGGAGACCGGCCCTCCTGCGGCAAGCATCGGCGGGATAGGCGGAACCGCCGAAGTTGTATCGGTTGAGACAGAGCTTCGGTTCACCCGTGCGGACTCCGCGAAGGTTCTTTTTGGTGGTGACTATCTAGCCTGCACGAACCCTGAGTCGCTGGACATGAGCGTGCTCGGTCGCGACGTTCTGGAGATGTTTGCCGTTATCGTGGACCGCCGCGGCGATACGGTCTGTCTTCTTGGTGGACGGCACCGCTACACAATCACGGAGAATTCGTGACCGAAGAGGACCTCAGGTCCCGATGTTCTCGGCCGACTCGGACTTCCTCCCATTAGCCCAGAGATTCTACGAGCGCGTGAAAAGCTATACGGTGAGGTGCTTTCCGATCTCGCACGTCTCGCCTACGAGAGCATCCAAACAGCACCTCGGTTAGATCCCAAGGAGGACCTCGTCACCAGCCGGACCTCGCTCTTCTTTAGCCGGGGTGAGCCTCTTGCGTGAGTCGGAGGGCTTCTTCGTTTTTTTCGAGGGCGCTGTCTTCGCCATGATGGCCTCAGGATTCTACATCGGCTACACTCGAAAGCATCCCACTCGTGAGCGCAACCGCCGCGAAGATCCGCTATCTCGCCTCCTGCCACGAGGCCGACAACCGCGAGAGCGCGATCTTCGATCTGTTCCACCGGGACGTGAAGCACCGGCACTTCGCGACGGGGACCGAGGTTCTGGTGAGCGGGATCCAGGATGCCCTCGCGGTCCCCCCCGAGATCGGGCGGGAGGCGCTCGAGGAAGCGGCGCTCTACAAGCGGGAGCGGAGCCTGGTCTACGGCGCCTTCTTCCTCGTCGGCAAGATCGAGATCGACGGAAAACCCCGGCGGCTCGCGGCGCCGCTCCTCCACTTCCCCGCGTCGCTCGAGCGCCAGAGCGTGGCGGGCGTTGAGGCGAGCTTTCTTCGGATATCGTCCAGCGAGCCGACCCTGAACTTCCCCGTGCTCGCGGAGCTTCTCTCTGAGCTCGACCTCGCCTCCTCGGCCCTCGAGTCCATCGGCCGGCGGTTCCCC
>CAZKNR010000483.1:0-2135 GCA_964553925.1 uncultured Acidobacteriota bacterium
CATCGCCGGGCGGAAAAAATGGGTTTCTACGATGGGCCGGTGGATCAGTACTCGCGAATCACGAACGAGACGAAGGAAGTACGCTTGCCGGTGATTGCCTGAGAAGCCCTGGAGGTTCGCATACCATGAAAGAGCAGAAGAGTGAGCGCAAGGTATACGTCAAGCCCGCGCTCCGGCGCGTTACCCTGAAAGCTGAGGAGAGCCTCGCGGCCGGATGCAAGACCCTAGTTACGAGCGCTCCCGCGGGCGCGACTTGCGAAGCCAACAGCTGCTTCAATTTCGGAAGTTAGACCTCCGGGCCGAATACTCGTGGCTTGGCTCAGCGTCTCGGCTGGAGAATTTCGCACGTTTGCGATCGCCGGCGTCCGATTTGCCTTCGAAAGCTCGAATTGCCCGTTTCTCTTGCCGGTGAGCTACGAGCCCTTCCTCACCCGCGAACTGCCGGACGTCCGGATTCGAGTCGCGTCTCGATCTCGCCTCGACGTGGCATCGGGACAGCTCCTCTACGAATCGGGTCTTCAGTGGCGTGCGCTTTCGGGGGATGGGAGCACGGTCTTTCAATTCAAACATCCCCCGACGTCCCGGGTGTACTGCCAGGCGATCGTCCAGCAAGACTTCTCCCGGGCCGAGATTCTGTTCTCGGAGACGGCCTGGCGCGCGTTCGCTTCGTCCGAGGCCGCGTGTTGGGAGATCCCTTACCCGCTCGACCAGCTTCTCCTCGTCCCCGCGCTCGCGCTGCGAGGGGCGGTTCTGCTCCACGCCTGCGGGGCGGTGATCTCGAATCGAGGTCTGGTGTTCGCCGGGCACTCCGGTGACGGAAAATCCACTCTTGCGGGCCTTCTGTCCACGGAGGGGACTGCGCTCCTTTCCGACGAGCGGATCGCGATACGCAAGACCAACCAGGGCTTCACCGCCTACGGCACACCGTGGCCTGGTGAGGGGAACGTCGTCTCGAGCGCGTCCTCTCCCTTGGCTGGAATGTTCGTTCTGAGAAAGGCCTCACACCACGCGCTTGGAAGCTCTTCTCCCACTCTCGCGGCGGATCTTCTCGCACGCACCATCGTGCCGTACTACCTTCCGGAAGTCGCCACCCGAATCCTGGGAACGTTCTCCGAGCTCGCGTCCGAAGTTCCGTTCCGGGAGCTTCATTTCGCGCTCTCTCCGGGGCTCACCTCTCTTCTGCGCGACGCGGCCTGAAGGCGGATCGCCTCGAAAGCTTGACAATCTCTTCGTCCAACTCCTAAACTCGGATTTCACTCGATTTAGCCCGTAGCGACGAACCGTTCCCGAAATCGCCATGAATCGATGGAACCGAAGCATCTAATCTCAATCCGCGATCTGACCGCTGACGACGTTTCCGAGGTCTTCCGCATCACCTCGGAAATGAAGGCATCGCCCGACAAGTTCGGAAACGTTCTCGCCGGGAAGACCCTCGCGCTCCTGTTCCAGAAGCCCTCGACAAGGACTCGGGTCTCGTTTCAGGTGGGGATGTTCCAGCTAGGCGGGATCGCTCTTCAGTTGAGCTTTCGCGACCTCCAGCTCGATCGGGGCGAGACGATCGCCGACACCGCCCGGGTGTTGTCGCGTTACGTCAACGGGATCGTGGCCCGCACGAACGCGCACGCCGATCTCGTCGAGCTCTCCAAACACTCGTCGGTTCCGGTGATCAACGGCCTGACCGACCTTCTTCACCCCTGCCAGGCGATCGCGGATTACTTCACGCTCATGGAGAAGAAGGGGAATCTGCGCGGCAAGAAGATCGCCTACATCGGCGACGGCAACAACATGTGCCACTCCCTCATCTATGGAGCCGTGAAAGTTGGAATGGACATCGCCGTCGCGACCCCCGCGGGCTACGAGCCCAAATCGATCATCGTCAAGAGCGCGACCCGCGAGGCGACGAGCGCCGGGGTGAGTGTCGTCCTCACCCTGGATCCCGCGGCCGCGGCTCAGGGGTCGGATGCGGTCTACACCGACACCTGGGTCTCCATGGGCCAGGAAGCGGAGGAGCAGGAGCGGCTCCAGGCGTTCCAGGGCTACCAGGTGAACGCGTCCTTGATGTCGAAAGCGAAGGCGGGGGCGCTCTTCATGCACTGCCTTCCCGCTCATCGAGGGCTCGAAGTGGCGGAGGACGT
>CAZKNR010000484.1:0-18258 GCA_964553925.1 uncultured Acidobacteriota bacterium
TTTCGTGAGCGGTTTGTGTTGTGGTGACAAAACCCTAACTCACGAGGGGAGCCTTTTGCATCTCTTGAGGCGAGACGCTTGCCTTACGAACTTCCGCAGAAGGTGAGTACCGAGACTACCGCGAAGCGGGTTCGTTCAACACTAATTCGAAGGTTCCATATAGCATCAGCCTTATAGTTCTGATAGGTCGCAGGGAATACCGTGTATACGGGACGGTACGGCGAAGTCGCGGCCGTCAAATCGCACTGCGTTATGGGTTTGCTGGCGACGAACCATTGGCGCTCGAATTGTTAGCTTGCGTGAAAATGCGGTATAGATCAATAAGACCTTGAAAATCTCTCGCCTACTGTAGAGCTTTCCCCTGTCTCCTTTCAATTGGGGCGGTCGAGCGGGCTTCTTACGCCACGGCCGCCTCGCTTCAGGACGTGGCAATAAATCATCGTCGTACTGACGTCTTTGTGGCCGAGTAGTTCCTGGATCGTACGGATGTCGTAGCCATCCTCGAGGAGGTGGGTGGCGAAGGCGTGGCGGAGCGAGTGGCAGGTCGTGGGTTTGGGGATTCCCGCTGCGAGCACGGCTCGACGTACGGCGCGCTGGACGACCGTCTCGTGAAGAAAGTGTCGCCGCCGCTGGCCCGTCTCTTTGTGAATGTAGTGTTTGGTCGCCGGGAAGACCCATTGCCACCTCCATTCGCGTGCCGCGTTGGGGTATTTGACGCCCAGCGCGTAAGGTAGCTCCACGAAGCCGGTGCCGTTCCGGATATCGCTCGTATGCATTCGACGCACGCGCTCGAGATGGGCGGCGAGCGGCTCGCGGAGCCTCTCGGGCAGCAAGGTCAGTCGATCCTTCTCGCCCTTCCCGTCCCGAACCGTCAGCTCCCTCCGTTCAAAATCGATGTCTTTGACCCGCAAGCGACAGCACTCCAGAACGCGCAGGCCGGAGCCGTACATGAGTGATGCCATCAACCAGCACGTTCCCTGAAGGTGGGCGAGAATCGCGGCGACCTCGGTCCGGGAAAGGATCAGGGGCAGACGAACAGGACGCTTGGCCCGGGCGATCACCATCAAATTCAACTCACGGCGGAGGACGTTCTTGTAAAGAAAGAGCAATGCCGCGAGCGCCTGACCCTGAGTCGAAGCGCTCACCTCTCCGTGAGTTGCGAGATGCGAGACGAAACCCGAGATCTCGGCCTCTCCCATCTCGTTGGGGTGTCGCTTGTCGTGGAAAAATATGAAGCGCTTGATCCAAGCGACATAGGCCGTTTCAGTGCGGCGGCTGTAGTGCCGCGTGCGGATCTCCTGCCGGACGCGGTCGAGCAGGCGCGGGCATCGGGGCGGATCGCCCGTCCGACTGGTGGTCTGCTCTTGCGCTTGCCCATCGAAACGAGCGTCGAGGTCTCCCTGCGGCGGGTTGGGCACCATCCGCGGGTGCTCTCCCGGTCTCACGAATCCAGGCGTCTTTCTCTCTTCTGCCATTACTTTCCGGCTCCTTTCGCGTTGGGTCCATCTAAGGATCTGGACGAAAAATCAAGGGGGGATCCTCCCTCGCTCCACACCTATTGACGACGCGTCCCGGGTCCCGCGGTCAAACTCACCCCGCGCCTGGGAAGGGTGCGGCCCTCTGTGGTCGCAGAGCGAGATCCCGGTCCCGACCACCCATTCCCATCACCACACCCTCGAAACCGAGGCCCCAATGGGAGCGCCATCGCCGCGTCGGTGTGCGATGCGGTTTCGGGAACTGTGTGGGATGGCGCCGCGAGTGTTCCTGGCGCAAGCACCTGTTCGTCTCGTTCCCCGAATGCTGGAGCCCGAGGTCTCGGAGCATCTGGTTTCTGTATGGTGCGTATTCCGGGGAACGTGCGGCAACCTGGAAACAGGTGTCGGGCCGGGGCCGGTTGCTGAAACACGCGCTCAGAAGCGAATTTGAAGCGCCGGGGCGATCATACCGTCACCGACGGGTCGCTCCTCAAGACGCTCGCTCGCGCGGTAGGCCGGTCGGTGCTTCCCGAAAGGCGAGGAACGCCGCGCTTTCTCCTATCCCGCCACCCGGTTCGATGGTTTCAAGATCGTTCGCTACGACGGCGCGACCGGCGGGGTCTTTCGGGGCCATCGGGACAACCTCAGCCCGGCGACCGCCCAACGCCGTTTTGCGCTGAGCTTCAACCTCAATACTTTATGAATGCGGTGGGCTCTCGTTTCCCGGGTACGGTCCCATTCGGTATCGACCAGGCAGCCGGTGAGGCGCTTCTACCCTGCTCTCTCCGGTGCGAGGGGACCGAGGTGACCTCGGGCGCTCTGCTGTGTTTCTTTTCCGGGAGCAGACCCTCAGCACGAAACGCACTTGTTGTTGTTCTTGGCTCCGAGGCTCATCAGGAGTTTCACCGCTTCCGGAAACGGCTGCGTCCGCTGGACCGGGCCGTTCGCCATGTCGGCGGTGGTCTGGCCCTCGCGGTTCACCGCTTTCACGTCGGCGCCTTTCGAAACGAGGTACTGAATCATCTCGACGTCGCCTCGGGCGGCGGCGTTGTGGAGGGGTGTTCCGCCCTCGTGGTCGCGGGCATTCACCTCGGCTCCGCATTCCTCGACGAGGTACTTGACGGCGGGAAGAAATCCCGCGGGGTGATTTCGATAGTCGTTGGCGGCGAAGCCCTCGCCGAATCCCGCGCCTGCCGCCGCGTGGAGTGGGGTGATGGCGGGACCTCCGACGGGAACCGGGGGAAGTCCGGAGACGTCCTTCATCTCTCTTCCCTGCTGGTTTCCGACCCGGGGGCGCTCGGGAGGGGCTTTGGTCGGGACGCTCGGATCCGCGCCGTAGGACTTTAGAAGCTTCATGGCGGGGATGTCGCTCCCGTAGGCAGCGCGCCAGAAGGGCGTCGCGCCGGTCTCGTCGAGCCCCGAGCGGTCGAAGTTGTATCCGCTGAACCAGACCTTCTTCTTGAGACGAACGTTGGGATCCGCGCCCTTGTCCAGGAGCGCTTTCATGAGATCCACGTGCGTCACCTCCTGCTGCTGCTGGGCGGTGGGCTGGGGATAGCCCGCGTTCGGCGCCCAGGCCAGATTGATGGCGGCGTAGAGCGGGGTGACGCCCGCGGGCTCGCTCGCGAGGTTAGGATCCGCTCCACGGTCGAGAAGGATCTTCGCGAGATCGAACCGGCCGTTCATAGTGGCGATGAGAAGAGGGCTGGTCTTGCTTCCCTCGCTCACCTGGTTGACGTCGGCTCCATTGTCGAGAAGCGCCGTAACGGTCTCGACGTTTCCCTGACGGGCCGCGAGAAGGAGCGCGGTTACTCCTCCCTGGACGCCGACGAGGTCCCCATATCTCGGACGCTCGGGGCGCTCGTTCGATTCCTTCTTCGCGTTCGTGCCGGGCGTCATCCAGCCGAAGATCTTTCCGAAGACGTTTCCTCCGCCCTCGGATTCCCCCTTCTCGGGCGCTGCCACCGTTTCCCCCGAGGCCGCCGCTTTTTTCGTGCGCTCCTCTCGCAGACGGTCGAGCCTCTGCTTGAAGGCCTCGTCGGACGCCTTGGTGAGAGCCGGAGCGTCGACCAGGGTCGTCGTGAGCGCCGGGTCGGCGCCGTTCTCGAGAAGGAGCAGGGCGACCTCCGCCCGATTGGATGCCGCGGCGAACATCAAGGCGGTCTCGCCCCTCTTCAACTCCTTCGAGTTGACCGCGGCTCCGCCCGCTAACAGCAAGCTCACCGCGTCCGCGCGTCCCGACGCGGCCGCGAGCATCAGGGGCGTTGCTCCCGTGCCCGTGGCCTGGTTCACGTCGGCCCCGGCGTTCAGAAGCGCTTCCACCATCGCGGGGTGCCCGCTTCGGGTCGCGAGAATGAGGGGAGTATAGGCGCCGAGCCTCGTCGCGGCTTGGACGTTGGCCCCGGCGTAGAGCAGCATTTCGGCGGTCTCCCCGTCGTTCGAGAGCGCGGCCCAGTGGAGCGCCGTCATGCCGTCGCCCTGGGCGGCGTTCACGTCCACTCCGTCCTTCAGAAGAGAACGTACGGTCTCGCGCTCCCCCGCCCGGGCGGCGTCCGCCACGGGAGAGGGGCTCGTTCTCAGATCGACGGGCCCGGCGGCGACGAGGGCGAGCGCCGAGACGAGGGCGAGCGCTTCCCGCCTCATGACGTCAAAACCGGTACCAGCGAGCTACCGGTCAAGTCGAGCTCACCCGTGCTGTCGCCGAAGGACTCGAGGTCCTCGAGGCCGAGGTCGTGGAGAAGGGTCAGCATCACGTTCGCCATCGGAGTCTCATCCGCGGCCTTGATGTGCAGGCCTCCGGGGATGCGGCCGCCCCCGTGGCCCGCGAGAAACAGGGGGCACCTCTTGTGATTGTGGATGTTCGGGTCGCCGATGGGAGAGCCGTAGAGAAGCACCGTATTCTGCAGCAGGTCGCTGTCGCCCTCCTTCGCGCCCTTGAGCTTCTCGAGCAAATAGGGGATGAGGCTCACGTGGTAGCGGTTGATCTTCGAAAGCTCGACCAGCGTCTTTTCCTGCCCTCGATGGTGGGATGCGTTGTGGAAGCCTTCCATGACGCCGCTCTCGGGGAACACACGGCCCGAGACGTCGCGGCTCATCTTGAACGAGAACACCCGGGTGAGGTCCGCTTCGAACGCGAGGGTCATGAGGTCGAACATCAGCTCCACGTGCTCCCCGTACGAGTCCGGGACACCAATGGGCGCGTGGGGAAGCTCCCGCGGCTCGCCACTGGTGTTGCGCTCCTCGACTTTCTGAATCCTCCGCTCGATCTCCCGGACGTTCTCGAGATAGTCGTCGAGGCGGCCCCGGTCTTCCGGCCCGAGGCTCATCTTCAGCCGCGCGACCTCGTCCGGGATCCAGTCGAGGATGCTCTTCTGCGCCCGGCGCCGAGCCGCGCGTTTCTCCGGCGTTCCCCCGGAGCCGAAGAGCTGGTCGAACGCGAGCCGCGGGTCCCGAATCATCGGAAGCGGCCCGGTGGGCGAGGCCCAGCTGATGGTGTCCATGTAGACGCAGGCGTAGCCGTAGGAGCATCCGCCCGCCTGGTCGACGTTTTCGATCGCGAGCTGCATCGAGGGGATCGGCGTCTCCTGGCCGAACCGCTGGGCGTAGATCTGGTCGAGCGACGTTCCCACGTTCACGTCGGAGCCCTCGGTCTGGGTCGGATGCGACTGGGTGAGAAACACCGAGCTCGAGCGGAAGTGATCGCCGCCGATCTCGGGGGAGGTGAACGCTTCGGCGTTGCGAATGTCGGTGTTGCTGACGATGGTGATGTGCTCCCGAAACGGCGCGAGCGGGCTCAGGCTCGAGGGCGTCAGGTCGAAGTCACGGCCTACCGCCGCCGGCGCCCAGAGGTTCTTCTCGATCCCGAGGGCATTGCTCCCGGCGGCGCCGTGGACCATCTCGATAGCGACGAGGCGCGTGCGTGCAGGCGACGCGCCCGCGGTGAGCTTGCTCGCGGGCAGCATCGCTGAAAGGTAAGGAAGGGCCACCGTCGCGCCCATTCCGCGAAGAACCGCTCGGCGGGAGAGGTGTTTGTTGGTCGCGTACATGGAAACGTTACTCCTGGTTTCAGTGAACCTCGGTCGAGGGGAAAGGGGGACCGTCGGCGCGGCTCATCCGGAACGGCGCGCTCGCGACGACTCCCAGAATGTAGGAAGACATGCGGTGATCGTTCGCCGCCGCGTCCCTGACGATCTTTCGAACCGCGGGCATGTCGTAGTACTCGACCCTTCGGCCGAGCGCATAGGTCAGAAGGCTCTCGGTGAAAGTCAGGATGAACGCGTCGGAGCGGTTCAAGAGCGCATCCCGAAGGGCGAGCGGCCCGTCGATCGGGGTTCCGTCGTAGAGCTCGCCGGAAGCGTCGACGGGGGCGCCGCCGTCCTTCGTGCGCCAGGCCCCGGTCACGTCGAAGTTCTCGAGGGCGAGCCCGATGGGGTCGATCACCGTGTGACAGGAGGTGCAGGCGGGGTTCTTGCGGTGCTCCTCCATGCGCTCGCGGACCGTGAGAACGCGATCCTGGGCGATCGCACTCGTCTCTTCGAGGGCCGGCACGTTCGGCGGCGGCGGCGGCGGCGGACTTCCGAGAAGCACCTCCATCACCCACTTGCCCCGCTGGACGGGAGAGGTGCGGTTCGCGACCGAGGTCAAGGTCAGGATGCTTCCTTGACCGAGAAGACCCCGGCGACTCGCGTTCACCCCTTCGAGAGCGACGCGGCGGAAGGTGTCGCCAGTTACGTTCGGAACCTGGTAGTGCTTCGCGAGGCGCTCGTTGACAAAAGTGTAATCGGCCGTCAGCAGCTCCAGGACATTCCGGTCCTCCCGAATGAGGTTCTCGAAGAAGAGCTCGGTCTCGCGCTTCAGCGCCTGCGCGAGCGTCGCATCATAGTAAGGATAGCGGACCGCGTCCGGGTGGAGCTTCTCGAGATCCTGCAAGCGCAGCCACTGAGAGGCGAAACGGGTGGCGAGCGCCTCCGCGCGGGAATCGTCGAGCATCCGCCGCACCTGGGCCTCGAAAGTAGGCGGATCCGAGAGCTTCCCCTCGCTCGCGAGCGCGAGAAGCTCCTCGTCGGGAGCGCTGGCCCAGAGGAAGTACGACAGGCGCGAGGCAAGGTCCAGATCGGCTACCCGGTAGCTCTCACCCGGGGCCGCGTCCTCCGGCATGCGCTCGAGCCGGAAGACGAAGCTCGGGCTCGACAGGATTGCCTGGAGTCCCATCCGGATGCCGCTCTCGAAATCTCCTTCCTCGCGGCCGATCGCGTAAAACGACATGAGCGCCTCGAGGTCGGGTTCGACCGCGGGCCGCCGGTAGGCGTGGGTCGCGAGATCCTTCAGGATTTCCTCGGCGCAGGGGAGCTCCTCTTCGGCCGAGGTCGGACGGCAGCGGAAGATCCGGCGGCGGCTCACGGTATCGGAAACGCCCGTGACCCGGCTGGGGCCGCTGATGGAAAGGTCGCGCAGGTGGGGGAGGGTGGTCACACCGTAGTCGATTCCGATCTCGCCGTCGGCGAGAGTGTGCTCGATCGGTGTCATCAAGTCGTCGACGGGCGATTCGCCCTTCTCGAGAAAGGCCGCCGAAACACGGTGCGAGCCCGCGTTCACGAAGATCGGGCCGGTCTCGAGGTTCATCCCCGCCTCGTCCGCTTCCGACATCAGCGGGTCGACGGCAACGAGCGCCACCCTCGCGCCGTTGAGGGAAAGATCGATCTGCTCGCCTTCGGAGTTTTGGCCGAAGAGGTAGCCCTCGGGCGAAGCGTGGAGCTCGATCTTGAAGGCGTACTCGCCGTCGGCGGGGAAGTTGTGGACGACGGCGATTCCCCCGCGGGTTCCGAACGGCGCCCCCTCGACGTGCCGGACCTGCGAGGCGGTTTTCGGAGCCTTGTACGCCGTCTCGCTGGGCTCGACCTCGGGGTCGCCCACGGCCTCGCGGCTGATCTTGTCGGCGGCGCGCAGGTAGGAGTCCATCGCCGTCGGCGACATGCCCTGGACGTCGGCGATGTTGTCGAAGCTGTGGCTGATGGTGTCGGCGGGAAGAAGCGCTTCGACGTCGACCTCAAGAGCCACGAGGTCCTTCACGGAGCGCGCGTACTCGGCGCGGTTGAGCCTTTGAAAGGTGCGGCGGCCGGGATTGGGGTTCTGCGCCGCGTCTTCGTCGATTCGGGTCTCGAGGGTGGAAACGAACGCCTTCACCGTCTCGGGCTCGGGTTGGGGCGCGAACGACGGCGGCATCATGCCGGTATGGAGCTTCCTCAGCATCTTCTCCGCCGTCTCCCCGTCGTTCTCCGGGTGCTCGACGTCGAAAGCCTCGAGGGAAAGACCCGCGGTCCGAGAGGCGTCGTTGTGACATAGGACGCAGTAGTCGGCGACCATCTTGTTGACCGCCTCCGCCGAGCGGCTGGCGCTCGAAGCCGCGCGGATCGTGGGCTCGGAATCCGGCAGGAGAGCGGGAACGAGCGTGAGGAGAGCGATCGCCAGGATCGCCAAACCGAGTCGCCTTAAATACATTGACCCTCCGGCCCCGCGTCGTATTTTCCTCCGTTAGTCGCCTTTGTTCAAATCCCCCGCGGCGCAGGGAGGGCGAGCACGCCCGTTTTCGTCTCTAAGGACTGGAAGGAGGTAAAATGGTGCTATGCGTAGAGCCGTCGATACCATCGAGCAGCGCCTTTTTACGGTCGAGGAGTATCACCGAATGGCGGAGGCGGGAATCCTGTCTCCGGACGAGAGGGTGGAGCTCATTCGCGGAGTCATTCAGCCGATGAGCCCGAAGAAGCGGCCCCACGTGGTTGGGGTAAAGGGAGTCTTGAAGCTCCTGGAAAAGGCGCTGGAGGGTCGCGCGAGCGTTTACCAGGAGGCTCCTCTCGCTCTCGAGAAACTCGATTCCGAGCCTGAGCCAGATGTCCTGGTTTGCTCGAACCCGGATTTCAGAGCCTATGGGACTGAGGCCACGAGGGCCCTTCTGGTCATCGAGATCGCGGACTCTTCGCGCTGGCGGGACCTCGGCGTGAAGGTGGCGCTCTATGCTGAGGCGGGAGTTCCGGAGTATTGGGTCGTCGATCTTGCCAAGCGCCGTCTCGTCGTGTTTCGAGACCCGAGGGGTGGGGGGTATCAGTCGCGCTCCACCCTGGATTCGGGCGCGCGGGTTTCCCCGGTCTCGTGGCCGGACATCGTCATCGACGTGGCCGCGCTGCTTCCGGACCTAACGCCTTTCCAGTAGCGACCGCCGGGACGCAGGCTGGCACGGTGGCGTCCGAGCCCTGCACCCAGGAGTCCGCGGTCAGAAGTCCGCGAGCGTCGAGCTTCACGTCCGCTTCCGTAGGGCCGATGGGACGGGATCGGCAGCCGATGGCGTTCGGGGTCTTTTCGCAGCAGCGGATGGCGTCGATCATGGGCCCGAGGTCGCGATGATAGTCGTCCTTGGAATCGATCCCATGCTCGAGGGGCATCCAAGCCTGAAACGGAAACCGTCGGGCGACGTAAGAGGGCTGGGGAATCTCTTCACCGGTGGCCCAGTAAAGACGTTTTACCGCGCCCTCCCCTCCCGTCGTGAGCCGATGGCAAGCGGTGCACGCCTGCGCCTCCCCGAAGACGGGCTCGGTGTCGATCTCCATTACGCCGGCCTTCCGAAAGGTGTCCTGGAAAGGCCGTCCCACGGGTAGATACGGGAGGTCACGGTCGTTCGATGGCACCACGCGAGCTCCGTCGACGAACGCCTGATCGATGAACGGGCTGTGCTTGAACGCTCCGTGATCGTGACAGCTCACGCACTGACCCTCGGCCGTGGCCTTCGGGTTGAAGAACATGTTGTTGCGGCCTCCGAGGGCTCCTCGCGGCCCGCGATTCCACATTCTCTCCGGATAACCCTCGGGTGGCTTTGGCTCGGGAAGGCGTCGAAAGATCTCGTCTCTCGAGGCGAGCGTCTCCTGGTCGGGCGCGGGAATCCACCCGCCGTAGAAGGAGTAGGAGCGGTCCGGTCTCTCGAAGTCCAGCTTTCCGAAGAAAGTAAAGTAGCAGGTCTTCCCGGAGCGCCGGTTCCTCAGGATGAGGCCGAGGTCGTCGAACTCGAAGATCAATCGCCAGAGGCGGAGGCGCTCGTCCGAGGAAGCGTTCTGCTCGACCGCCTCGGCGTATTCCCGCATCCGCTCTTCGGGCGAAAGAATGCTGGTGAATCGCTTCTGGCGGCAGTTCAGCACCGCTTCCACGTCGTCTCCGATGTCTACCCGCTGAACGAAGTCATAGGTCCAGCATTTGCCGTCGAGCCACTGTGACCTGTCGCAGCCTCCTCGGCCCTCCGCCAGAGCTCGAAAGTCTCGCTCGTTCACTTCCTGCCCGTTGATGGTGATCGGAACCTCGACCCCGGCGAGGCAGCTCATGTCGGGAAGCGGTTCTTCGATACCGAGCTCCTGTTTGCAGAGCTCGGCATAGGCGACGATGTCTTCCTCCACCCGGGCGGCGGGGTCGAGCCCCTGAAGCGCTTCGAGCGGACGATGGGCCTGGGTCCTGAAGTCCCGGCGCGCACCGGCGTGGCAGCTTGCGAGAAGCGAGGCGAGCACTAAAAGAAGATGTCGTCTCGGGCTCATGGTCTCCTCGGACTCCGGCGGTGCATCTTTGGTCGCTCCTTGCTCGAGACGGAGCGTAGCGTAGGATACACCAAAAGGGAGGACCCAGATGATTGAACCCGTGCTCGCCGGACTTCTCACCAAGGGAACGCCGATTCCGCTCGAGGGGGTCACCATCGACGCGGAGATTCGCGACATCTGCTCGCGGGTCACCGTGACCCAGAGAACCCGGAACCGGGAGGAGTGGGAGCTTCTCGCGGACAAAGCGAAAGCCTGGCTTTCGCGGTGCGGGGCGAACCTCGCGGACGGAGAAGAGTGGCTCGCCGCCGCCGCCCCCGCGTTGACGACGCACCGGTTCTGGCCGTAGCATTCTTGAATGGGCGAGTCCAGCACGTTTCTGAAGGAGATCCTGGGCGAGCGGTACGAAGTTCTCGGCAAGCTCGGGGCGGGGTCGTTCGGCGAGGTCTACCGGGCGCGCGATACGGTTCTCGGACGCGAAGTCGCCATCAAGCGCATCCGCCTCGACGTTTTCGCCGAACCGAGCCAGCTCGAGGAAGTGAACAAGCGCTTCCTTCGCGAGGCCCAGGTCGCTTCCCAGCTCCGCCACTCGAACATCGTCGTCACCCACGACATCGTCTCCGCCCCCACGATGAGCTTCATCGTGATGGAGCTCGTCTCCGGGGAGACGCTCGCGAAGCTCCTCCAGGCGAAGGCGCGCTTGAGTCTTTCCGAAACCCTCGAACTCCTCTCTCAGGTCGCCTCGGCGCTCGACTACGCCCATCAGAACGGCGTCGTGCACCGGGACGTGAAGCCGGCGAACATCATGATCGAGCCCTCGGGACAGGTGAAGGTGATGGACTTCGGGATCGCGAAGCTCGATTCCGGACAGAACCTCACCGCCACGGGGAACATCATGGGAACGCCGAACTACATGTCGCCCGAGCAAGCGCGGGGCGAGAAGCTCGACGGCCGCTCGGATCTGTTCTCGCTCGGCTGCATCCTCTATGAGTGCCTGACCGGGGAAAAAGCCTTCAAGGGCGATAGCGTCACCGCCGTCCTCCTCAAGGTTCTGACCGAAGAGCCAAGGCCCGTGGATTACGCGGGAATCGGCCTTCCGGTAGAGCTCGGCCCGGTGTTGAAGCGAGCCCTCGCCAAGTTCGCGAGCGGGCGCTTCGGTTCGGGGGCGGAGCTCATCGACGGCGTCCGCCGTCTCGACGCCGGAGCGTTGGCTCCAGAAACGCGTGGCGCGATGCCCCGCGTTCCGAGCAAGGCCGAGCCGCAGCAGGCCCCTCCGACGGTACGCCGGGTGGAGGCCGTCACCGAGGCGCCGAAGCCATCAAGGAATGCCTCGCGCCGCCTTCCGCTGGCTCTCGCCGCCGCGATCCTCCTCGCCGTTCTCGCCGGCTTCGTCTGGAGCCGGAGCGGCGAGAGGGCGCAACGTCGGGCGTCGCATTCGCCAGGAGAGCCTGTACAGCTCATCGTCGAGGAAGAGCCCGGCTTTATCGGGAAGCTCCTCGGATCGCCGAACCGGCTCGTGATCACCGTGCCGGAGACGACGCGGCTCGACCTGTCTCTCGGAACAGAGCTCTCGAGCGAGACGGCGCAGGCGGGCGACGAGTTCACGGCGACCCTCGGCTCTCCGATCGAGATCGAGGGGATCGAAGCCGTCGCCGCGGGGAGCCGCATCCAGGGCCACGTCTCTCACGCCGCGGGCGCGGGGGAGGTCTCCGGGCGCGGAGCGATCACGCTGGAGCTCGACTCGATATCTCTTCCCGACGCCGGCCGCGTCGACCTCCAAGCCGAGCCGATCTCCTTCGAAGCCCGTGGAACCAGGAAGAAAGACGCGGGGATCATCGGAGGTCTCGCCGGGGTCGGGGCGGTCGTCGGCGGCATCATCGGAGGGAAGAAAGGTGCCGTGATCGGAGGAGCGGCCGGTGGGGGAGCCGGAACCACCGTTGTCCTTACGACCAAGGGAGAAGAAGTAATCCTCGAGGAGGGAGCGTCCTTCTCGGTGCGCCTGAGGGCGCCATTCACCGTGACCCGCGAGAGTCCGCGGTAGGAGCGGGCGAAAGCGCAATGCGAGACTTTCTTCGCGCATTGCGTAGAGCGGCGAAGTCGTCGAGTCGAGAGCGCCTCCCGGCGCCCTGGACGATGCTCTCGCCGGTTGCCTCGAGGAGCATGAGAGGGAGCGGCGTCTTTCATTCCGCCCGGGCGCTCCCGAGCTCGACGTCGGCGCCGCCTATTGTGGCGTCCGCAAGCTCTACGAAGCCTGCCAGCTTCTGGTGCTGCGCGACGCGCCTGCCGAAGCGGCGTTCCGGACTTTGACCGCCGCTTACGAATTTACGAAAACACCGGAGACGCACTATTCCATGGACCTCGGATTGTGTTACCTCCCGAGCCTGTTCCGTCTGGCCGAGCGCGTTGCCCGGGGATCCGCTCCTCGATGCGCTCAAGCGCCTTGGACGGGAGTGGCCGCTCTCGTCGGTCGGAATGACCGGACTCGAGGTCTCGGCCGAGCTGGAGTTTCAAGCGGTGCCCTTCCTGCTCGCGCTCTACGTAGACCGCATCCTCAGCCTGGACGACCCGTCCCGGCTCGTCGGCACGGTAGTCGACGTCGTGCCGGGATACGCTCCCAACCAGTTCGCCGTGCTCACGACCCAGGGACGGATGCTGATCTACTCGCTGCCTTCGGGCTAGGCTCAGATATTGGCGCCCTCCGGTGGCCCCGTTTGCAGCGCAGCCGCCGGACGATCTAATGTTCCGCGTGCCCTCAGGTGAGGCCTTCGGGGCGTCTTGACGGAGACATGGCGCGTCGGTAAGACGGTCGAAGACTTCTGCCGTCCATGCAAGTCCGTAAGGGCCCACACCATCACCCTCCTCGGCGAGAGCGGCGGGCCCGAGCGGGTCGTGTGCGATACCTGTGGTAGCCAGCACAACTACCGTGGAGCCACACCGCGCGCAGAGGAAAGGAGCGGCTCGGTCATGACGGACAGCTCGGAGCTCGAGGGAGCCCGCCCCGGTGAGCCCTTTGACTCTTCTAAGCTCGAAGCGCTCCTTCGACGAGTCCTTCGGGAAGAAACGGGCTTCCCGCCGACGCCTCTCGCCGACAAGTGGAGTGGCGGCGAGCTCCTGCTGCGCCCGGGCAAAGCCGGGCAGAAGGATAAGAGCGTTCCCATCGACGTGTTCTTCCGCAAGATCGTTGGGATCCGAAACAAGCTTCGGGTGCTCGAGCAGCAGATCAACGCCGCGGACGTTCCGGACGACTTGAAGCTTCGCCTGCAAGGCTACATCACGGGCTGCTATGGAACCCTCACGAGCTTCAACGTCCTGTTCGCGAGGGAGGACGACCGGTTCCACGGCACCGGGAAAGACGAATGACGAGGGAAGCTCAAGGTCGTCGAGACGATCAAGGAAGGGAAGACGATATACACGGCCAAATGAGCGTCGAGGTGCTGAAGAGCCGGAACCGCTACCGCGAGCTCCGCACGTAGTCCGTGAGTGGGCCCACGATCGGAGCGATGTCGAAGGGATCCCAGTTGGGAATCTCGAGCGCGAAGATCGTCGCACCCAGCACGTAGTCGTCTTGCCGGAGGAGAGCGTCGTACCACCTCAACTGACTCAGGTACTGGTCTCCCGTGTAGTGGTTTTTCCATCCTACCGGCGGCACACCGTCGACACCGGTTTCGGTAACCGCCAGAGGAAGCACCTTGCCGTCCGGCATCAGGTGCCGGCGGTAGACTTTGCGGTATCGACCGCAGAGCCAGCCTTCGCCGCTCCCTTCATCGAAGTACTGCTGCATCGGCGTTCCGTACTCGTGGAGCCCCAGGATTCCGCCGTGCTCTCTCGCGGCGTCGATAGCCGCGTAAAAAGCCGGCCACATGGCGGGGTTGGTAACGTCGGGAGTGCCGGTGGAGAAGTTGCCGATGCAGGCCTTCTTGCCGTTTGCCGCGAGGAGCCTCACTCGGGCGGCTTCGTGCTCCGCGTACCAGCGCACGGAATCGACGCTCCCGACCCCCGGCTCGTTATAGCCTTCCCAGTAGTCCACGGCGGGATGGGCCAGGATCCGATCCCGGTTGCGGCTCCACCACTCCTGCGCTCGCGCCCCCGGGTCTCCATCCTGAGGCTGGCCCGGCTCGTAGATGCGCCCGATGATGAGCGTCGCTGGTGAGGCTACCTTGACCTGAGCCGCCGGCCCGAAGTTGTCGAGTATTTTCACGATCCGGGGCTTGGCGCTTTCGATGAACTGCATCGAAAGAGGGCCGGAGAAGCCGGTATGAAGGGTCAGCTTGCTCGCGCTCGCGCCGGAATCGGCGAGCTTCGCCCAGGAAATCTGGGCCACCGCCCCGCCCAGGTTCTCGTAGAACTCCACGCGCAACGTGTGACTGCCCGCGCTCAGGTTGACGTCGAAGCTGTAGGTCGTCGGCGCCTGAAGTATCCATTTGTCGAGACGGAGAGCGTTGTCGACGAAGACACGGATCCCGTCATCGCTCCGCGCGGTGAAGCGATAGGTGCCGGCCGCGAAATCCACCGTACGCGAGAAGCGCGCAGAGAAGAGATCCACCCCCACCCCGCAGGAAGACCCGGGGCTTCCCGTACCCCAATCGAAGGTCAGGAACCCGCCCCCGTCGTCTCGGATCAGCGCCGGAGGGCCGGAGAGGAGGGTGTTCGCGAAGTACTCACCCTTCCACCGGCCCGCGGGAGGAGACTGCGAGCACGAGCTCCCCTGGGGAATGGACCAGTCGCGGCGCTCGCCGAACCAGGCGACGAGCTCTTTTACCATCTGGACCGACAACACCGCCGGTCCGCTCGGGGGAGCGGTGACGTTGAAGGTGAAGTCGTAGACGCCGTTCGGAGCCACCGGGCTACAGAGGTACGCCCGCGCGTCGGTGGCCGAGTTCGAGAATCCGCCGCAAGGGAACCCGCCCCAGGTGACGGTGTTACTCGACCCCGCGCCGAGGCGGAACATCTCGCCGGCGGTCCAGCTTGAGCTCCCCGTATTCTGGATACGCACGGTGACCGAACGCGTTTCCCCCGGAGCGAGGCTCGCGGGAATCGCGCTCCGGGTCTCGAGGACGTCGGCAGCCAGAGGGGGAGCGGTGGTGATGGGGATGCTCCAGGTGGTGTCCTCCCCGAACCAGTGCACCCCGTCCCGCACCATCCGCGTCGAGAAGCGAGCGATTCCGCTAGAAGGGGCGGTTACCTCGAATTGGAAATCGTGAACGGAGCCCGGAGCGACGGACTGACAGAGGTAGGCCCGCGCGTCGGTCGGGCCGCTGGCGTAACCGCCGCAGGCGAAGTTTCTCCAGGCGACATTGCCGGTCGGACCCGCACCCAGTCGCACCGGCTCGCCCGCGTTCCACGTCTTCGTGCCGGAGTTGCGGACCCGGACGCGGATCGACCGCGTCTCGCCCGGCCCCAGGCTCGACGGCACGCTCGATTCCGCCTCAACGATCTCGGCGTCGTCGGGTAGCCCGCCTAGTGAGCTCCACTCGAGCCCGAGCGTCGCCCCACCACCGTTCTCGTAGTAGTGCAACTCGACGGTGTGATCGCCCGCCGCGAGAGGCACGTCGACGGTGTAGCTCACCTCTGCCTGGTCGAACCAGCGGTCGAGCTGGAGCCGGCCGTCGACGTAGAGCCGAGCTCCATCGTCGACTCGAGCGACGAAGCGGTAGGTGCCCGCGGCGAAGGAGAGCGTGCGGGTAAAGCGCGCGGAAAATCGATCGGAGCCGATGCCGCAGCGGCCCGGTCCGCTCGATCCCCAGTCGAAAGCGAGGAAACCCGCGCCCTCGTCGTTGATCGCGGTCGGGGAGCCCATGAGGTCGATGCCGGGAAAGTACTCTCCCTTCCAGTGGCCGGAGGCGACTCCCTGGAAGCAATTCGAGGTCGTCGTCCAGCGGTAATCGTTATCCATGGCCTGGCGGAAATCGTCGATAACGCCGCCCTTGCCCGTGATATCCCATTGGTCACAGCAAAACCGATAGAGGCAGAGCGCCCGGATTTTCTGCTTACCCGCGGTCTTGTTCCAGTCGTCGATCTCCCGGTACGCGTTTCTGACCCAGCCGCTGTTCGTGTCCGCCCAGGGCCCGACCTGATCCGTTTCCGTGACGTAGACGGGAAGCGACCGGGCCCAGGCCGGGTGAGCGTTCAGGTAATCCCGGTAAGCTCTGAAGTTGTAGTGGCGGTTCTGGTACGGTGGACCCATCAGGGTCTCATCGAAAATGAGCTGAGGGTTCGCGCCATGGGTGTACGTATGGACGGCGATTCCGTCGAGTCCACCCTGCCCGAGAAGCTCGAGGACTCTGAGATGATACTCGACGAAACCCCACCCACCCGCAGGTGTGGGCGGCCCGTAGGTGCCGAGCGCCCCGGGAATCACCTGGTCGCCGGAGTGTCCGGAAAGGCTCTTGACGGCGTTTCGGACCTGGCGGAAGCAGGCGACGTAGAGCTCGGGAGTGATCTCCTCGGTTACACCCTCGTAACGCGGCCACTCCTGATCCCAGTTCATCTCGTTGCCGACGATCCAGATATGAGCGCCGGGGGAGCTTCGAACGAAGTTGGCCGCCCGCTGGGCGAACGAAGGGTAGTGCCTGGAGTAGGGAATCGTGCCGTTCGTCGGCCCGTAGCCGTGGTTGAGGCGGACGATGATGCCGAAACCGGCGTCGCTCCAAGGCCTGTAGTCTCGCCCGCTGGTGTTTCCGGCGTCTCGCCCGATCTCTTCGGTGAAAAGGATCCACCCGCGTTTCCCCTTGTCGGACATGTGTCTCGCACCCTGGGGGTCGTGAACACCGAAGATGTAGGGCGACTCGCCGTAGCTCTGGGCCCCCGCGGACGCGGCGCGCAGCAGAATGAGCAGAAAGACGGAGAGAAGCAGTCGCGGAATCAGGTTAACTTTCATCCCAATCTGTTAGTGATTGTAAACGCCCGTCGGTTCCAGCGGCTCAGACGAACGGGCGGTCGATCGCGGGGCTCGGCTCGCTGAAGAACTTCGCTCCCGTGTCGGTGATGTACATGCAGTCTTCCAGCCGGATTCCGAACTCGCCGTAGATCGCGATCATCGGCTCGTTGCTGAAGCACATTCCCGGTGCGAGCTTGGTCTGGTTACCCCTCACGAGATTGGTCCACTCGTGCCCGTCGAGACCGATGCCGTGTCCCGTGCGGTGGGGGAGTCCCGGGACCTTGTAATCGGGGCCGAACCCGGCGTCGGTGACGACCTTCCGCGCGGCGGCATCGACCGACTCGCAGGTCGCGCCGACCTTCGCCGCCTGAAACGCCGCCGCTTGGGCTTTCTTCTCCAGGTTCCAGACGTCGATCTGCCTCTGGCTGGCTTTGCCGAAGACCGTGGTTCGAGTGATGTCGGAGCGGTAGCCCTCGACACCGCAGCCTCCGTCGACGAGGACCACGTCACCCTCCTCGAGCTTCTGAGGTGTGATGCTTCCGTGGGGGAAGGCGGTGTACTGGCCGAACTGCGCGGTGGCGGAGCCCTCGAAGCCGAGGGCGCGGAAGGCCGCCTCGACGTTCGTCGTGAATTCGAACTGCGTCATGCCGCGGCCCAGGGTCTCGAAAGCCGCGCGGTAGGCGGCGATGGTCACGTCGGAGGCCCGCTGCATGAGCGCGATCTCCGCCGCGGATTTGTACATCCGGCACCCGGCGGTGACCGGATCGGCGCTCACGTAGCTCGCGCCCGAGGCTTCCTCGCGGACTCCGTCGAAGAGAAAGAAGCGCAGCCGCTCCTCCACCCCGATGCGTCCGTTCGCTACGCCGCGGTCCTGGAAGATCCGGGCGACCAGACGATAGGGACTCTCGTCCTCTTCCCAGGCGCGGATGTCGTTCGAGAATTTCGTCAGCTCGCGGGCGCGAGCCTCTTCGAACTTCGGACAGACGTAGGCCGGCTCGCCTTTCGCGGGCAGGATGAAGGCGAAGGTCCGCTCGCTCAACCCCCAGCGCACCCCGGTGTAGTAGAAGAGGCTCGAGCCCGGCTCGAGGAGAACGGCATCGATGCTGTTTTCGACCATGAGCCGCCGGGCTTTCTCGATGCGGGCCATCCGCTCCTGGTCGGAGATCGGGAGGATACCGTCGGTCATCAACTTCAGCGGCTTTTGCGCCAAGAGCGAACCCGGCCCTCTCAGCCCTTTCAGCGATGCCAAGCCCGCCGAGGCGTGAAGAAAACTCCGTCGATCGAAATGCATGGAAACCTCCCCTCAGCGTAGGTGCTGATCAAAAAAACGCTCGACGCG
>CAZKNR010000485.1:0-10000 GCA_964553925.1 uncultured Acidobacteriota bacterium
GCTCAATGGGCTCAATGGGCTCAATGGGCTCAATGGGCTCAATGGGCTCAATGGGCTCAATGGGCTCAATGGGCTCGACGAGCCGGAGTCGAAGCCGTTCGAGGACGTGCTTCCGGGATACCCCGACGCTTTCTTAAGGGCCTGACGAGTCCCGGCCGCGCCTCGCGGCATGTACGGGACCTGGACGCCCCTGTCTGAAATTCAGACAGGATTCTTCTCCCAGCCTCCGTCCAATCACGGTTTCCCCCTGTTTGAGGCCCACTGCGCTTCGAATCGCGATGGCACCCGCCTTGCACTGCAGTGGAGGAGGAACCCGCATGTCAAGACACCTCACGTTGCTCGCGGCGTCTTTTTTCCTATGCGGCGTCACCGACGCGCGCGCGCAGATCCAGCTTCGGTCTTCCCACGGGCATTCGTGCGGCGCTTTCAACGGGACGTTGTCCGAGAACACCTTGTAGGCAGCTATTTCTGCACCGACCCGGTCGGCAATGACCAGGGGGGTTGGAGGATGACAAAACAGTGACGAGCTGGAGGATTATGAAGACACTCTTGCGATTATTGACTGTTGCGATGGTGATTGGGCTCGTCGGTTGCAAGAAGGACAACCCGGTCAGCCCCACGGTCAGCCCCCCGGTCAGCCCCACGACGCCTTCGGTCCCTGCTCCTCCTCTTTCGATTTCGACCGTTGCGCCCTATCTGGGCCAAACGATCAACTCTGTCATGGAACAGGCGTTGCTCCAGGGGTTGACGAAATCTGGTTCAGGGAGGTGGACGTATGCCTGTCCTGCCGGCGGCGACGCGCGGATCGATCTACCCGATAATTACAGGGTGCTCACCGGCTCGGAGGTGCGGTTAGATGACACCGAGTTCGTGTGGACCGATTGCGCGATGGATGTGAATAATCCCAGTGTGCAGGGACTCCTGTCGCGGCTATTCACAATCATTGTTCGACCCGTTTACGCTCAGTCGCCTACGTCACGGATAGTGGCCAGAGGCCGGTTGAGGTCGAAGGGAAAGTGGCGGCCTCCTATCCCTAGCGCGCAGGGACCAGTTTACCGGGACGCGCCGGTTCAGATGACGGGATCACTCGAGGTCAATCAGCCCAACTGCGGCGGCGGCACCTGCTCGAGTCAGCTCGGTGCCATCCAGCTCGACTGCGTGATTAATGGAACCGTTTGCGAAGGATCCATTGGCGGCGTTGGTGTGGCGCAGGGACCGCCCGATACACCCCCGCCGCCGAATCCGACCACGACCACGACGGTCACCACGACGGTCACCACGACGATCCCGCCGCCGACCCCGCCGCCGGGCGGTTCGGTCAATGTCTCGGGCACGTGGGCGGTTTCAAGTAGTTATGGGACGGGATTGGCGACGCTCTCGCAAAGCGGCGGGAGCATTTCCGGATCGATAGTGGGGGGCCTTCCGGCAGGCGCGACTGTCACTTCGTTTGATGGCACGATCAGCGGCAGCGCGGTGAGCCTGACCATCGGTCTCCGTTATGTCGTCTCGACACCACCCTTTACCACCGAGTGCATCGGGACCGATGTGTTCGCACTGACGGTGGTGACCAGTACCAGGATGACCGGGACGCAGACGTCAAATGCCGACTGTGTGATCGCCGGGCCCGCCCCCTTGCCGAACCCTCCACCGGTCCCCCCCCCCACGAGCCGAGCGGTCACGTGGACGAAGCAGTGATCGGATGTATGACCCCAGGTCATCGTCACCGTGAGCATCGATCGAGACCAGGCGCTCAAAAGGATAGGATCGCGATCGAGGTGGACGACGTCCTCGGCGCGGTGAGAAAGAGGCTCGGCGGGAAATGATCGATTACGGATGGTTCCGGAAGACGCCGTTCCTACGGGAGCCTTTCGACCATCTCGTGGTTTCCGGTTTCCACGAGCCTCTACTTGAACCCGGACTGGGGTGCGGAAGACGAGGGCTTCTTGAGGCTCTACGACGGGCCGGAGTCGCAGCCCTTCGAAGACGCGCTTCCTACGGGCGGCACGCTCGTTTGCTTTCTCAGCGGGAGGTTCCACCACGAGGTGCTGCCGTCCCGCCGAGAGCGCCTCGCCGCGACGGGTTGGTTTCACCCGCCGACGCTCTCAGCCGATTGCGTAGCGCTCCCGGAGCACCGCGAGGTGATGCCGGGCGTGGCCGGTCATGATATAGGCGAGCGCGCGAACCGTGACCTTGGCGCCATTCGCGACGCCCTCGCGCGAGAAGGCGGCGGCCTCCAGGTTTTCGAGGTGCCGGGAGTTCGCCTCGCGCAGCAACGAGAAATCCTTCACCAATTCCGCGAGGGATCGTGAGTCGTAGCTCGACTGCGAGACATAGAGCTTCTCGTCGAAGCCGGGAAGCGGATTCGCATCGCCGCGACTGATGCAGAAAGCGCGGTGCCCGAAAAATCTCTCGGCATCTACCAAGTGACCGAAGAGCTCGCGGACGCTCCACTTGTCCGAGGCATAGCGGAAGCGCTCTTTGTCGGCCCCGACCGAGTCGGCGATTCTTGTCAGCTCTTTCGGTTGTTCGCGGAGGGATTCGAGGATTTCCGTCTCGGGAACTCTTGCGACATAGCCCGCATAGAACGGCGGGTACTCGGTCTCCTGCGGTCGTTCGATCTTCATCACTCTTCTCCTGTGAGCACCGTCGGAAGATTGCGCTCCCTGAGGGTGCGGTTAAAGGCCGGAAGCTCGTCTTTGAGTAGCTTGTCGAGCTCTTGCTGGTACGAGCCAAGCCTTTCTTTCAATACCTGCTGGACTTCTCGGTGCTGGTCCGTCGGTCGGAAGTCCGAGACGCTCACGGCGTTCGCGAGGTAAGCGATTCTTCCGGCGAGCATCGTCGGCCAGCGAACCCGGTCCTGTCCCCTGTCGGTGACCTTGAGCTCGTAGAGCTTTTCCTCGAGGGCGACGAGGGTGCCGTCGAGCTCAGAGGCGCCGTCGACGACGGCCGCCGAGTCCTTCGCTCCGAGCTCGTTCACCACCGACCGGAGATCCTGGAGCTGTTTTCGGATCCACTCGATGCGATTGATGGAGGAGGCTGTCTCGGTCAGATCCTTCCGCAGCTCCTCCATCATCTCGGTCTGGAGCCTTATGTCCTCTTCCGTTCCCTCGGAGTGCGGATCCTTGAGGACGCGCAGGCCGCCCCGGTAGTCCTTCCCCGCGACCGCGAGCACGATCGAGTATTCGCCCGGCGGCTGCAGGATCGAGATTCGCCCGACGGCGGCGGCGCGGAAGCCCTCCTTCCCCATCTCCACCCAGTCGGCGTAGAGCGGCTTCATCCGGAGCTTGATCTGTGTCGAGGGCTCGCCCTCGAGGTCCCAGTGAATGCGGTTGACCCCGGCGTGCTTCGTCCCGTCGAGGCTTTTCACCGTCTCCCCCTTCTGGTTCTCGATGCGGATCTTGACGTCTCCCTCCGGCGCTTTCGAAAGCCAGTAGTTGATCGAGGCGCCGTACGGCGGGTCTTCCCCGGCAGAGGGATCGTCGAACATCGTCATGGGGGCGGTGATGGGCTGAAAGCGATAGGCGTCGCGCGGGGAGAACAGATGCGCATCCGATCGCGCGACCTCGGAGGTGAGCTGCTGGAGAGGCGTCAGGTCGTCGAGGATCCAGAACCCGCGGCCGTAGGTGCCGACTACGAGGTCGTTGAAGTGCTCCTGGACCTCGATCCAGTACATCGGGGTCGAGGGAAGGTTGTTCTGGAGAGTCTGCCACCGCCCTCCGTCGTCGAAGGAGACAAAGAGCTTGTTCTCCGTTCCGAGGTAGAGAAGCCCCGGCCGAACGGGATCCTCGCGGACATTACGCACGTAGCTGAGTGGGAAGCCGTCGATGCCGTTCGCGATCTTCACCCAGGATCTCCCGAAGTCCTCGGTCTTGTAGACGAAGGGCTCGAAGTTCCCGACCTCGTGAAAATCGAAAGAGACGTAGGCCTTCCCCGCGTCCCATTTCGAGGCGTCGATGTTCCTGACCGTGCCCAGGGGCGGAAGTCCGGGAATGTTCTCAGTGACGTTCGTCCAGCTGACGCCGGAATCCCGGCTCACATGGACGAGGCCGTCGTTCGAGCCCGCCCAGTAGACGCCCTTTTGTATGGGCGATTCGTCGAAAGCGTAGAGGACGCAGCAGTACTCGACGCCGATGTTGTCGGGGGTGAGGCCGCCGGAGATGCCCTGCTTCGACTTGTCGTTGGTCGTGAGGTCGGGGCTCACGACCTCCCAGCTTTGGCCGCCGTTCGTGGTGCGGTGCACGTGTTGGCTCGTGACGAACACCGTTTCATGATCGTGGGGGGATACCAGGACGGGAAACGTCCACTGGAAGCGGTACTTGAGATCGGCCGCCGGCCAGCCTCCCGTCGACTCGGGCCAGACCTCGACCTGGCGGTACTGCCTCGTCGATTCGCGATAGCGGACGACGATCCCTCCGCGCGCGCCGGCGCCGGACGCGCTCGACCAGATGACGTCGGGATCGACGGGGTCGGGGGTCGCGAAGCCGCTCTCGCCACCACCGACCGAGTGCCACATCCCGCGGGAGATTCCGGCGGCGTCGAATCCACCCCCCGTCCGGCCGTTGCTCGGACCGCGGAACGAGGGACCGTCCTGTCGGTTTCCATACACGAAGTACGGGATCTGATTGTCGACGGTGACGTGGTACATCTGGGCCAGCGGGAGCTGGACCTTGAGCCAGGTCTTCCCGCGATTCTCGGAGATCGAGATCCCTCCGTCGTGAGCGACGGCCATGCGGTCGGCATTCGTTGGATCGATCCATATGTCGTGGTGATCCCAGCCCGGCGAGGTGAACGCAGCGCCCGATGCCTCCGCGTTCTCCGACGTCTTGCCGCCGTCGAGGCTGCGGTAGTAGGAAGCCGCGAGGAAGTAGACCTCGTCGGCGTCGTCGGTCGCGACCGCGCAGCGTGAGTAGTAGGCGCTGCGGCCCGCGAGGTTCCGATCGTGACTCACGAGGGACCACTGACCGCCGCTGTCGTCGGAACGCCAGAGCTCTCCGCTCTCGGTCTCTTCGCCGTGCCAGGGAACACCGTCGCCGGTCTCGATGAGAGCGTAGATGCGGTTCGGATCCCGCGGCGTCATGCAGAGGGCGATCTTTCCCACGGGGAGCTTGGGAAGCCCGTTTCCTTGAAGGTGGGTCCAGCTGTCTCCGCCGTCACGAGTCACGTAGATTCCGCTCGAGGGGCCGCCGCTCTCCCGTCCCCAGGTCTTGAGCTCGAGCTGCCACATGCCGGCGAACAACGTCCGCGGGTTTCGCGGGTCCATGACGAGATCCGAGGCTCCCGTCTTTTCGTCGACGAAGAGGACGCGCTCCCAGGTCTTCCCGCCGTCCTTCGTGCGGTAGACGCCCTTTTCCGGCTGGGGGGCGTAGCCATGGCCGAGAACCGCCGCGTAGACGATATCGGGATTCGAAGGATGCACGATTATCCTGCCGATGCGACCCGTGCCCTCGAGCCCCGTGTGCTTCCAGGTCTCTCCACCGTCCACGGATTTCCAGACACCGTTTCCGATGGAGACGTTCGAGCGGATGAAGGTCTCGCCCGTTCCCGCCCAGACGATCTTCGGATCCGAGGGCGCGACCGCGAGCGAGCCGATCGCGTGGACCGGCTCCTTGTCGAAGATCGGCTTCCAGGTGAGGCCCGCGTCCTCGCTCTTCCAGATACCACCGGAGGCCGCTCCGACGAAGTACGTCGTCTCGTCGGAGGCTATCCCCGCGACCGAGATCGTGCGGTTCCCGACGGGGCCGATGTGGCGGAAGCGGAGCTCGTCGTAGCTCTCTTTCGCGAGGTCCTGGGCAGCCGAGGCGACGGGGATTGTGATCAAGACGGCGGTCATCCAACGAATCCACATGCCAGCCAATTTATTCATAGGGCTCCCTTCTGGCAAACGCCTGCCGTTCCAGCTCCCAGAGCTTCGCGTGCTTGCTGAAGGAGTAGAACGCGCCGAGAGTGGCGAGAACGATCCCGGTCTTCCCCTCGAGCATCCCGCCCTTGACGATGAGGTCGCGAAAAAGCGAGAGGGGCCCGACGAGAAGAAGCTGCACGAGGCTCGCGCGCTTCCCCGCCCGAAACCAATCCTCGGCGGCGACGGCGGCGTACTCGTCGTTCTTGCGAACGCGGTGGGCGATCGACTCCGATGTGTAATGACAGAGCTCACCGCTCAAGCGATCGACCGGACCCTCGATGAGGACGCGCTCGTGGACGCGATGCTCCGAGATCCGGCCCTTTCCTCTCTGGAATAAGCGGTCGACGTACGAGGGACGCGAGTGACCGAAGCGGACGCGATCGGAGCCGAAGAAGTTCACGCGACGCATGGAATAACCGGAGACCTCACCCCGGGTCGCGGTAACGCGCCGGATCTCGGAGGCGAGCTCGGGATCCACGACCTCGTCCGCGTCGAGCGCCAGGATCCAATCGCCCTCCGCGAGAGAGAGCGCGTAGCTCTTCTGGTGGCCGTAACCTTTCCACTCCGGCTGCAGGACCACCCGGGCGCCGAGCTTTTCCGCGAGCTCGCGGGTGCCGTCGGTCGAGCCCGAATCGACGACGAGGATCGAATCCGCAAAGGAGACGGCGGCGAGCGTTCTTTGAAGGAGGTGTGCGGCGTCGCGGGTGATCAGAACGACCGCGAGGGACGGGCGCATGCGGCCTATAATAGCCGACCATGGACTACCGTTCCGCGGGCGTCGACATCGACGCCGCGACGTCGGCCGTCGGGAAAATCCGAGAGCTCGCGCGCTCGACGTTTCGTCCTGAAGTGCTGTCCGACATCGGCAGTTTTGGCGGGCTCTTTCGCCTCGATACCGCACGTTTCCGCCGGCCGGTCCTGGTGGCATCGACGGACGGCGTCGGGACCAAGCTCAAGATCGCGATCGCAACCGGCCGGAACGACGGTGTCGGCTACGATCTCGTCTCCCACTGCATCAACGACATCCTGGTCCAGGGAGCGCGGCCGCTCTTCTTTCTCGACTACCTCGCCATGGGAAAGCTCGACTCCGACGTCGCCCTCTCCGTGATCTCGGGAATGGCGGAGGCCTGCCGGGAGTTCGGGCTCGCTCTTCTCGGAGGCGAGACGGCGGAGATGCCTGGGTTCTATCAGCCGGGCGACTACGACGTCGCCGGAACGATCGTCGGTGTCGTCGAGGAGGATCGGATTCTCGACGGCTCGCGAGTCCGAGAGGGCGACCGGCTCGTTGCCCTCGCGTCCTGGGGGCTTCATACCAACGGCTATTCCCTCGCGCGAAAAGTGTTCTTCGAGCAGGAGGGCCTTTTGCCCGATAGCCACGTCGCCGCGATCGGGGGCACCGTCGCCGACATCCTTCTCGCCCGGCACCGTTGCTACCTGAGAGAGCTCGAGCCGCTCCTCGATGCGGACGCCGTCCGTGCGATGGCCCACATCACCGGCGGTGGTCTCACTGACAACATCCCTCGCGTGCTCCCTCCGGGACTCGGCGTCCGCATCGATCTGCGCGCATTGAAGCCGCAGCGGGTCTTTCGCTACATGATGGAGAAGGGCGACGTGCCGGAGGTCGACATGCTCCGGACGTTCAACCTCGGAGTGGGGATGGTTCTGATCGTGGCCGCGGGGGACGTCGGCCGAATTCCCGGGGGCTTCGTCATCGGCGAAGTCGTGGCGGGCTCCGGGGTGTCCTACGAGGGGAGTCTTTGAGGAAGCTTGGGGTTCTCATTTCCGGCCGCGGCTCGAACCTCCAGGCGATCCTGGACGCGATTCGCGACGGGCGCCTGGATGCCCGGGTCGGGGTGGTGCTGTCGAACGTCGCCGGCGCCCCGGGGCTCGAACGCGCTCGGGCGTCCGGGGTTCCGGCTGAGGTCCTCTCGCACAACGATTATGTGTCCCGCGAGCGGTACGACGAAGCGCTTGTCGATCGCCTCCGAGCCCACGAGGTGGATCTGGTCTGCCTCGCGGGATTCATGCGACTGCTTTCGCCCGTCTTCGTGCGCGCCTATCCCGGACGAATCCTCAACGTTCACCCCTCGCTCCTTCCGGCATTTCCGGGTCTCCACGCCCAGCGGCAGGCGCTCGAGCACGGAGTCAAGGTGACGGGGGCGACGGTGCATATCGTCGACGAAGAGCTCGACCACGGACCGATTCTCCTGCAGCGCGCGGTTCCCGTTCTCGAAGGCGACGACGAAGAGTCCCTTTCCGCGCGCATCCTCGAACAAGAACACCGGATCTATCCCGAGGCGATCGGTATGGTGCTCGAGAGAAAATGACCCTCGACGAACAAATCGCCTATCTGACAAAGGGCGCGGTCGACGTCGTCCGCCGAGAAGAGCTGAAGGCGAAGCTCGAGCGATCGGCTTCAACCGGCAAGCCCCTGAAGGTCAAAGTCGGGTTCGACCCCTCGGCGCCGGACATCCATCTGGGTCACACCGTCCTCATGAGGAAGATGAAGCACTTCCAGGACCTGGGGCACGACGTGGTCTTTCTCATCGGGGACTTCACCGGCCTCATCGGCGATCCCAGCGGAAAATCCAAGACGCGGCCCCAGCTGACCCGAGAGGAGATCGAGAACAACGCCCAGACCTACAAGGAGCAGGTCTTCAAGATCCTCCACCCGGAGAAGACGATCGTGGATTTCAACAGCCGCTGGCTCGGTGCGCTCGGGGCCGACGGCTTCATACGACTGGCTTCTCGATACACTGTCGCGCGCATGCTCGAGCGCGACGACTTCCAGAAGCGGTTCTCGGGCGAGCTGCCCATCGCCATCCACGAGCTCCTCTATCCTCTGGCGCAGGCCTACGATTCCGTGGCGCTCCAGGCCGACTTCGAGCTCGGCGGCACGGACCAGCTTTTCAACCTCCTCGTCGGGCGCGACATCATGCGCGAGTATGGGCTCGAGCCGCAGGTCGTCCTGACGACGCCTCTTCTCGAGGGGCTCGACGGGGTCGACAAGATGTCGAAGAGCCTCGGGAACTACATCGGCGTGACCGACCCTCCCGCGGAGATGTTCGGGAAGGTCATGTCCGTGAGCGATCGGCTGATGTGGAAGTACTACGAGCTTCTGACGGACATGAGCCTCTCGGAAATCGAAGCCCTGAAGGGGAAGGACCAGCCGATGCAGGCGAAGATCGACCTCGCCCGTCGGATCGTGGCCGACTTTCACTCGGAGGAGGCGGCGGAGGAAGCCTTCAGGCACTTCGACTCCGTGATCCGGAAGAAGGAGATGCCGGACGAGATTCCGGAGAAAACGCTTCTCCCCGGGGCCTATTCGTTGAGCGCGCTTCTTCTCAGCTCGGGCCTCGCGTCCTCCCGCACGGAGGCGAAGAAGCTCATCGAGCAGGCCGCGGTCTCGGTCGATGGCCGCCGTGCCGCGGCCGACGACACGTTGAATCTCACGGCGGGTGGTCTCGTTCTCAAGGTCGGGAAGAGGAAGTTCGTGCGGATCGTGGTCAGGGCGTGACCCTCTCGTAAATTTCCCTTGACTGCCTCAAACCTTTCGTGTAATCTCGCCAATTGCCCCTGACGGGGCCTGTTCTTTGAAAACTAGGTAGAGCGAGTCCAAGCCAAGCGAGTATTTACTAGGATTGAAGCCCCCTAGGCCGCCAGGCCGAAGGGGCGCTCGAGATTCGTGGAGCTTCGGCGAAAGCTGGAGTGAAGCGGAAACAGTTAAACTCGAGAGTTTGATCCTGGCTCAGAATCAACGCTGGCGGCGTGCCTAACACATGCAAGTCGAGCGGGAAAGGGGGCTTCGGCCCCTGAGTATAGCGGCGGACGGGTGAGTAACACGTGGGTAATTTGCCCTTGGGTGTGGAATAACTCAGGGAAACTTGAGCTAATACCGCATGACATCCTCTTCGCACACGAGTTGAGGATCAAAGCCGGGGACCCTTCGGGGCCTGGCGCCTGAGGAGAAGCCCGCGCCCGATTAGCTAGTTGGTGAGGTAATGGCTCACCAAGGCTACGATCGGTAGCCGGCCTGAGAGGGCGGACGGCCACACTGGGACTGAGACACGGCCCAGACTCCTACGGGAGGCAGCAGTGGGG
>CAZKNR010000486.1:0-17367 GCA_964553925.1 uncultured Acidobacteriota bacterium
AGCTCTTCGGCGCCGCGACTCAAATCTTCGGTCGCCTGCGCCTCGTCGCTCGGGTTCACGAGGATGAAAACGGTGAAGGGCCAGTCGGGTTTCTTGGGCAGGCGCTCCTTCTGCGGGGCGGCTCCGGGAAACGCGAGGAGCAGAGTCAACGCGATCGCGCTTCTCGCACGCGGAGATGGCGGAGAGAATCGGGAGGAGACTCTCCAATGCCTTAAAACGGTCCGGGTGGCGTCGAGCAAGCTCATCGATGTGTCGGGGCTCAGCCAGGAAGCGAATTATAGAGCGTTGTGCGGTCTCGGATCGAGCGCGCCTCGAAAAGGCCGACCGCTCCGGATCTTCAGTGAACTCCATCGAGGAGGGGGGATTTTGCCTCCGTTTTTCGTCTATCAAGTCGAGGCAACAAGAATGGGACACGATCAGGTCTTCAAGGGGATCTTGCGGCGATTCTTCCGGGACTTTCTGGAGCTCTTCTTTCCCGAATTCGCGGCGCGGCTGGACTTCGAATCCTTGGAGTTCCAGGACAAGGAGCTTTTCAAAGGGTTTCCGGACGGAGAGCGGCGAGAACCGGATATCGTCGCGCGGGTTCGAACCCGGGAGGGGAGTCCCGAGCTGGTGGTCGTCCACATCGAGGCACAAGCAAGGACGGAGCCTGACTTCGGGAAGCGCATGTTCGAATACTATGCGCTGCTCTGGCTTTCGTTCGACGCTCCGGTGTTCCCTGTCGTCCTCTACGTGAAGGAAGGGGGACCGACGGGACTCGAAACCCGAATCTACCGTCACCAGCTTTTCGGGCGAGAGGTGATGAGGTTTCAATACGAGAGCGTGGCGCTGGCACGGATCGCCGGCCAGGAGTATGTTGAGAAAGGCCCGCTGGCGGCGGCGCTCGCGTCTCTGATGAGTTGGGGCCGCGATTCAGACAGTGTAGTGTTACGGATCGGGTTGCTGGGGCGGATTCTGGCGAGCGGTCTCGACGAGGCGTCGCTGTTCCTGCTCATCAACTTGATCGAGACCTATCTTCCGGTGCCGGAAGGCGAGCGCGGGCGGTACCTGAAGCTGGTATCGAGAAAGGAGTATCGAAAGGTGCAAGAAGTGGAGCTCACTTGGGCTGACAAGCTGCGGCAGGAAGGCCGGGAGGAAGGGCTGGTTCAGGGCAAGCGGCAGACGCTGAAACGCCAGCTGGCTGCCAAGTTCGGGGCGCTTACGAATGACGTCGAAGCCCATATCGATGCGCTCGCCTCGGCGGAGGAGCTCGACTCCTACCTCGACCGTGTGCTCATTGCAGGATCGATCGAAGAGCTTGGATTCGACGCCTGACTCACGCAGCCGACCCGGCAAGGGGTCAAGTCTCTCAACGCGCTGGCTGCCCCTCCTTGCCACCGGTCGTTGCGGGTTAACGGTCGGGTGACTCCGAGTCGAATCTCGTCCGAGCCCCGGTCACCGGGCCGGCTCTTGCTCCGATCGGATACAATCAGTCCATGCCAAGCTCGCGGTCGCCCGAGGATTCGCCTCGCGACCGAGCTCGCCGACGAGCGGATTGGCCGGTGCGTAAGTTCCGCCTCGGCGAGGAGCCGGACGACGACCTGTCGGATACGACGACGGTGGGCGAAAGACTTTCCATGATGTGGCCGCTCGCGGTCGAAGCCTGGACTCTGAGCGGTCGCTCGCTCCCGGTCTACGACCGAACGAACTTGCCCGCTCGACTGATCCGCGCCGGCGAGACTCCTCCCGACGACAGTGCCTCTTAGTAACCTCAACGAGGATTTCCGCGATTTGCTCCTGGAATTTGCGGACGGGAAGGTGGAGTTCGTTATCGTGGGGGCCTTCGCCGTCGCCTATCACGGAGTTCCGCGGGCCACGGGCGACATGGACGTCTTCGTGAAGCCGAGCCCGGAGAACGCCCGGCGAGTCTTCGACGGCCTCGTTCGTTTCGGAGCGCCACTCGCGAGCGCCGGAGTCACGCCTGAGGACTTCGAGACCCCCGGTATCGTCTATCAAATCGGCCAGCCGCCGCGGCGAATCGACGTGCTCACCGAAATCTCCGGCGTAAGCTTCGATGAGGCATGGGCCAAGAGACGAACCGTCCAGCTCCAAGGTCGGGACATTCCCTTCATCGGTCGAGAGGAGCTCCTTCGCAACAAGAAGGCCGCTGGCCGTCCCAAAGACCTTGCCGATCTCTCCCGCTTGCGGAAGAAATAAGTCGACGTGCACTGAGCTCGAAATGACCTGGCTATTGCTTTTCGCGCTCGCGTTCCAAGAAGTGCGCTCGGCGCTGGACGCGCTCTCAGCCGCGCAAGAAGCAACGATCGCAAATCCCGAGAGAGCTGACCTTCAATACGAGCTCGGGCTTCTCTATGCTTCTCTCGGCCGCCCGAATGAAGCAATCCAGGCCCTCGGCCGCGCGACCGAGCTCGCTTCAGGGGAAGGGGCTTACGCTCTCGCCTATGGCGAGGTCCTCTATCGTGCCGGTCGGGCTTCGGAGGCCCTGCCCCAACTCGAGAAGGCCTTTTCGCTTCCGGCAGCGCTTCTCCTTCTCGCGAGCGTCCACGAGAAGCTCGGCGACCCGGAGAAAACGATCGCGACGCTCTCGCAGTATGTGGACTCCAGGCCCGAAGATCTCGGGGCGCGTCTCCTGCTCGGCTCGAAACTGGAACAGGCGAAGCGGATGGACGAGGCGCTCGCTCTCTATCGAACTGGAACCGACGGAGAGAGCCTCGCCCGAGCCGCGGAGCTCCTGAGCCGCAAATCAGAGACTCATCTCGAGGCGGAGACCGCCGCCAGGCGCGCTTTGGAAGCGGACCCTTCGCTCCTCGAGGCCCGAATCGTGCTCGCCCGCGTTCTCTCCCGAACCGGCCGGGAAGTCGAAGCGCTCGCGGAGCTCGAGCGTGCGACAGCCGAGCATCCCGACGCCTCCGCGCTCTTCTACCAGCTCGCCCAGGCCTATCAACGGGCGGGCCGCGCGAGCGAAGCCCAGGATTCCGCCCAGAGATTCCAGGAGCTCGAGGCGCAGGAGAAGGACGCAAGAGAGCGCGAGGCGAGAGTGGCGGTCACCTACAAGCGCGCGGCCGAGATCCTTCAGAAGGGCGACATGCAGGAGGCGGAGAAGATCTTCCGATCGGTCCTCGAGATCGATCCCGGAAATACCCAGAGCCGCTCGATGCTCGCCAAGATCGCGTTCTCGAAAAACGATCCCGCGTCAGCGAAGCGGTGGATCGAGGAGGCAATGGCGAAGGACCCGGGAATCGCCGAGTACCACTACCTCCTCGGACTCTTCGAGGGGCGATCGGGAAGAGCGGCGGAGGCGGAGCCTTTCATCCGGCGCTCGCTCGAGCTCGATCCCGCTTTCCCCGAAGCCTGGTCGCTCCTGGGCTCGCTCCTTCTCGACTCGCGCCGCGCCGAAGAGGCATTACAGTGCTTCTTGCGAGCGGCCGTGCTCGAGCCTTCGAGCGCCGCGGTCCAGCTCAACCTCGCGTCCGCCTACGCCGCTCTCGGGAGAACCGCGGAGGAACAAGCGGCGATGGAGCGCTACCGCCGCCTATCACGCTGAAGGGGGTCGGAATGAGTTATTGTGGCGCGATGTCCCAACTTGATTCACTCCGATCCTGTTTCTTTCCAGATGCGTAAGTATCTTGAAGACCTGCGTCGGCAGGGCGAGCTGCTGTCCGTCGATCGCGAAGTCGATCCACGATTTGAATTGGCCGGCGTCACGCTGAAGGCGCAGCAGGACAAGCCCGACCACGCCGTGATGTTCGAGCGCGTGCGCGGCTCGAAGCTGCCGGTGGCGAGCAACATCTACAGCAGCCGGCGCCGGATTTGCGAAATGATCGGCGCGGCAGACGGAAACTTCTGCCGGCGCTGGAATCAACTCCTGGACAAGGTGTCGGCAAGGACAGAGGCCGCCACCCGCAAGGTTCCGACTCCCGCCGGCCTGCTCACCGAAGCGCTTGGCGAGCTGCCACTCATCACCTACCACGGCAAGGATGCCGGTCCCTATTTCACGTCCGCGATCTACCTGGCCAATGACCCGGACACGGGCGTTCCCAACCTGTCGTTTCACCGTTCGATGGTCGTCAGCGACCGGGAACTGCGCGTGCGCCTGGGTTCCAGTCATGACCTGGCCCAGTACCAGAAGCGCGCGGAGGAAAAGGGACAGCCCCTGGAGGCGGCTTTGCTCCTTAGCGTTCCACCGGAGATCTTTCTCGCCGCCTGCGCATCCCTCCCCATCGACCGGGATGAGCTGGCGCTGGCGGCTGAACTAGCGCAAGCGCCGATACCGGTCCACCCGGGCCGCAAGATCGATCTGGACATCCCGCTGTCCGCGCAGATCGTCGTCGAAGGGCGATTCCTCCCCAATGAACGGCGAGCGGAAGGCCCCTTCGGGGAAGTGCTGGGCTACTACGTGCCGGAGGGACAGAACCACGTATTCGAGGTGCTCGATGTCTACTGGCATAGCGATGCCGTGTTCCACAGCATCCTGTGCGGATCGAGCGAGGATCTGACGATCCTGCAACTGGTCACGGCGGCCACGACCTACCGGCACGTGAATGCGGTGCTGCCCGGAATCGTCGATGTCACCTGCGCGCCAGCCTTCATGAATACCACCATCAAGATCCGCCAGCAGTACGAGGGTCACGCGCGGCAGGTGCTGCTCGCGGCCTTCGGCGCCCACGTCGATTACAACAAGGTGTGCATCGTTGTCGACGAGGACGTGGACATGGAAAATCTGGATGAAGTGCTGTGGGCGTTCGTCACCCGCGGCCGGGCGGATCGGCGGGTGATCGTCATCGACGACGTGCCGGGTTTCTACCGCGATCCGAACCGCGATCACTGGGGTCGGCTCGGCATCGACGCCACGATGCCGTTCGACCGCCGCGGCGAGTTCGAACGCAAGACGATCCCGGGAATCGAGCGGATCCATCTGTCCGATTACATGAAGGGCTGAGACCCTCTCTGCCGCGGTACCGTTCCTGCTGTACTGTTGCCTGGCCCACGGAACGGGAACCTGCCATGCACAGTGAAGACCATCTTCGCCATCCCGGCTGGCGCGTCGTCGCGGCCTCCGCCATCGGCCTGTCCACCGGCCCAGGCCAGTTCGTGTTCGGATCCCTGGGCCTGTTCATCCTGCCGTTTGCGGTCGAGTTCGGCTGGGATCGGGCCGAGATCAGTTTCGCGCTGACTTGGTTCACGTTGGCGCTGGCTGCGGCGACTCCGGTAATAGGAATAGCGATCGACGCCCAAGGCGCCCGCCGCGTGCTCCTGCCTTCAATCGGTATCGTGGCTCTCGGGCTCGCCGCGCTGCCGCTTCTGATGCACGAGCTTTGGCACATCTACCTTATCTTTGCGCTGCTGGGCGCGCTCGGCGCTGGCGCGAACAGCCTGCCGTACCTGCGCGCGATCGCCACCTGGTTCGATCGCCGTCGCGGCCTCGCCATCGGGCTCGCGATGTGCGGCGGCGGATTGGGCTACGCGTACATGCCGCCTTTCGTCCAGTACCTGATCGACGGGTACGGATGGCGCGCGGGATACCTGGGCCTCGCCGCGCTTACCCTGGTCGTTTCCTTGCCACTCGCCTTTGCCTTTGTGCATGAAAATACGGCGGCGATCGTGGACAAGGGCGTGCCCCGTGCCACCGGAGATTCAGGGAAAAGCAGTACTGTCATTCGCGGCATCGTTTCGACCGGCAGTTTCTGGATGCTGTTGCTCGTGTTTTCGGCCAGCGCGTTCTCGCTTTACGGTCTGCTGCCGCACCTGGTGCCGATGCTCGTGGATCGCGGTTATGAGCCGGCCCAAGCGGCGCTGGCGTTCTCGACACTCGGCGTCACGATCGCCGGCGCGCGCGTCGTCGTCGGTTACCTCCTGGATCGCCTGTTTGCGCCGCGCGTAGCCGCGCTCTGTTTTCTGCTGAGCGCCGTCGGATTCGCGCTTCTCGCGTTCGGCGACGGCGCGCCGTTGATGTTTGCCGCCGCGTGTCTGCTGGGACTCAGCATCGGCGCCGAGATCGATCTGCTGGCATTTCTCTCGAGCCGCTATTTTGGCTTGCAGCGCTTTGGCACGGGCTACGGCATCCTGTTCGCGGCCTTCATGGTCGGCGCGTCGCTGGGGCCTCTGTCCTACGGCCTGGCGTACGAGCGCAGCGGTTCCTACCTGGGGATACTGAACGGCGCGGTCGGCCTTTTGGTCATCGCGGGACTTCTGGCCTGGTTTCTGCCACGCTACCCGGCGCAATTCCCGGTGAAACCAATCGACGAGTTGCAGGATGGCTGACACGGTATTGCTGAACCAGCAAGATACGGCTGTCTGGCGTGCCGAGTGAGGAGGCTATTCTTCGAAAAGATCGTCCACCGGCATTCTCCAGTCGCGAACGGCAGGCTCCGCCTCCGCCACCTCATGGCGGCGGTAGACGGAGGGGCGCTCGGGAGCCTCCGCGCGGTAGACCCGAACCACTTCTTCACTCAAGAGGTCCACGTCCCAGACCACTTTGGTTCCGGAAGCGAAGTAATCCGCCCGCTTTGCGGCCATTTCCTTCTCCGCCTCCGGCCCGTAGTCGTTCTCGCTCCTGACCTCGACCGCGAACACCGGCGCTCCCTCGTAAAACTTCATCCCCGGCCGAGGGCCGATGTAGAGGGCCGCGTCGGGACTCAGCGATTCGCGATGCGGAAGGCGAACCCTGAACGCCTTGTTGTCGCCCACGGCTCGACCCAGCTTGGTGCGCCGGCGGTACTCCCGAAGGGAAGCAAATATCTCGTCGCCGGCGTATCCTGGGTCGCCGCCGGTCGGGCTGATGGCCACAACCTCTCCATTGACGATTTCGGCTTTGCCGGGCACACGATAAAGGTCCTGTATGGTAGCCCGCGAGCCAGTTCTCACGAAGAGCCTCCCCGCCGGACGTTTTCCGTACTAAACCGTTTGCCCTGGTGAAGCAAAGACAGCCCCAGCTACAGAAATCGGCGATCCACTCTCACGTTGAAATCTCTTCGGTCAACGCCCGCGCGAGGGTCCGGAACTGCGCCTCGTCGTTGTAGAGCTGCGCCGAGGCCCGAAGCACCCTCTCGGGCGAGCGAGGCCATACGGACACCAGCGTTTCGATCCTGTGCTTCTCGAAGAGCTCTTTCGAGATGGGATCGAGGCTCATCGGCGGGAGCTCGACTCCGTCGCGGCGCGAAGGGAGCGGAACCGCCGCGAGCGAGCCCAGCATCTCCTCGGGGGCGGGAGAGGGAATGGATAGCGCCTCCTGAAGGATCGCGCGGCCCCGAAGGGCGAGGCTCCGGTTCCGGGCGCGGACCTCGTCCCACCCGCCGGGCACGATTTTCTCGAAGAATGCGATCGCTTCCGGTATGCAGAGAAACGGTGTGGGGTCGTCGGTTCCGCTGAAGTCGAACTCGAGCCGGAAGCGGCTCCGGTCGGTGCGCGGCGAGTTGGCACCGTGGCTGATGGCGAGGGGACGGATGAGGTGCTGGCGATCCCGGCGCACGTGAAGAAACGCCGCGCCTTTGGGAGTGCACATCCACTTGTGGCAGTTCCCGGTGTAATACGCGGCTCCGAGCTCGTCGAGACGGAGTGGAAGCATTCCGGGCGCGTGCGCTCCGTCGACCAGAGTGTCGATCCCTCGTTGCGCAAGAGGTCGAACCAGGGGCTCGAGAGGAAAGATGATTCCGGTCGCGCTCGTGACGTGGTCGATGAGGAGAAGCTTCGTCCTGACGGTGACGGCGGAAAGCACTCTGTCCACGACGTCGGTTCCGGACGAAAGCGGAAACGGTACCGAGACCACGACGACCTTCGCCCACGATCGCTCGGCGACGAAGTTCAGGACGTTGCGGCAGGCATTGTACTCGTGATCGCTCACGAGAAGCTCGTCCCCGGGCTCGAAGGCGAGCGACCGCAGGACGGTGTTGACCCCGGTAGTGGCGTTCGGGACGAACGCCAGGTCGTCGGAATCGGCGCCCACGAAACCGCTGAGCGCTCCTCGGGCCTCGTCGATCCGGGGCTCGAACCGGCGGGACAGGAACTCGACCGGCTCCCGCTCCAGCTCGGCTCGAAGCTCCTGCTGGCGCTCGAGGATCCGAAGCGGACAGGCCCCGAAGGATCCGTGGTTCAGGAAGACGACGTCAGGGTCCAGGCTCCAATAGCGGGTGAAAGGATTCATGAAGGAAGTCTAGATCCGGACGGTCCTCCGGGCCTCATGTACGGAGACATCGTCGTTGCGTGGGTTGGCAGGAGAGCCTCTAATAGCGTATCGTGCTCGCTTTCCAGGAGGTCTCCGAAATGCTCGAGCGTGCGTTCACCACGATGTTCGCGTTGGCGATAACCGCCAGCGCATTCGCTCAGGCGACGTCACCGCCGCCGGACTCTCCGCGCCCCATCGACATCCGCGAATCCGTGTGGCTCGAAGAGCTCACCTGGATGGAAGTGCGCGACCTCATGAAGGCGGGCAAGACTACGATCCTCATCGCGACGGGTGGAGTCGAGCAGAACGGGCCGTATCTCGCGGCGGGCAAGCACAACTACGTGCTGCAGGCCACCTGTCCCGCGATCGCCAGGAAGCTCGGAAACGCCCTCTGCGCTCCGATCGTACCGTTCGTGCCGGAGGGCGACATCAACCCGCCTACGGGCATGATGCGCTACCCAGGCACCATCAGTCTGACGGAGGGAACGTTCCGGACGCTTCTCACCGAGATTGCGTCGAGCCTGGCGCAGCACGGCTTCGAGCACGTCATCTTCATCGGGGACAGCGGCGGAAACCAGGCGGGAATGAAAGCGGTCGCGGAGGAGCTCTCGGCGAAGTGGGCCGGAGGCAAGACCCGGATCCACTTCATCCCCGAGTATTACGACTACCCCGGGACTTACAAATGGGCCGACCAGACGTTCGGCTGGGACGAAAAGGTCGAGGGCATCCATGACGATCCCACCATCACGACCATCATGATGACCGTGAACCCGGACCTGGTTCGCATCCGGGAGCGCGAGGCGAAGGGAAAGGCCTCGATCAACGGCATCAGCCTCCTGCCGGTCGACAAGGCCGTCGAAGCCGGGCGGAAGATCGTCGAGCACCGGGCCGAGGTGACGGCAGCGGCGATCCGGAAGGCGCTCCAGTAGCTGTCAGTGCAGGACGTCGAACTGGTGGGTGTACTTGACGATGAAGCTCCGGCTTTGGGGCCCGATGAGGAAATCCCCGAGCCCTTCGGTGTCGTTGTAGACCACGAATAGCCCCGTCCCCGCGGTGTTGAGCCAGCTGAAGCGCAGGTTCGTCGACCAGACGTCACGCTGGTCGTTGTACTGGATGAGGGACTGGACGTTGATCGAAGGGCTGAAGCTGTAGCTCACCCGCCACTGCGCGAGGTTGGTGACGAACGAGCCTTCGGCGAGATCGACGTCGTTGTAGGACCAGGTAAGCGACGTATTGAGCGTCGCTCCATAGCGCAGGTTGATCGCCGTCGCCACGGATGCGCGGTTGCCGGAATAGAACCCTCCGGCGTCGAGCTTTCCGTCGTAGTAAATCCAGGCGCTTTGGTCGGTGTTCCAACGCCAGGCGAGCTCGGTGTAGTGGTAGGTGCCGGGCGGGATGACGATCCCCTCCGCGATCTCGAACGGGAGCTTCAGCCCCTCGAGGCCGACGTTCACCGCCGGGCTGAAAAAAGCCCCCTTCTCGAAATCCACGTGCGAGTCCATGTGCAGCTCCTCGCTTTGCTTGAAGCCCTCGAAGTCCCAGAAGGTTTTGTAGGTCACGTGGGGCCGGAGCTCGCGGAGCCAGGAGATCGAGGGCGTCCTCACGTAGCGGAGGTAGTTCGCCTGGAGGCTTCGATAGTCGCGGCGAAGGAGAAACCCCACCTCGGGATTGAAGTCCCCTCCGACCTCGGTGTAATCGACCCAGAAGCGGGTCTTCAGGGTCTTGTACTCGTTGTACAGATCGACCGAATGCTCCCGCCCTGAGGCTCCCGGCGTCTCGGTGCGGGCGGCGAAACCCCGGAAGGTCCAGGCCTCACCGACCCCGAGCTGCCCCTCGAAGCTCCAGGTGCGGTTCCAGTCCGAGGGCGCCGCGAGATCCCCGGTGGCCGTGCGGTTGATGAAAAGCGCTTTCACGCTCGAGCGATTCGGGAGCTCCCGGCCGATAGCCGCCACGGTGAAGTTGTTCGCGGACGTCACTCCCTCAATCGTGTCGGTCTGCATGTTCATGAAGCCGACGTTGTACGGGCCCGATTTGCCGGTCAAGCGCGCGCCGACCTGGATGGGCACGAGCTCTCCCCCGGGGCCGATGCCGATTCGCCGGCTGAAGAACATCTCGATGGCGCGGCCGTTCGAATCTCCCGTCCCGATGCCGAACGTCCCCGCGTTCTCCAGGAAGAACGGGCGCTTTTCGGGAAAGAACAGGTTGAAGCGGGTGAGGTTGATTTGCTGGTCGTCGACTTCGACTTGCGCGAAATCTGTATTGACGGTGACGTCCAGGTTCAGGCTCGGAGTGACGCCGAACTTCGCGTCGACACCCACTTCGCCGTCGATATCCCGGGGCTCGTCGAGCGCGTAGTTCTTGTTGGCGGAGGAAAGCCCGTACGGAATCACCTTGAAGTTCCGCGGGGTTGCGAGCTCGAGACCCACGAGATCGCCCGCGGACGAGAGTCGATTCAGGTTGTTGATGCGCGAGACCGGCGACCAGTAGACCTCCTCGCGCTTCCTTCGGATCGACCGTTTGAAGTTGAGGCCCCAGTTCTGGGGCCTTCCGCCGTAGCGGAGGCTACGGAGCGGGATCGCGAACTCCGCCATCCACCCGATCTCGTTTCGGTGAGTCTTGACGATGAAGCTCGCGTCCCAGTTCAAGTTGAAGCCGCTTCCGACGCTGTTCTGCGCTCGCTGCCGGGTCGAGGTCTGCCCTCCGCCCTCCCCCTCGTTCGAGACCTGTCCGTCGTACTCGATCCCCGCGGGGTTGGTTCCGAAAACGAACCCGTTCTGACGGTCCTGGTAGGTGTCGAAGATCATCTGGAAGGAGTCGGTATCGATGAGCGGCGAGTCCCGGCGGCTGTCGGTCACGACGATCCCGGAGGGATCGGAGTCGAAGCAGATCGCCGACACGTAGAGAGTGGACTCGTCGTAGAGGAGACGGACCTCGGTGTTCTCGGTCGCGGGCTCCCCCTCGTGAGGCTCGGACTGGACGAACCCGGTGATGACCTCCGCGCGAGACCAGATTTCCTCCTCGACGACACCGTCGATGACCGGAGCTTCTTCGACCCTTGTGGCACGCGCCTGGCGGCGGGCGGTCTCCTGGGAGAAGAGCGGAACCGCGAAGAGGAGGAGCGCGAGCGTCAGGCGCAACCGCATTCGAACGCTACCCGCTTTCCCTCGAGCGCACCCGGTTGACCAGCGTCCCGATGGGCTCGATGGTGATGGCGATCTCGTCGCCGGGCTCGAGGGTGAAGTCGCTCGAAGGAACGATACCGGTGCCGGTAAGAAGGTAGCACCCGTTCGGGAACGAGTTGTCTCGGAAGAGGAAGCCCGCGAGCTCCGACGGGTTACGTTTCATCTCCGAGAGCCGCGTCTTCCCCTCGAAGGCGACCCCTCCCCTTCGCCCGACCCGGATCGAGATCTCGGTCGAGGAGGAGAGCGGCTCTTCGGTGACGAGGAGACAAGGCCCGAGGGCGCAGCTTCCGTCGTAGATCTTCGCTTGCGGAAGATACAGCGGATTCTCTCCTTCGATGCTGCGGGAGCTCATGTCGTTTCCGATGGAGTATCCGAAGACCTGTCCGCGGCTCGTGATCGCGAGCGCGAGCTCCGCCTCGGGGACGTTCCAAACGGAATCGCTCCGAATCCCGACCTCCCCTTCATGGCCCACGACTCGGTGCGGCGTTGCTTTGAAGAACAGCTCCGGTCGTTCCGCGCGATACACACGATCGTAGACGTCGGCCTCGCGCTCCGATTCCTCCATCCGTGCTTCGCGGCTGCGTCGATAGGTGACCCCGGCCGCCCAGACCTCCTGGCCCTCGAGGGGTGGGAGGAGCGGGCCGTCGGCCTTGCTCGCTGTCTCGAAGGTCAGAAGCTGCGAGCGCAGCCACAGGAAGGGCTCGCTTTGCCGGAAGAGGTGGTCGAGGGAGAGGCCTTCGGAATAGAAGTTTCCTTTCTCGGTCTCGATGGCGACCCCGCCTCTCCGGCGGTAGAGCTTCATGATGGAGATTTACCCGATGGATCCCTTCAGAACAACGCCATACAATACCCCGAACTGGAGGCGAACCTCATGCCGCAAAAAAGAGCTTCCGATTTCGACCAGGGGCTTCTCGATTTGTTCGACCGCTACATTCACGGAGCGCTGGACCGGCGCGAGTTTCTGGATCGCGCGAAGGCCTACGCCGTCGGTGGACTGTCCGCCGCAGCGCTTCTCGAGACTCTGAGCCCGAAGTATGCCGAGGCCCAGCAAATCGCGAAGGACGACGGCCGGCTGAAAACCGAGTACGCGGAGTACGACTCCCCGCAAGGCTACGGGAAGGTCAAGGCGTATGTGGCCCGGCCGGCCGGCTCGACGGGCCAATCAGAAAAGCTTCCGGGGATCGTCGTCATCCATGAGAACCGGGGCCTCAATCCGCACATCGAGGACGTGGCGAGGCGCACCGGCCTCGCGGGGTACCTGGCGCTCGCCCCGGATGGGCTCACCTCTCTCGGGGGCTATCCGGGAAACGATGACGCGGGTCGCGAGATGCAGGCGAAGCTCGACCGCGACAAGATGGCCGAGGATTGGGTGGCCGCCGTCAAGTTTCTGCAGTCCCACCCCGGATGCACGGGCAAGGTAGGCTGCGTCGGTTTCTGCTACGGCGGGGCGGTTTCGAATATGCTGGCGGTGAGGATTCCCGATCTGGTCGCCGCCGTTCCCTTCTACGGCGGTCAGCCGGCGGTAGAAGACGTTCCCAAGATCAAGGCGCCTTTGCTACTTCACTACGCGAGCACCGACGAACGGGTCAATGCCGGCTGGCCCGCGTATGAGGCCGCGTTGAAGGCGAACGGGGCCAAGTACGAAGCGCACGTCTACGAAGGAACGCAGCATGGGTTCCACAACGACACGACGCCGCGGTACGACGAAGCCGCCGCCAAGCTGGCCTGGCAGCGGACGCTCGACTTCTTCAAAGAGCACATGGGGGGACCCGCTACCGACTGACGGTCTCGAACGCCGCGGGCAGTGCCACCTCGAGGAGCTCGAGATCCGACGAGCAATCGCGAAACGCGTACGGATTCCCGGGCGGTAGAACGAACGAGGTTCCTTCCGTAAGGGGGCGTGCGCCGTGCCCCTCGACCTCGAGGGTCAGCGAGCCCGAGAGCACGAACGTAAAGAGGAAGTCGGCATCGTGCCGGTATCGCTTCGCCGCCGGTGTCGCGCGAAGTCGAGCGACGCGAACCGTCGCAATCCCGTGGGTCGCGGTGTCGATCCCGGTATCCCGGCACTCGAAGCCCTCGAGCCGGAAGGGCTGCCATGCCGCCGAGGCGGCTACGTGGCGGACGAACCGCTGCCCTTCGAAGTCGCGCTCCGGCCGAAGCGTCGAGGTCGGAAGCGAGAGGTCGTGATCGGCGAAGGTCTCGTGATTCGCTGGACAGCCGATCTCGATGACTTCGAGGCCGGGTGAGCTTTCGAGGACACGGTGACGGATTCGCGGCGGTTGCAAAACGCAGTCGCCCGCTTGCATCACGAACGGCGGCCCCTGGTCCTCGTAGACGAGGCGCGCCCAGCCCTTGTAGCAGTAGATCATCTGGAACCGGACCTTGTGAAAGTGCACGTAGTCCGGGACCGGGCCGCCTCCCGGGATCTGGATGTGCGACGCGATGAAGCTCCCGCCCTGGCGGTCGGGGACGAGGTCGCGATAGCGCATCCCCGCCCGCCCCGTGCCCCACTGGGCGCGGTCGCCGTTCTCGCTTAAGACGAAGGACGGCACGACCGGAGGCACCACGAGCGGCGGATCGGCGTCCACGATCTCTATGCGCGTCCCGTTCGGAGCGATTAGCTCCGAGGCGCCCCCCGCGAAATCGGTTGGATTGGTTACAACGAGACGGAGAACTCCGGGCTCCCCGCCTCCCCCTCGTCGGAGCTCGACGCGAAGCCCGTATCCCGAGACGACCGCGACCGAAGGATCGTCGGCGGGATAGATGGCATCGACTCGAAACCCCAGACGATCGGTGAAAAAGCCGAGCGTCTCCTCCAACTCTCCGCAGGGGAGGACCACCTGTGCTCGAGCTTCCATTACAGGAACGCCTGCATGATGTCGAGCGGACCGTCACAATTGATGAGGTCCACTCGCTTCATCTTGATTCGGTACCCCGATTCGGACGCCGCCAGGTCGTGGAGGTAGAAGCCGCCGTAGAGACGCTGCTCGCCATACTGCAGCTCGAGCATGTGGAACGTGGACCTCACGCGGCAGTCGCCGGTCGCGGCATCGAACTGCTCCAACATGACGTTGCCCACGATGCGGCTCGCGCGCACCGGGCTCTGCAAGGAGAAGGCCTGCGGATGGAGGAGCCGTCTCACGCGCATCTGGCGAAGGATCCGATCCTCGAAGTAGAGCGAAACATGATTGTAGGGGTCCTTTTGATCCGGAGCCGCGGGGACCCAGTAGAGGCCGTCTTCGGTGAAGAGGTCGAGCCACTCTTGATAGAGCTTGCTATCGAGATAAAAAGCCTCTTGATAGAGATACTGTTCCACCCCGCGAATGTCGGGCTTCCCTCTGCGGCGTCGCGGCGAGATCCCCTGCTCCAGCGTCTTACCCGCCATTTCCCAACTCCCCCGTCATGTAGCCGAGCCAGGCTCGGAACTGGTTTCTCATCGGAATCTCGCTCGTCCCCGGCGAAGCGAGGACGCCCTCTTCCGTGTCCGTATCCTGACCGCAGGCCCGATGCTGGCTCACCCACTCCCTGGGGTCGCTTTCGAGACCCCGATGGATCCGCATGAACGCCTCCACGTCATCGCAGTTGCCGGTGGAGGAGGGCGAGTTCACCAGGTTGGCGTAAACCCTCGAGCGCTGATACATCTCCTCCGGCGCTCCCTTCAGGCGCAGCGTCCAGACTTCGAGCTCGGTGCGGTCGAAGGCGATCGGGTGGATGACCCGAAGCTGCTGGTAAGCGGTATGGACCGAGAGGCCCGGATAGATGAACGTCATGACGCTCGGATACGACAGAATCTCCTCGGTGCGCTCGGCGCCGTACGACTGCTCGAGCGAGCGGGCGTAGCTCACGAAGACCGGGTCGGTGTCCCGAGGGGTATTGATCCCGCCCATGAGGCTATGGCCGTAGTCGCAGCACACCACCCGGAGGCCGTTCCAGAACTCGTAGGGCCAACCGTTACTGGTCAGAAGGGGAATCTCCGGGGGCGGCTTCACCCCTTCGGGAAGCGCGGCCTCTTCCTGCGCGGCGGCTTCGGTCGAAGAGACGTGAGTGACCATGGGATGCATGAGGTCGTTCAAGTTCTCGATCATCATCTTCCAATTGCCTCGCATGATGACGCGAAACGACCCTCCCACGACCTCGAGCTCCCCTGACGGCGCCCGGTCCACGATGTTGTCGAGGGATCGGCGGGTGGGACCGAGAAACGTCTCCAGATCGGGACCTTCGGGCGAGAGGCTCGCGAAGACGAAACCGCGGTAGGTCCCGACGCGCGGGACGGTGGTCATCCCGTGAGCGAGGTTTTCGAGATCGATATCGGTGCCCTCGTAACCTTTCCGTTGCGGGACAGCGTGAAGCGCGCCGTTCGTTTCGTAAACCCAGCCGTGGTACATGCACTGGAAGAACTTCGCGGTCCCAGAGCGCAGCCCGACGACGGCGGCGCCTTTGTGCCCGCAGCGATTGCGGAGGACGTGGACCGCGCCGTCTTTGTGACGCGAAAGTACGACCTGAGCCCGGCCCATTCTCGTCGTAAAGAAGCTGCCCGGCTCCGGGACCTGGCTTTCGTGGCCCACATATAGCCAGGCGCGCCCGTGAACGCGCGCCATTTCCTCCTCGAACAGGGCCGGGTCGAGGTAGACGTTTCGATGCACCCGATCGCGCCGGACAAGTTCTCGCAAATCCCCGATTTCGACCGTCATGTGGTTCTCCTTGTTCAAATGAAGTTGGCAACGAGAATGGCGAGGACCGCGAGCGGCGCGACGTAGCGAATTAGAAACCGCCACCGGCGATAAGCGGGAGTCTCTCCCGGAACCAGCTCGTCGAGAGTTGACCTCTTGCTCATGACCCATCCCGCGAAAACCGCTACGAGGAGGACACTCACGGGCAGCATCAAGTTCGCCGCCACGTATTCGACCACTCCGAATATCGTCGCATCGCGGAAGGGCGCGAAGCGGGATAGTGGCTTGAAGTCCGCCCACACGTTGAAAGAAAGCGCGGAGGCGATGCCGAGGACCCAGGTGAAGACTCCGGCGCCGACCGCGAGCACCCACTTCGGGCTCGCGATTCTCTCCGAGAGCCAGAACACTAGGGTCTCGAGAATCCCGATGCTCGAGCCCAGGGCAGCGACCACGAGCAGAACGAAGAACAGCGTCCCCACGAGCGAGCCGAAGGGCATCTGACCGAAGGCGATGGGGAGGGTGACGAACGTGAGCCCCGGCCCCTCGTCCGGCGCGAGTCCGTACGCGGCCACAATGGGAAAGATCGCGATTCCGGCGAGAAGGGCGGTGATGGTATCGGCGGCGGCGATGACGACAGTAGCGCGGGGGATCGAGACGTTCTTCGGAAGGTAGGCGCCATAGGTCACCATGACTCCCACTCCGACGCTCAGCGAAAGACAAGCTTGCCCCAGCGCCTTCAGGACGGCATCGGCGTCGATGCGCGAGAAGTCCGGCGCAAAGAGAAAGCGGAGCCCCGCCCCAAGGTCGCCGATGACCGCGGCATAGAGCACGAGGAAGACGAGGAGCACGAACAACGTGGGCATGAGAACCTTGAGCGCGCGCTCGAGACCGCGTTTGACTCCGCCAGAGACGATGAGGACGGTCGCGCCCATGAAAACCCCATGCCAGGCGACCATCCGCACCGGATCGCCCGTCAGGTTTTGCAGGAGACGGGCCGATGTTTCCGCGTCCGCGCCCGCGAAGCTTCCGGACAACGCCAGCGGGATATACGCGACGCACCAGCCCGAAACGACGCTGAAAAAACTCGAGCCCAGAAGAGCGATGGCGATCATCAGGAAACCGTGGAACCGCCAGAGCTCGCTTCGACCCTCGGCCCGGGCGAGAACCCTCAGGGTCTCATCGGCGCTCCGGCCACCCCGGCGTCCCATGAGAAGCTCCGCCGTGAGGATGGGCATCCCCACCGCGACCACCGCGAGCACGTAGACGAGAACGAAGGCACTTCCGCCGTTCTCGCCCACGAGATAGGGAAATCTCCAGATGTTCCCGATCCCGACGGCGCTTCCCACGGCGGCCA
>CAZKNR010000487.1:0-11941 GCA_964553925.1 uncultured Acidobacteriota bacterium
AGGTTGAAGTCCCAGCCGAGGTGGATGAGCCGGTAGCCTTCCGCAACCCTGAGGGCGACATCCTCGGGGACCGCCTCGGTCGCCAGGTAGACACCCTTCTCCTTGCAGAAGGAAACGATCGCCTTCGTGTCCCCCTCCGAAAGGTGGACGGGCTCGATGGCGCCGAGGCCGGCAACGGCGGCGATCTCCTTTGCGTTTTCGACCCCTTTGGCGGATTCGATCATCGCCACCACGAAGAGCTCGCCCTCGGGATTCTGGGGCCAGGGCTCGCGGCGCTCTCGGGGGATGTTGAGACCACCGAGGCCCGTGGTCTCCGCTCGCCTCACGGCGGAGATCGCGAGCTCGAGCTCAGAAGCACTCTCGACGAAGGGGATCCACACTCCCATCGCCGGGCCCACCTTGAGCGACTCCGCGATCTCGTAGCGCGGGTCCCATCCCGCTCGATGGGCGAGCTTCACCAGAACCGTCGGGGCCTCGCGCGGCTCGGCGCGATAGCGGCGGCTGAAGTCCTCGATCTCGAGGAGGAACCCGCGTAGCGTCGGGAAATCGTAGACCTCGTGCTCGACGTCGGCCACGATGAAGTCGACGTCGCTCGTCGCGAGCACCTTGGAGATGCGCGGCGCCGCGGTCGCGCCCGTCCATACCCCGATCGCGGGGGCTCCGGTCTCGAGGATCGAGATCAGGCGGTTGACGCGGGTTTGGGCCTCGATGGCTACCGACGTCCCCAGAAAAAAAAGGACAAACGGGAATCCATGGGATCTCATGTTCACTCTCCGGCCGTGCTAGTTTAATCCATTAATGTCGATGCGACGCTTCCCCGAAACTCCCGTGTTCTACCGCGATCTGGGGAAAGCCATGCCCACCGCCGTGCGCGGCGAAGGCATCTACCTCTTCGATTCCTCCGGTAAACGCTATCTCGACGCCTGCGGTGGGGCTTTGGTTGTGAGCCTCGGCCACGGCCGGAAGGACCTCGCGCGCGCAATGGCGGCGCAGGCGGGAGAGGTCGCTTACGTCCACGGCACCCAGTTTACGACCGACGCCATCGAGGAGTGGGCCGAAGGGCTAGCGCGTCTTCTCCCTGACGGGCTCTCGAAGCTCTATCTCGTCCCCGGGGGAAGCGAGGCGACGGAGACCGCGATCAAGCTCGCGAGGCAGTACCACATCGCGAGGGGGCACGACTCGAAGTACCGCGCTCTCGCCGTCCGCCCGAGCTACCACGGCGGGACCCTGGGAGCCCTCTCGGTCACGGGCCGCGAGTCTCTTCGCAAGCCCTACTTGCCGCTTCTTTCGAACCAACACCACGCCCCGGCGCCGTACTGCTACCGGTGTCCCCTGGGTAAAAGTTATCCCGACTGCGGAGTTGCTTGCGCCGACGCACTCTCCGATCTCATCCAGGAGCTTGGTCCCGACACGGTCTCCGCGTTCTTCGTCGAGTCCGTCGGGGGCGCCGCGACGGGGGCTGCGGTTCCGCCGCCCGACTACCTCCCGCGAGTGCGCGAGATCTGCGATCGACACGACGTCCTTCTCGTCCTTGACGAGGTCCTCGTCGGCTACGGACGCACGGGGACGTTTCTCGCCTGCGAGCCCTCAGGGGTCGTTCCCGACATCCTGCTCCTGGGAAAGGGCATCACCTCGGGCGTGGTCCCCGGAGGGGCGGTGGCGGTAAGGGAGGAAATCCCCCGAACAATCAAGGATAAGCTCGGGAGCTTCACCCACGGCTTCACGTTTTCCCACCATCCGGTCGTGGCCGCCGTCGCCCGCGAGGTGCTGTCGATCCTCGAGCGCGAGGACCTCGTCGACCGCGTGGCGCGGCTCGAGCGGCCGTTCTTCGCCGCCCTCGAGAGACTGAAGCGATTCGACTTCGTGGGAGACGTCCGCGGGCGCGGCCTCCTCGCGGGGATCGAGCTCGTGCGCGACAAGAAAACGAAAGAGCCTTTCCCCCGGTCGCGGAAGCTCGTCGAAGAGGTCGCCTCCCGCGCTTTCGCGAAGGGGCTCATCCTCTATTATGGGACGGGCATGGCGAACGGCGTCGACGGCGACACCGTGGTCCTCGGCCCGCCCTTCGTCATCGAGGAGCGAGAGCTCGATGACGTCGCCTCCCTTCTCGAAGAGACTTTCTCGGAGCTGAATCCATGACCACCTTGACCGCACCCTCGATCGTCACCAAGCTTCCCGGGCCGAAGGCGAAGGCGCTTATCGAGAAGGACGAGCGCTACGTCTCGCAGCATTTCAAGAAGGACTATCCCCTGGTGGTCGAGGAAGCCTTGGGAATGGTCGTGACCGACCCTGACGGGAACCGCTTCCTCGACTTCGCCGCGGGGATCGCCGTCTGCTCGACGGGCCACTGCCACCCGCGGGTCGTCGCCGCGATCCGCGAACAGGCGGGAAAGCTCCTCCACATGTGCCCGACGGACTTCTACACCCGGCCGGTCGCGGAGCTCGCGGAAAGAATCGCGCAAGTGGCACCCGTTCGGAGCGGCGGAGGGAGTCCCCGCGTTTTCTTCGCCAACTCCGGCGCGGAAGCGGTCGAGGCCTCGATCAAGCTCGCGCGCCTGCGGACGAAGCGGCAGAAGATCGTCGCGTTCTTCGGCGCCTTTCACGGAAGGACCATGGGCGCCGCGTCTTTGACCGCGAGCAAGGCGGTCCAGAGGAAAGGCTACGCGCCCATGCTTCCCGAGGTGCACCACACGTACTACGCGCAGTGTTATCGATGCCCGGTCGGTCTCAGGCCCGAGACCTGCGACGTCGAGTGCCTGGATCACCTGGAAAAGACGCTCTTCAAGACCATCGCCCCCCCTGAAGAGATCGCGGCCATCATCGTAGAGCCGGTCCAGGGGGAGGGCGGCTACTTCGTCCCCAAGAAAGAATTCCTCACGAAGCTCCAGGCTCTCGCGAACGAGCACGGGATCCTCCTCATCGCCGACGAGGTCCAGGCGGGGATGGGACGCACGGGGAAGCTGTTCGCCTCGGAGCACTTCGACCTTCAACCCGACATCATCGTCCTCGCAAAGGGCATCGCCTCGGGCATGCCCCTCGCGGCGATCGTCGCCGGGGACAAGCTCCTCCAGTGGAACTCCGGAGGCCACGGAAGCACCTTTGGTGGAAACGCCGTCTCCTGCGCCGCCGCCCTCGCGACACTCGACCTTCTTCAGGAGGGGCTCATCGCGAACGCCGCCAAAGTGGGCGCGCACCTTCTCCGTCGGCTCGAGGAGCTGAAGGCGAAGCACCAGGTCGTAGGTGACGCGCGCGGGCTTGGGCTCATGCTGGCGATCGATCTGGTGAAGGATCGCGAGAGCCGGGCGCCGGCGAAAGAGCTGGTGGCCCCGGTTCTCAAGGCCGCCTTCGAGCGCGGTCTTCTTCTTCTCGGATGCGGCGAGAGCGCGATCCGGCTCGCGCCGCCACTGATCGTGACGGAAGAGGAAGCAGACGTCGCCGTGCGTATCCTGGACGAGGCACTTCAGGCCGTATGAATTTTTCGAAAGTCACGACGATGCGCGATGCCGTCGCGCGTTTGGTGGAAGACAGCGACTCGGTGCTCGCGGAAGGATTCACCCACCTCATCCCCTTCGCCGCCGGGCACGAGATCATCCGGCAAAGAAAGAAGGACCTGACGCTTTGCCGGCTGACGCCGGATCTCATCTACGACCAGATGGTGGCCGCGGGCGTCGCGAAGAAGCTCGTCTTCAGCTGGACCGGAAATCCCGGAGTCGGGTCTCTCCACGGGATCCGTCGAGCCGTCGAGAAGGGCATTCCTCACGAGCTCGAGATCGAGGAGTACTCCCACTTCGGCCTCGCGACCCGGATCAAGGCGGGAGCGTCCGGGCTTCCTTTCCTTCCTCTCCGCACGTATCACGGAACGGATCTCCCGAAGGTCAACCCGAATATCCAGCCCGTCCAGTGCCCCTTCACCGGCGAGACGCTCTACGCCGTCCCCGCGCTGAACCCCGACGTCGCCATCCTCCACGCCCAGCGCGCCGACGCCTCGGGAAACACCCACGTCTGGGGTCTGACCGGAGTTCAGAAAGAAGCGGCTTTCGCGGCGAAGAAAGTCATCGTGGTGGTGGAGGAGATCGTCGATGAGGACGCGATCCGCGCCGACCCCAACCGGACGATGATTCCCGGGGTCATCGTGGACGCGGTGGTCGAGGAGCCCTATGGCGCTCACCCCAGCTTCGTCCAGGGCTATTACGATCGCGACAACGAGTTCTACGTGGAGTGGGAGAACATCGGGCGGACCGAAGAAGGGATGAAGGCCTACCTCGACGAATGGGTCTACGGGGTCGAGGGCCGAACGGAGTACGTCGAGAAGCTCGGGAGGTCGGTCCGCGAACGGCTCGCGCCCGAGCCATTCCATTCTCCCCCGGTGAACTATGGCCTCTACCGCTGAGCCCACCCGCTCGGAGCTCATGGCGTTCACCGCCGCCCGCGAGATCGCGGACGGTGACGTGGTCTTCGTCGGCGTCGGTCTTCCCAATCTCGCGGTGAACCTCGCGCTCCGGCTCCACGCCCCGAAGGCTCAACTGGTGTACGAGGCGGGAGTGTATGGCGCGCGGCCGTCACGGCTTCCGCTCTCGATTGGGGATCCTTGCCTCGTGAGCGGTGCCCTCCAGGTCATGCCGATGAACGAGTGCTTCCTCTACTTCCTCCAGGGAGGGCGCATCGACGTCGGCTTTCTCGGCGCGGCCCAGATCGATCGCTTCGGAAACCTCAACACCACCATCGTCGGCTCCGATTATCACCACCCCAAAGTCCGGCTTCCGGGCTCGGGAGGGGCGGCGGAGATCTCCTGGCTCGCGAAAAAGACGGTGATCCTGCTTCCGCAGAAGCGCAACAAGTTTCCCGAGAAGCTCGATTTCCGGACGAGCGTCGGGCACCTCGACGGCGGCCGCTCGCGAGAAGAGCTCGGAGCTCCGGGAAAAGGACCGGAGCGGGTCATCACGAACCTCGGGGTCTACGGCTTCGACCCTGAGAGCCGCGAGATGGTCCTCGAGGCGGTTCATCCCGGAGTGAGCCTCGACGAGGTGCGCGCGGAAGTGAGCTGGCCGCTTCGGGTGAAAGAGCCCCTGGCGACGACGACCCTCCCCGATTCAACCGCTCTCTCGCTCCTGCGCGAGGAGCTCGACCCGAAAGGGATCTACCTCGGATGAAAGACGACGTGAACCTTCGCATTCCCGGACCCACTCCACTCCCGCGCGAGGTGCGAGAGGCGCTCTCGCGCCAGATGTCGAACCACCGTGGAGCGGAGATGAAGGTCCTCGTCTCGGGCCTCTACGACAAGTTTGCGCGATACCTCGAGACCGCGCACGAGATCTTCCTTCTCACCGCGAGCGGAACCGGCGGGCTCGAGGCCGCGGTCGCGAACCTCCTGAGCCCCGGAGACCGTGTCCTCGGTGTGTCCGCGGGAGTCTTCGGCGAGAGGTTCTGCTCGATCGCGTCCGAGCTCGGCTGCGACCTGAAACGCCTTTCGGTCGAGTGGGGAAAGACTGCCGACCCCGGTGAGCTGCGGAAAGCGATCCGGGAACAGAAAAACCTCAAAGCAGTCCTTCTCACTCAGAACGAGACGTCGACCGGGGTGGCGCTCTCGATCGAGGAGCTCGCGAAGGTCGTGCACGAGGAGTCGGAGGCGCTCCTTCTCGTCGATGCCATCTCGAGCCTGGGCGCGATGCCGCTTCCGATGGACGCTCTGGAGGTGGACCTCGTGATCACCGGGTCCCAGAAGGCCTGGGGAGTCCCGCCGGGCATGTCGATGCTCTTTCTCGGCGCGCGGGCCCTCGAGGCGATGGAGAGTGCTTCGACGCCCCGGTTCTACTTTGATCTCCGTCGCTATCGAAAAGCTCGCGACAAGGGGAACTTCCCCTTCACTCCCGCGATCTCCCTCCTCTACGCTCTGGACGTCGCTCTCGACCTTCTCCTGAAGGAGGGCGCTTCGAACGTCCACGCTCGCCACCGCCTGGTCGCCGAGGCCGCGCGCAGGGACGCCAAGGCGCTCGGCCTCGAGCTCTTCGCCGAGGAGCGCTTCTCCTCCCCCACGGTCACCGCCATTCGCCTTCCTTCCGGGATCGACGAGCCGGCCCTCATGGAACGGCTTCGCACGAAGCACCGAACGGTCCTCGCCCGCGGCCAGGAGCGCCTCATGGGACAGATCGTGCGCGTAGGACACCTCGGCTTCGTCGAGGAGCTCGAGATCCGGAGCGCCATCGAAGCCCTCGGAAGCGCGCTGAGAGAAGACGAGGTTCTTCGCGAGCGCGCTTAGCGAGCGAAGAGGTGGCGCGCGGTAAAAACCCGCACGCCGCGGGACGAAGTCACCTTCTCGCGAGCGCATACGGCGTAGACCAGACCGTCATCGACGTGAGGAAGTCGAAGCGCCTTGTCTTCTAGCGCTCGACGAACCTTCGCGCCGTCGACGACTTTGGCCCACTTCGCTTCACCCACAACGACAGCTCGCCGGCTCCGGCCCGCTAGAACGACGGCGTCGATTTCGACGGCATCCTGGCCATTGGCCCAGAAGGGTCCGACGGCGACCACGTCTGGCCCCAGCTCTCCTCGAGCGGCCAGTCGGCGAAGGTGTTGACGGAAGGCATCTTCCCAGCGGGGTCCCATGTGGTCGTCCAGCTCGGACAGGACCACGGGCAGAATGGTCTTCCCGAGGCCGCGATCGATCTCAGCCCGGTACTTCGAGACTACGCCGAACCAGAACGCGAGGAAGTTGTCCGCAACTCTCCTCGAGTCGTCTGAGCTCTCGTTCCCGGTTCACGAACTTCGGCACGATACTCTCCTCCCATACAACTTACATCTGATGTAACTAGCATTCAATGTAAGTTGTCTCTCGTGCATAAAGACGGGGTGCGGAGCTCTCTATTGCTGCTGGCGGCGACGCCCGGGAGTGCGTATGCTGGCGCGCCCCCATGAAGACGGAGCCCTCGAAGAACGCTTCCACGCACGCGGTCCTTACCGCGTGAGCCTCTCGGCTCTTGCGACCGAGTGGAGGCCCATGCTCCGCCTCGCGGTCCCGGTCGTCATCGCCGAGCTCGGCTGGACGGCGATGTCCACCGTCGACACCATCATGGTCGGCCGTCTGGGAGCCGAGGCCATCGGCGCCGTCGCCCTCGGCTCGGCTCTTTTTCTCGGTGTCACCATCTTCGGCATGGGGCTCCTCCTCGGCCTCGATACCGTGATCTCTCAGGCGTACGGCGCCGGAAATCTCCGGGACTGCCACCGGTCGCTCGTCCATGGGATTTATCTCGCACTCTTTCTCGCGCTCCCGTTGACGCTCGTGCTTTACGCCCTGATGGGACTCCTCCCGCGGTTCGGGATCGAGCCCCGGGTTCTCGAGCTCACCCTCCCTTATATGAGGCCCGTGATCTGGAGCCTCCTTCCGCTTCTTCTCTACGCCGCCTCTCGTCGGTATCTCCAGGCTACAGGGCACGAGCGCGTGGTGATGGTGGCCCTCATCTCCGCCAATCTCCTGAACGCCGTCGTCAACTGGACGCTCATCTTCGGAAAGCTCGGCCTTCCCCGGTTGGGAGTCGGGGGCGCGGCCTGGGCGACGTTTCTCTCCCGCGTGTTCATGTCGGGATTCCTTCTCGTCGCGATCGTCTACTACGATCGGCGGGGTCCGCGAGAGCTCTTCCCGCTGCCGCTCGCGATCGAACGGGCGCGGCTCAAGAGGCTATTGGATCTGGGGATCCCCGCGGCCCTCCAGATCACCGTCGAAGTCGCGCTCTTCAGCGCGGCCACCGCTCTCGCCGCGCGGCTCGACGCGGCGTCTCTCGCGGCGCACCAGATCGCGATCACCGTTGCCTCGACCACGTTCATGGTGCCCTACGGCGTCGCGTCCGCGGCGGCGGTGCGGGTGGGGCAGGCCGTCGGACGGCGCGACGCCGATGGAGTGGTGCGAGCGGGCTGGATGGCGATCGCTCTCGGAGTCTCGTTCATGGCGACGGCGGCGCTCGCGCTCTGGCTCTTTCCCCGTCCGATCATCTCGTTTTTCACCACGGATGCGTCGGTTCTCGGAGTGGGAGTGTCGCTCCTTTCGGTAGCGGCGCTCTTCCAGCTCTTCGACGGTCTTCAGGTGGTCGTAATCGGAGTCTTGCGTGGGCTCGGCGACACGCGCACCCCGATGGTCGCGGGCCTCATCGGTTACTGGGTGCTCGCCCTTCCCGCGGGCTGGGCCCTCGCCTTCCCGTTCGGGTACGGTGTTCTCGGCCTTTGGTTCGGGATGCTCGTGGGTCTCTTCGCCGTAGGGGTCTCGCTTCTCGGCGTCTGGCTGCGGCGTCTGCGTACCCGGACGATCTGAGGCTAGCGCGTTCCCGCGTAGCCGTCCGCCTCGAGCTCGTGGAGGCGTTTGTCGTGGTCGGGCCAGCCGGCGAGAAGCGCCGGAACTCCCGAGGCCAGCACCAGCCAGTTGAACCGAAGAGGCCCGTAGTGCCAGTCGCGGACGGCGGCGCCGCGCTCCACTTGTAGGCTGTGTACGAGCTCGTGGCCCCATATGCGTCGTTCGTCGAGGCGCTCGGCGTCGATCCAGAGAACGCCGGGAACGTAGTAGCCGAGAAGGCCCGGGGGCGGGTTCTGGTTCTGGAACACGAGGCTCCCTGACAGAAGAGTCCGTTTCGCGTCGAACTTGTAGGGGTCGCCCGACGCGAGGTAGTACGCGGAGAAGGCGGCGTTGATCGCGTCCACCTCGACCTTCGGCTTTCCGTTCCATTCGAAGTGGACGAACGAGTGCGTGATCTCCCAGTGAGTCAGGAGGGATCGATCGAAGACCGGAAGTCCGTCGACGGAGCGCCTCGTGGTGAGAGACCCCTTCTGGGCAAGAGCTTTCCCCGCAAGGGCCCACTCCGGGTTTCTTCCGGCGATGCAGTATCCAGCGTGCGAAAGGCCGCCCGCGAGGGCGCCGGACTTCAGCGCCTCACGGATCGCTCGTCCCGGAGGCTCCCGGTGGATGAGCTTGGCGACGAAGCTCACCGCCGTGTGAAATGCCACCTGACCCGCAATGAGCTTGGGATCGTTCCACTGGGCTTCGGCGGCCGTAACCGGCGCGAAAAGTGAGGCGAGTAGCGCGGCAACCCCGAATCGTTTTCCCATCGGCGTGCCCCCCTTGTCCACACACAAAGCAAATTTGCTGCCAATGATCCGAGGTCCGATCGAGGAGCAAAACATGCGGCCTCTGTGAAGGATCCGGGTAGCCGGGATTCGGAGACGTCTTTTCCCCCCATGGTGAAAGTTCCCGCACCCGGAAAAATCTACAAGGGTGGGATAAGATGTTTTTCGTGGGCGTCGTTCTCACCGGAAGAAGTCTCACTCTCGAGGAGATCGAAGACGTCGCCCGGCGCGGCGCCGCAGTCTCCCTCGCGCCCGAAGCCCGGGAAAGAGTCAAAGCTTCGCGCGCCGTGGTCGACGACATCCTGCGAGGGGACCTTGTCGTCTACGGCATCAACACCGGCTTCGGCAACTTCCGGAACGTGGTCATCGCCCGGGAGGATCTGGAGGCGCTCCAGCTCAACCTCGTCCGAAGCCATTCCGCCGGTGTGGGAAACGCTTTCCCGGAGCCGGTGGTGCGGGCGATCCTTCTCCTCCGGGCGAATGCGCTTGCGTCCGGCTACTCGGGGATCGACCCCGGGACCCTGGATGCGCTCGTCGCCATGCTGAACGCCGGCGTCCACCCCGTCGTCCCCGAGAAGGGCTCGGTCGGAGCGAGCGGGGACCTGGCGCCCCTCGCCCACGTCGCCCTTTCGCTCATCGGAGAAGGCGAGGCGGTGTACCGCGGCGAGCGACTTGCCAGTGCTACCGCCCTCGCGCGCGCCGGGCTCGCGCCCGCGAAGCTTCATCCTAAAGACGGGCTCGCGCTCATCAATGGGACCCAGGTGATCTCGGCGCTCCTCGCGGATGCCGTCGTCGACGCCCGGCGTCTGGTGCGTTCCGCCGACGTCATCGGCGCCCTCACTCTCGACGCCTTGCTCGGAACCGACGTCGCCTTCGACCCGCGGATCCACCAGGCGCGACCTCACCCGGGCCAGACGGCGTCGGCCCAAAACTTGAGGCGTCTACTTGCGGGAAGCGCTCTTCGGAAATCGCACGAGAACTGCGACCGCGTTCAGGACAGCTATTCGCTTCGCTGTATGCCCCAGGTGCACGGGGCGGTCCGAGACGCCCTCGACTACACGTCGAGAGTCCTCGAGATCGAGTTGAACAGCGCCACCGATAACCCCATGATCTTCATCGACGAGAAGGAGGTCCTCTCCGGCGGGAACTTCCACGGGCAGCCGGTGGCGCTGGCGTCGGACTTCCTCACCATCGCGCTCGCGGAGCTCGGGACCATCAGCGAGCGGCGGACGGAGCGCCTGGTGAACCCGGACCTCTCCGGGCTTCCCGCGTTCCTGGTGAAAGAGGGAGGCCTCAACTCCGGGTTCATGATCCTGCAGGTCACGGCGGCGGCGCTCGCTTCGGAGAACAAGGCGCTCTCCCATCCGGCGAGCGTCGACAGCATCCCTACTTCCGCCAACCAGGAGGACCACGTGAGCATGGGTGTGACCGCGGCCCGCAAGACGCGCGAGGTCGCTTCGAACCTCGCCCACATTCTCGGTATCGAGCTCCTCGCGGCCGCGCAGGCGCTGGAGTTTCGTCGTCCGCTCACTTCGTCGCCAGCTCTCGAGGCAGTCCATGCCTGTCTTCGGAAGAGAGTCCCGCCGTACGAGCGCGACCGCGTGAATTACCCCGACATCGCGGCCGCCCGCGAGCTCGTTTTGTCCGGTGCAGTCCTCGAGGCGGTCAACGGGGTATTGGGAGAGGTCGGCTGATGAGCGTACAAGCGCGCACCGTCCGGGCGCCGCGGGGTGCTTCGATCTCGTGCAAGGGCTGGCCGCAGGAAGCCGCCTACCGGATGATCCAGAACAACCTCGATCCGGAAGTCGCGGAAAGGCCGGAGGACCTCGTCGTCTACGGAGGCACGGGGAAGGCCGCCCGAACGTGGACGGACTTCGAGCGGATCCTGAAAGCTCTCCTCGCGCTCGAGTCCGACGAGACGCTCCTGGTGCAATCGGGCCGGCCCGTGGGGATCGCGAAGACGCACCCCGACGCGCCGCGAGTCCTCATCGCGAACTCGCTTCTCGTCCCCCACTGGGCGACGTGGGAGGAGTTCCGAAGGCTCGAAGCGATGGGGCTCACGATGTTCGGCCAGATGACGGCGGGAAGCTGGATCTACATCGGGACCCAGGGAATCCTCCAGGGGACCTACGAGACGTTCGGCGCCTGCGCCCGGGAGAGCTTCGGCGGAAGTCTGAAAGGGAAGCTCGTCGCTACCGGCGGGCTCGGAGGCATGGGGGGCGCCCAGCCGCTCTCCGTCACGATGAACGAGGGCGTCTGCCTCGCGGCGGAGGTGGACCCGCGGCGCATCGAAAGAAGGCTCGAGACCGGATACCTCGATCGCGCGAGCTCCGATCTCGGCGAAGCGCTCTCCTGGTGCTTTGAAGCGACGAAGGCGGGACGGCCTCTCTCGGTCGCTTTCCAGGGAAACGCCGCGGACATGCTTCGGGATCTCATTGCCCGGGACGTAGTCCCCGACGTGCTGACGGACCAGACGTCGGCCCACGACGAGCTGAACGGGTACGTTCCGAACGGAATGACCTACGACGAAGCGCTCGCGCTTCGTACGAAGAATCCGAAGCGTTACATCGAGGAGTCGAAGCGCACCATGGCGGAGCACGTGCGCTCGATGCTGGAGCTGCAATCAAAAGGCGCCGTGACGTTCGACTACGGCAACAACATCCGAGGGCAGGCGCTTTCGGCCGGGGTCGACAACGCCCTCGACATCGTGGGATTCGTTCCCGCCTACATCCGCCCTCTATTCTGCGAGGGGTCGGGCCCTTTCCGCTGGGTCGCGCTCTCGGGCGACCCCGAGGACATCCGCCGCACCGACCGCGCCGTCCTCGAGACGTTCCCCGGA
>CAZKNR010000488.1:0-1567 GCA_964553925.1 uncultured Acidobacteriota bacterium
GCTCCGCCGCATCTCGGCGAGCACACCGACGACGTCCTTCGCGAGCTCGGCTACGACTCGAATCGAATCGAGCGCCTTCGAAGCGACGGGGTCGTCGCGTGAGCGTCCGCTACGAGCTCCACGAGCACGTGGCTCGGGTCACGATCGATAGGCCCGAGGTTCGAAACGCCGTCGATGCCGCAACCGAGCGCGCGCTCCAGGACATCTGGCAGCAGATCGAGTCCGACTCCGAAGTAAGGGTGGTGGTCCTCACCGGCGCGGGTGACAAGGCGTTCTCCGCGGGAGCCGATATGAAGAGCGCCTCCCCCGAGGACGCCGCGAGCGGGCTCGAGTACTGGGCGAAGTCGCGGCCGGGAGGCTTCGGCGGGATCGCCCTCCGCACCACCCTCGACGTTCCCCTCATCGCCCGCGTCAACGGGTTCGCCCTCGGTGGGGGTTTCGAGATGGTCCTCGGATGCGACATCGTCGTCGCCAGCGAGGACGCGGAATTCGGATTCCCCGAGCCGAGGGTCGGCCGCATGCCCCTCGACGGAGGCATGGTCCTTCTTCCCCGCCTCGTGCCCGAGAAGTGGGCGATGGGCGTCCTCCTCACCGGGCGCCGCGTCTCCGCCTCCGAAGCTCACCGCATGGGTCTCGTCAATGAGGTCGTGCCGAGAACGGATCTCGACGCCGCGGTAGATCGCTGGGTGACGGACGTCCTCGCCTGCGCTCCGCTGTCGCTTCGCGCAATCAAGCAGGTAGTGAAGCGCACTCCGAGGCTGTCTCCGGAGGAGGCGCAGGCTCTCCGCCTTCCCGCGGTCGTGGCCGCGCTCTCGTCCGAGGACGCGGAGGAAGGAGTCCGCGCGTTTCGCGAAAAGCGAGCTCCCAAGTGGAGCGGACGGTGAGGCCGCAGTGATAAAATGGACCTATTCGAGGTTACTCCATGGCCACAGCAAAAAAGGTAGTGTTCACGCTCCTCGAGAAGCTACCGGACGACTGCACAATGGATGAGATCCAGAATCACATCTACGTTCGTCAGCGAATCGAAGACGCGCGTCAAGAAATTCGCGCCGGGCAGTTTCTGACCACGGAAGAGATGGAAAAAGACCTGGCGCAGTGGCTCGACAAGTAGTCTTGGCCGATGGAAGCACTTCTCCTTGGATTGCTGCTCTCCTTCTCCGAGCGCTTCGATACGATCCGGCGTGAGGCGACGCCCGAGGAGCTCTACCGCGTCCTCTACGACCTCCCCAAGGGGGGCGATCTCCACGACCACCTCGGAGGCGCGGTGTTCCCCGAGCTCCTGTGGCGGCTCGCGACCAAGGGCGAGCGGTTCTACACCCGCGTTCGGTTCGGGGAGTGCGCCGCGAGCTGCCCCTCACCTCTTCTGGAGTTTCATAGCGTCCTCGAGTCCACGTGGAACCGACTTTCGCCTGGCTGCCGCGCGGAGTACGAGCCGCTCGACGAGCTCGACGAGGAACGAAAGACGGCGTGGATGTCGGGAATGCGGATCGACGAGCCGGGTGAGGGCCGCGATGAGTTCTTCGAGGTCCTGTGGCCCAGGCTCGACGAGATTATCGATCAGGCGCCG
>CAZKNR010000489.1:0-5479 GCA_964553925.1 uncultured Acidobacteriota bacterium
GATCACGCCGATGTAGAGCGTCGTCCGGCCGAGCAGGACGCGGACTTCCGTCTCCTCGCTCGCGGGAGCGCCCTCGATCGGCTCCTGCTGGGTAAAGCCCTTGTAGGGGTCGACCGCGAGCCACACGTCGTCGGTGACCAGGCCGTCGATTTGGGGCTCGCGCCCCTCTTCGACGCTCCCCACGGACAAAGTGCGCGGCGCCGCAGCTTCGAGAGCTGCGGCCGGCGGGAAGGTCAGGAGGGTCAAAACGAAAAAGCGGTTTACCAATCTACACATCGGAAGATAGTTGATATTTTAGCGCAAACCGACCGCTCGGTCAGTGGGTGGCTTATCCGGCTTTGTACTTCTCGTAAATCCGCGGCGAGCGTCCGGTTAGCCGGGTGTAGGCGTGATAGCCGAGGTATCTCAACGGCTCCGGAGGAACGTAGCGAAGCTTCTGCTCGTAGAAGGGGAGTCCGCGCCACCGCTCGTCAGAGCCGCTGTAGAGGTCGGTGAGGACCTTCCCCGCGAGGTTCGAGAGGGTGATTCCGTGGCCGCTGTAGCCGAGAGCGAAATACAAGTTGCGGTGAGCGCCCCGTACCCCCATTGTGGGAAGCCTTGAGAGCGTCAGCGCCACCGGCCCGCTCCAGCGATGGGTGATGGAAACGCCCGTAAGACACGGAAGGTAGGCGAGGAGCCTGAGGCGCATGTCGTCAACGGCACGCTCGCTCGGGCCTTCCGACCGGGTTCCGTTCGCGTACACGTACTGATAGGCGGTGTTACTCCCTCCGCCGAACAACACCCGGCCGCCCGCCGTCATCGTTCCATACGAGACCCGGCTGCGGTCGTCGATGAAGTTCGCTCCGCTCTTCCATCCCCGACGGGCCCACTCGTTCTCTGGGAGCGGCTCGGTCGCGAGCACGTGCGAGTGGAGCGGAACGAGGCCGGAGCGGAAGTACCCGAGGTGAGGGGTATAGGCGTTGGTTGCGAGAACCGCCGCCTGCGCCCGGAGGGTCCCCGCCGGCGTCTCGACTTCGATCGTCCGCCCTTCACGGATGCGAAGCGCGGGCGTCCCCTCGAAGATTTCAACCCCGCGCGCTTCGAGGACCGGCCGGAGGGCCCGGAGGTAGGCCAAACCGTCGAGCTCGCCCCCTCCAGGATCGAAGACCGCTCCTTCGACTCCGTCGAGATCGATCTTCTCCGAGAGCTCTTTCCGGCTCAAGAACCGAAGCGGAACTCCGGAGCCCTCGATCTCCTGGAGAGCTTTCGCGGACTCATCCGCGGCGCGGGCGCTCGTGAGGACGTCGAGGTGCCCCTCGCATCGGACGGGCACTCGAAGCCGGTGCTCGCCCACGATTCCGAGGACGCTCTCGATCCCCTCGCGGGTGGCGTCGTAGATTCTCTTCGCTTCCTCCGGAGACCGGGGGTCGAATCCATGGACCCAGTTGAGCATCTGTCCGCCGTTTCGCCCGCTCGCGCCGTTCGCGATCTCTCGGGCCTCGATGAGGACGATGCCTTTGTCGGGAAATCGCTTCGACAGATGGTAGGCGGTCGAGACTCCGGTGAAACCGCCTCCGATGATGACGACGTCGGCCGTGCGATCGGAGCGGAGTGGTGCCGCTCGCACGTAGGGCGCCTTCCCCTCGAGCCAAACCGATCGGTTCTCGTCGAAATCGCACGAGAAGTCGCGAGGCATGAAGACTCTTCGAGCGGCTTCTCAGGAGGTCGACGCCAGATACCCTCGGGCCTCGGCGATCTCGGGGAGGTCCAGATCATCGCCCGTGCGGCCGGTCACACAACTCTAGCACGCATACCCCTGCCTCGCATTTCGCATGGAGACATTGGAAAAGCGGTGAGCCCCGCCGGAGCAGGGCTCACCCCTTTCGGCAAAACCTTAGAACGTGAAGCGAACGCCGAGCTGAATCTGGAGCTGATCCATGTTCAGCTCGCCCGTCGGCTGGCCGAAGCTCGCCGACTCGAAAATCTGATTGACCTTGTTGCCCCAGTTCACGCGGTTGAAGAGGTTGAACGCCTCGAACATGACCTGGAGATTTTTCTCGCCGAACCGGAAGAACTTCGCGAGTCGCACGTCGACGGTGTGCGTGGGCTCGCCCCGGAAGTTGCCCCGACCCGGCTCTTCACCGTTCGGCCCCTCGGTCATGTCGAGAGGAGCGGTCGTGCTCAAGCGCCCGTTGCCGTTGAGATCCCGCGATGAGAACGAGCTGAGAGCGCGGCCACTCTCTCCCTGGTAGAGAGCCGAAACCTGAAAGTCCGCGGGAAGCTGGAAGATTCCCGAGAGCACCACCCGGTGGGTGGCGTCGTTGATGTAAGGGCCGATGTCCCGCGCGCTTCCGATGCAGGCGCGGCACTCGGCCTCGGTCCCGAAGTTGCTCTCGGCGTTGCCCGCGACCTCGCTCAGCGTGTAGTTGAGGACGAACTGCATGCTGTTCGCGAACCGCTTGCGAAGCGACGTCTGGAGGCCATCGTAAGTGTCTTCACCGATCGACTCCGCGATCCGGAGCCGGCCGCGCAGCTCGGGATAGAACAAGCGTGAAGTGTTGTCGAGAGGCACGACGCGCTCGTTCAGGTCCGACTGCTTTCCCCGCTGGGACCCCTCGGAGTGGATGTAGTCGACGTCGAGCGCGAGGGTCGGATCGAGCTCTCGGCTCACGCCGATGGTGAACTGGGAAGACTTCGCGAACTCGTAGCCCGGCGGAACGATGGGCTCGAACGGCTGGGGGAAACCGAAATTCGTGAAGAGCTCCTGAAACGTGGGGATACTGCCGGGGCCAAAGGGAATGACCCCTCCGGGGAAGTCGTTTCCGTCGAGCGCGACTCCGCGCACGTTGACGAAATCGATGTCGGTGTAGATACTCGCGTTGTAGACGATCTTGTCGTAGAAGATGCCCCAGCCTCCCCGAACCACGGTCTTGCCGTCATTCTGGACGTCCCACGCGAAGCCCACCCGAGGGGCGACGTTGTTCTTGTCGTCCTCGGGAGTTCCCTGGCCGAAGTAGGGGCTTCGCGGGTCCTCGATGAGCCTGAGGCCGTTGACCCCGTACTCGATGTCGCTCAGCGTCCCGTACTCGACGTCGTAGCGGATGCCCAGGTTCAACGTCAGGTTCTCGGTGACGCGCCAATCGTCCTGGGCGAAGACGCCGACGTCGGTATTGGGCCGGTCGATGATGGGGATGATGTCGAACATCGAAAAGAAGATCGACTGGTTCTCGGGGTCGCCGTCGTTCGCGTACTGGAACGTGCCCTGACTCGAGAACGGGATATGGGCTCCGAGGGGATCGACCCGGGAAAGGTTGCCTCCGAACTTCATCTCGTGGTTATCGAGCGAATAGGAGAACGTGTCCCGGAAGTCGAGCTTGGTCTGGAACGTCTTCTGGGGAGCCCCGCTGTTCTGTCCCGCCGTCAAGCTGGGATAGATGAGGGTGGGCGTCCCCGGGGTGACGAAATCGCTCTGGGTCACGCTCTGGATGACGTTCTCGAAATCGCTCCAGCTCACCACGACCTCGTTGAATCCGGACGAGCCGACGATCGTCTGGAAGCGCCCGAGGACGCTCTGAAGGTCGTTGGTCTGCGTTGCCGCGTTATCGAGCGTCGCGTTCGCGGTGAACCCCGTTCCCACCTGATCGCCCTCTCGTCCGTTGTCCTCGTAGGAGTAGCGAACGTCGAGGCGGTTACTGGGGTTGAACTGCTGCGTGTACTTTGCGAGGAAGTAGTTGCGACGGAACGGCTGCTCGATGGCGCCGAGACCGCCGTGGCTCGATAGGAACTGCTGGCTATAGGCGCCTTGCACTTCGGGGGCAATGCTCAGGATGGAGTTGACGTCCTCGACCACCCTCTCGTAGTTCACGAAGAAAAACGCCTTGTCCTGGACGATCGGTCCGCCGAAGACGCCGCCGAACTGGTGCCTCCGAAAGGGCGCCTTGTCGATCCCCGCGTCCTTTTCCGGCTGCGTCGTGGCGTTCAGGCTCTTGTCGCGGAAGAACTCGAAGACCGAGCCCTGGTACTGGTTCGTGCCCGACTTGGTCACGATCTGAACCGCGCCTCCACCGGCGCGGCCGTACTCGGCTTTGATACGGGAGGTGACGACCTCGAACTCCTGGACGGCGTCCATCGAGATCTGCTGGAGAAGACCGCCCACCGCGTCGTCGGTGTTGTCTCCGCCGTCGAGGGTAAAGAGGATGCTCCTGCCGGCGGAGTTCGTGCCGAAGCTGATGGCCGGAACCCGGCTCTTGGTGGGATCGAAGCGCTCCGCCGGCCTCGCGCCCGGAACCAGGAGCGCGAGCTGCTGGGTGTCGCGGGTGTTGATGGGGACGTTTTCGATCTGCGCGTTCTCGACAACGCCTCCCACTTTGGACTCGCGGGTGTTGAGCATGGGGGACTCGCCGGTGACAGTCACGGTCTCGCTCACCCCCGCCACGTCCAGGGCCGCGTCTACGGTGATCGATTGACCCGTGGTCAAGATGAGTCCCTCACGAGTGTAAGAGTTGAAACCGGCAAGGCTCACTTCGACCCGGTACGCCCCGGGGTCGAGTGAAGGGAAGTTGTAGGCGCCGGCGGCGTTCGTGACCTGCGTCAGCGAAAGGCCGGTATTGACGTTCCGGGCGACCACGGCGGCGCCTGGAAGCACTCCTCCCTGTGAGTCCGTGACGTTGCCTCCGATCTTCCCCGTCTGGGCCGAAGCGAGGCCCGCAGTAAGCCCGATAAGAACGATGAGAAGGATCGCGGTCACGAACAGTGGGAGGCGGTGAGTGGACAATCGCATGGGTTCCTCCGTCTCGAGCGTTTCAATTTTTTGATGTCTTCGTTCAATTTTCTGAATGAAGACTACGCTGCAAAGCATCCAGACAAAGAGCAATTTCGATGCCAGAAATGTCGAGAAAAAGAGATGCCGTTAAGTGCGGCGATTACGGCAGATAGCGATCCCTACCGTCGTGAGTGGGGGGGTGGGTGAATCCATCGGGCCGGATCCCGGGCCGGATGGGTTGGATCTCTCTCGAATGGTCAGGAACGCGGGCGCGCGGCGGAGAGAGATTTGATGAGAACGTCGAGATCGCGCTCTTCGGTTCGGAAGCTCGTAATGCAAGCTCGTATCGCGGGGAGGCGCCCCCCGAGACTTACGATCGATACCCAGGCGCTTCCGCTCTCGACGACGGCGTCCGCCATCGCCTTCAAGTAAGGAAGGGTGGCGCCCTCGGGATGGCGGCCGTCCTGGAAGCACACCACCGGAAGCGGCGTCCGGTTCACGACGCGGAACCCCGCGGCGCCGAGCCGCTCGCGGAGACCATCCCCGAGCCGGACCATGCTCCGGAGTGTATCCGCGTAGCCCTCGAAGCCCGCGACGAGAAGCGAGAGGAAGAGCTTCAGTCCGATGAAGCGGCGGGTCCATTGCATCGACGAGCGGTGAGGCTCGACGACCGGGGCTCCGTCGCCGGCTCGCGGCATGTAGCCGGCCGCGACCCCGAACGTCTTCTCGAGAATCGAC
>CAZKNR010000490.1:0-13460 GCA_964553925.1 uncultured Acidobacteriota bacterium
TCGCCGCGCCCGCGGCAGGCGTCGAGCTTCGCGTCGACTGGCGGCGCCTGACGTCGCGGGTGCTGCTCCTCTGCCTCGCGGCCGAGGTGGCGTTCGCCGTGCTCGACTACCACATCAACTACGGGCGCCTCATCGACGTCGGAGCGATGAGGCGCCTCCTCAATATCGCCCGCGAGGACGGCCTCGCCTCCTGGTTCGCCTCGACCCAAACGCTCCTCGTCGGGCTCACGCTCCTCGCGATCTACGCCGTCGATCGGTCGCGAGGTTATCTGATCCTCGCCGTCGGGTTCCTGTACATGGCGGTCGACGACGGCGCCCAGCTTCACGAGCGGTTCTCGAGCACCTTTGACGCCATGGCCGAGCGATCCGCGCTCGCCGCCTGGTTTCCGAGCTACACCTGGCACGTTCTCTTTCTACCTCCCTTCGCCGCGCTCGGCCTCTATCTCCTTTTGTTCCTCTGGAGAAAGCTCGGTCGCACGCGGCCGCGGCTCCTTCTGGTGACGGCGATGGCCTGCATGGCGACCGCCGTCTCACTGGACTTCTTCGAGGGCCTGGAGGAGGAGCATCCGGCGAACGTCTACGCGGCTGCCGTAAGCCGATATCCGTCTCTCGAGACCTGGTCGGAGCGCCGCTTCGGGACCGCCGCGGAAGAGTCCCTGCGCCACTTCTCGAAGTCGATGGAAGAGACCCTCGAGATGGGCGCGATGTCCATCCTGTGGTTCGTGCTCCTGGGCCATCTGGGATCGGTGGCGAGGGACGTACGCATCACGAGCGGCTAGGCCCGCGCCGAAGTCTTTGACGGTCTCTTGCGTTCGTTACGTCCATCCCGCCGAGTGAGAAGCTGCCCGTCCGTAGGCGGTCCGGAATGCGGGGACGGGAATGGGTCCCGCCTTCGTTCTCACCGCGACTCCAAGTGGTTGCGCGTGTCCTGGAGCAAGAGATCCTGGCCTCCTTTCTCTCGAATACTTGGAGCCGGCTGCTTTTTGGTTTATGCCTATGGAACATAGCCACTCCCGGGTAGGCGAAAGGTCAAGGTCCCCGCGGCGAGGGGGGGCTAGCAGCTAGCGCGAGGTGTCCGCGGCGCCGAGGCTGCCGGAGTACACCACTCGGCCGTCGAACACCGTGGTCGCCACTTGGAAGTCCTTGACCTTCTCGATCGGCACGGCGAAGACGTCCATCGACAACACGACGATATCGGCGAGCATGCCGGGGGCGAGCGTGCCCTTCCGTCCTTCCTCGAACGAAGCGTAGGCCGATTCCGCCGTCCAGGTGTCGAGGATGTCCTCGAGCGGTAGCCGCTGCTCCGGCGCGAAGCCTCCCTCCGGATTTCCATCGAGCGTTTGACGGGTCAAGGCGGTATGGATGCCCGGTCGGGGATCGATGTCCACCACCGGCCAGTCGGTGCCGAAGGCCAGTCGGCCGCCGGAGTCGCGGATGCTCTTCCAAGCCCAGGCCCGCGAGGCGCGCTCGGGCCCGAGGTTTACCGCCCAGACCTCGAGGACGTTCTGGATGGGGTTCGCGTGAAAGGGCTGCATCGAAGCAATGACACCGAGACCCGCGAAGCGAGGAATATCCGCGGCGCTTACCGCCTCGATGTGCTCGATGCGGTGCCGGCGTCCGCGGGCCGGCGCCGGATTGACCTCGGTGGCATGCTCGTAGGCATCGAGCGCCATGCGAATGCCCCGGTCGCCGATGGCGTGTATGAAGATCTGCCATCCTCTTTTGTCCATCATCGAGACGATGCGGTTCATGTCTTCCACGGTGTAGTTGGGAATCCCCGTCGTGTCCTGGTTGGCATAGGGCTCGAGCATGGCGGCGGTATGGGATTCGATCACGCCGTCGGCGAACATCTTGATCGCTCCCGTCTTGAGAAGCGGAGTGTCGGGATGCCTCTTCAGCAACTCCTCGTACCGGTTGGCGTCCTCGTCGGAGAAGCCGGGCGGCGCCGACAAGGCGGCATACATCCTCAGTCCCAGCTCGCCGCTCCGTTCGAGCTCGGCATAGAGCTCGAATTCGTCGGGATCCATTCCGGCGTTCTGCACGCTGGTCACGCCGAGACTCTGCGCCCGGCGAACGGCCTTCTTGATGAGCTCGAGCTTCTCGTCGCGCGTGGGCGCGGGCAGGATTCCGTTCACCAGCCGTTGGGCCGACTCCTTGAGGACCCCGGTGGGCTGCCCTTCCGCGTCCCGCACGATGAGACCATTCGGCGGATCGGGGGTCTTCGACGTGATGCCCGCGAGCTCGAGGGCTTTGGAGTTCACCCAAGCGGTGTGGCCGTCGTAGCACTCCATGAGAGCGGGACGATCGGAGACCAATTCGTCAAGCTGCTCCTTCGTGGGAAGACCTCCGGGAAACGTTGCATAGAGCCACCCGCGTCCGAGCACCCACGGACGGTCCGGTCCCGCGCTCACGAACTCTCGAATCGCTTGCTGCGCGTCTCCGACCGTTTTGGCGTTGAACAGGTTCACGCGGTCGAGGGATTCCCCGCCGCTCAAGAAATGCACGTGCGCGTCGTTGAAACCGGCGAGGACGGTTCCCCCTTTGGCATCGACGACGGTGGTCGCGTCATTTCGGTGCTTCTCGATCTCGGCGGTGGTGCCCACCGCGAGGATATGGTTTGCTCGGACCGCAACCGCTTCGGCCATGGGGGCGCCCCCGCCGGAGTACACCTTGCCGTTGACGATGAGGAGATCGGCCGGCTCGGGCCTGGGTCCGGCAATACAGGCGACGAGCCCCAGGAGGGCGAAGAGAGCAGCGGTACGGAGGAGCCAGCAACGGAAACGCGACGGCGAATCGGAAAGGCGAGAGGGGTTCGTCATGGTGGCAACTCCGAGGGATAAAAGGAGACGGAGTTTACCATGGGATCTGAAAACGCTTGCCGGACCCCGTTGATTTCCCTATCCTTCGTCGTCATGCCGATAGCACCCGGCCTCATCGAGAAGAGGTCCCGCGAAAGGTAGCGGTATGGAGCTCCATTTCGTCGACTACGCCATCCTAGGCATCTACGGAGTCTTCGTCCTCGCGGTGGGCTTCGCCCTCAGAGGACGGATGCACACCAGCGAGGATTTTTTCCTCTCCGGCCGATCGCTTCCGAGCTGGGTGACGGGGCTCGCCTTCATCGCCGCGAACCTCGGTGCCCTCGAGGTCATGGGGATGGCGGCGAACGGCGCCAAGTACGGGATGCTCACCAACCACTTCTACTGGGTGGGAGCGATTCCGGCGATGGTGTTCCTCGCGATCTTCATGATGCCGTTCTACTACGGGAGCCGCGTGCGGAGCGTCCCCGAGTATCTGAAGCTCCGCTTCGACGAGAGGACCCGCGGCCTCAACGCCATCTCCTTCGCGGTAATGACGGTCGCGATGTCGGGCATCAACATGTACGCCATGGCCATCGTGCTGAACCTGATGCTCGGCTGGAACATCCACGCGAGCATCCTGCTCTCCGCCACGATCGTTCTGGTCTACATCTTCTTCGGAGGCCTCACTTCGTCGATCTATAACGAGGTTCTCCAGTTCTTCCTCATCGTTTTCGGGCTTCTGCCCATGGCCATCCTCGGCCTGACGGAGGTCGGAGGCTTCGAGGGGCTCGAGGCGCGCCTTCCCGAAGGCTTCGCTCACACCTGGTCGGTGCTCGCCAATCCGGACGAGAACCCCATGGGGGTCGGGTTCTTCGGCACGCTCATGGGTCTCGGCTTCGTGCTCTCCTTCGGGTACTGGTGCACGGACTTCCTCGTGATCCAGAGGGCGCTCGCCTCCAAGGACCTCGAGGCCGCCCGGAGGACACCGCTCATCGCCGCCATTCCCAAAATGCTCTTCCCGCTTCTCGTCATCCTGCCGGGCCTCGTGGCTCTGGTCACGATTCCCGAAGAGCTCGGCGAGAACTACAACATGAGCTTCCCCCTCATGCTCGCGCGCTACTACCCGCCGGGTCTTCTCGGCCTCGGGCTCACGGCGCTTCTCGCGAGCTTCATGAGCGGCATGGCGGGAAACGTAACCGCATTCAACACCGTCTGGACCTATGACATCTATCAGGCTTATCTCTGTCCGGGTCGGCCGGATGCGCACTATCTCGCCGTCGGGAAAGCGGCGACGGTTTTCGGCACGCTCGCGAGCGTTGCCGCAGCCTATCTGGTGTTCTTCTTCAACAACCTCATGGATTACATGCAGCTCCTGTTCTCGTTCTTCAACGCCCCCCTCTTCGCCACGTTTCTTCTCGGGATGTTCTGGGCGCGGGCCACGGCGTCGGGTGCTTTCTACGGCCTCCTGGCGGGAACCGCGTCCGCCGCGGCGCACTACCTGCTGGTGGTCGCGGGAGTCCTTTTCTATCGAAGCGATATGGCTTCGAACTACTTCGGCGCCATTACCGCCTGGACTGTCTGCTTTTCCGTGACCGTCGCCGTCAGCCTCGCGACCCGACCCAAGCCCGTCGAGGAGTTGGTCGGCCTCGTCTACTCCGCGACGCCGCGGCCCCTTGCGACGCGGCGGCTCGGGATCGCGAGCCCCTCGGTACTCGCGATCCTCGTTCTCGCCGGTGCTCTGGCGTTGAACGTTTGGTTCTGGTGACCTCATGGAGCGCCAGCTTCACTTCTTCGTCGGAAGCCTCTTCACTCTCACCGGTACAGTGCTGGTCACCTACGGACTGGTGTCGGATCCCGCCATCTACGCCCGCTCGCTCGGGTGGAACGTGAATTTCTGGTGGGGCCTGGTCACGACGATCTTCGGAGCCTCGTTCCTTTTGCTCTGGAACAGGAGCCGTCCCCGATGAGCTCGATGAACCCGGAGGAGGCGACTTACCGCAAGGTCACGTGGCGTCTACTGCCGCTCCTCTTTCTCTGCTACGTGCTCGCCTACCTCGATCGGGTGAACGTCGGCTTCGCCAAGCTTCAGATGCAGAAGGATCTCGGCTTCAGCGACACCGTCTACGGGATCGGCGCCGGCGTCTTCTTCATCGGTTACTTCCTGTTCGAAGTGCCGTCGAATCTCATCCTCGAACGGGTGGGGGCCAGGATCTGGATCGCGCGGATCATGATCGTCTGGGGGATGCTCTCGTCGGCGACGATGTTCGTGACGGGGGAGAGGACGTTCTACGCGCTTCGGTTCGCGCTCGGCGTCGCCGAGGCGGGATTCTTTCCCGGCATCATCCTCTACCTCACGTATTGGTATACGCGAAAGCACCGGGCGAGGATGGTCGCGGGATTCATGACCGCCATCACTCTCTCGGGCGTCATTGGAGGGCCGGTATCGGGCTTCATTCTTTCGAGTCTCTCCGGGGTCTCGGGCCTCGCGGGCTGGCAATGGCTCTATCTTCTGGAGGGGCTCCCCTCGATGGTGGTAGGTCTTCTCGTACTCTTTCTTCTCGACGACGGTCCTTCGAAGGCGAAGTGGCTGACAGAGGAGGAGCGGGAGCTTCTGTTGCGGCGAGTGCGGGAGGAAGAGACGCTAAAGATCGAAGAGGAAGAGGGCCATCACCGCCTCGCCGACCTGTTCCGGAGCCCGAGGGTCTGGCTCCTTACCTTGATTTACTTCTGCGTGGTCATGGGGCTATACGGAATTTCCTTCTGGCTTCCGCAGATTCTGTCCGACACGATGACGTCCGATCCGTGGCGCATCGGCCTCCTGACCGCCATTCCCTGGGGTGCTTCCGCCGTCGCTATGCTGCTCGTGGGCCACCATTCCGACCGGACGGGGGAGCGGCGGTGGCACACGGCGCTTCCGGCGCTCATCGCCGGCGCCGCGTTCGCGACGAGCGCGGCTTCCGCGAGCTCACCCCTCCAGAGTTTCGTCGCCCTTACGGTAGCGACCTGCGGCGTTATGGCCGCCGTCTCGTGCTTCTGGTCTCTCCCCACGGCGTTTCTCTCCGGCACCGCCGCCGCCGGAGGAATCGCCGGGATCAACTCCATCGGAAACCTCGCGGGTTACGTGAGCCCGTTCGTCGTGGGGCACGTGCGCGACGCCTCGGGGAGCATGTCGGCGGCGCTCTTCGTTCTCGCGGGCTCGCTGACTGCGGCGGGAATCCTCACTGCCTGGGGAGGAACTCGTAGGTGAAGACCTCCCCCGAAAGGTGGGGAGTCGATTGCGGCGCGACCCTCTTCTGGCTCGAGCGCTCGTAGGCGTGCGCGAGCCTCAAGAGCGAGGGCTCGCTGAAGGGGCGGCCCAGGAACTCGATCGAGATAGGAAGCCCTCCGCTCGTGACGCCTGCGGGAACCACCACCGCGGGGAGACCCGTGATAGCGCTGATAGGATTGTCGCGGAGGCCGCGGTCGTCGACGCCGAGCGGAGGGGCTCCGAGGGACTTGAACGGATGCACCAGCGCTTCCACCTGGTGGCGGTCCATCAGGTCCACGAGGAGCCGGCGCACGGTGAGACGGTTCTTCAAGCGCGCGAGATACTGCTTGTCGAAATCGAGCGATTCCACACCGAGGGCGAGGTTGAAGGAAGGCTCCAGGTTCTTCAAGTACTTTCCCGTGGCGATGAGCTCCTCGAGCGTGCGCACCGGCGTGTCCGCGCCGCGGCGTTTTAAGTAGGCTTCGAACACGAACCGGAACTCGTGATAGCTCGCGCGCGAGAGGGGGAAGAACTCCACCAGGTCCATGCCGGTCGTGAGGCCGGGAATCACGATCGCGCCTCGGTCGCGGATGTGGTCGATCTGTCCTTCGATGAGACCGTTCACCTCCTGGAACTCTTCGCCCTTGCGGAAGAGGTCCCGGAGGACGCCGATACGGGCGCCCGCGAGCGCGTCGTCGTCGAGGGCATCGGTGTAGGGCGCGGGGTCGAGCCTTCCCAGGCTCTCCCAGGTGAAGAGGTCCTCGGGGTCGAAGCCTCGCATGTGGCTCAATAGCAGCGCCGCATCCTTGACGGACTTCGCGTGGACGCCGACGCGATCCTGAGTGTAAGAGATGGCGATGACGCCCGCGCGGCTCACCAGGCCCTGCGAGGGAGCGATGCCGACGAGGCTGTTGTTGCTCGCCGGACTTCGTATCGAAGCTCCGGTCTCGGTGGCGATCGCGAGGGTCGCGAAACCGGCGTTGACGGAAACACCCGAGCCCGCGCTCGAGCCGCCCGGATTGAGTGCCGGGTCGTAGGGGTTCGCGACCTGGCCGCCGAGAGAGCTCAGGCCCTTCGCTCCGAGGTTGAACTCGTCGAGGTTGGCCTTGAAAAAGATGATGGCTCCCGCGTCCTTCAGCTTCTTCACCACGGTGGCGTCGTGCTCGGGAAACGTCCCGGCGAGCGCGAGGTTGCCTCCGGCGGAGGCAACGTCTTTCACATCGACCGTGTCCTTCACCGCGATCGGGATTCCATGGAGCGGGCTTCGCCGGCCTTTCTCGATTCGCTCCCGGTCGAGCTCCCGTGCGATCTCGAGAGCCCGCGGGTTCATCGTAAGGACCGCGTTCAGCTTGGGGCCGCTCTTGTCGTAGGCTTCGATCCGGCGCAAGTACATCTCGACCAGCCGCTCGTAGGTAAGGGCACCGGCGTCGACCGCCGCCTGGATATCCTCGACGCTCGCGGTCAGGAGGTCGAAGGTCCGCGGCTCGGGTGTTCCCGCCGACGCGGAGCCCAGTATCATTATTAAGAAGGCCCAAGCTCTCGAGCTCATAAGACGGCTTTGTACCGCGGGGCCAGCCCCACGCGCAAGCGCCCCGGTTGAAGACCCGCCGGGTCGGCATCTACAATCCCGTCGCCATGTGCGCTCTCCTCACGTTCGCGCTTCCATAGTGCGTAGCCGTTCCACCGGGGCTGGCATTCTCCTCATGGTCGGGGCGACGCAGATCGTCCCGCTGATGGACGGGTTCGCGAAGTACCTGAGTCCTCGCTACTCACCCTGGCAGCTCACCTGGTGTCGCTTCTTCGTACACCTCGTCGTCCTGCTGCCGATCGTCCTTCTGAAGTTCGACCGGCGCGAGCTCTGGCCGCGCCAACCCGTTCTCCAGATCGCGCGGGGAGCATTTCTCATGCTGGCGACGGCGCTGTTCTTTGCCGCGCTTGCGCGGATTCCTCTGGCCGACGCGCTCGCACTCCTCTTCTGCTATCCCTTCCTGGTGGCGCTCCTCTCACCGTGGCTCCTCGGAGAGAGGTTCGAGCCCCGGCTCTGGGCCGCGGTGGTCGTGGGGCTCGCCGGCATTCTCGTGATCTTGAGACCCGGGTTCGTCGCTTTCGACTGGGGGTCTCTCCTCGCGATCGCGGCCGGAGCGGCGTACTCCTTGTACTTCATCGCCACTCGCAAGCTCTCGGGCACGGCGCCCCCGCTCGTGACTCTCGCCTACACGGCGGTTTTCGGAGCCGTCTTCTTGAGTGCTCTGGCGCCCACGTTCTGGGTTCCCCCGAAAGCGGAGGACCTCCCGTACATGGCGGGAATCGGCCTCGCCGCCGCTCTCGGCCACTACCTGCTCATCCTCGCGTTCGAGCGGGCCCCCGCGTCGGTGTTAGCCCCTCTCGGCTACAGCGAGATCGTGATGGCGGTCCTCATCGGCTACCTCGGCTTCGGCGACCTGCCCGACCGATGGACCTGGCTCGGGATCGCAATCGTCGTTGCGAGCGGGAGCTACGTCCTTCTGCGCGAGGAGCGAGAGGATCGCACCTCGAGCGGTCCAACGCTCTAGGTTCCACCGAGCGTCGCGAATCGAGCGTCTCGTGTTAGGCTATTCCGTCGTGGTGCTCTTTATTTCGCTGCTATTAGCGGTTACCTCGGGCGAGGGGATCTATCGGGTCGAATCGACCGCGGCCGAAACCGAGCGTCTTCTCGCAGGAAACGATGACGACTGGCGAGCCTCGGGACGACTCTCCTTCGGGCCGTCGACGTATCGCACCAGCTTCCGCGCGCTCTGGAGCAGCACGGGTCTGTACCTGCGTTTCGACGTCGTCGATCCCGATCCGTGGCACACGATGACCAAACGCGACCAGCACCTCTGGGAGGAGGAGGTGGTCGAGATCTTTCTCGATCTCGACGGCTCGGGGACGAACTACGCCGAGATCGAGTTGAGCCCGGCGAACGTCGTTTGCGACGTCCGCATGGTCCGCACAGTCCCCGACAGGGAAGGGGATCTGGCGTTCGACCTCGCGGGGCTTGAGAGCCGAGTCGTCCGCCGGGCCGAGACCGGCTGGACGGGAACGATCTTCGTGCCCTGGACGGGATTTCGCCCGCTCCCCTCGGCGGCGAACGTTTCCCTCCCGCCGAAGCCCGGCGACCGGTGGAAATTCAACGTCTACCGCATCGAGCGGCCCAACGGGAGAAAGCGACCCCAGGATGGAGTGGTCTTCGCCTCGTGGTCTCCCACGGGAGAGGGCAGTTTCCATGTACCTCAGTCATTTGAGATCTTCGAGTTCGCGCGGTAAATTCCGCGGTGATTTGACAAAACACCCGCGGTCCTTTACTTTGGGATGGTCCATCCTTCGCGACACAAAGACAATCCACGCCCCCCAAGTTTGGAGGAAAGCCATGTCGGCTCTGCGGCGTAACGTTGCGCGTCTTGCTGTCTTTCTGATCCTCGCGATTCCGCTCACCGGAACCGCTCAGGACAAACGCGACCAGGGGAAGCTCTCGTCAGAGCTACACCGCTTCGCGGTCGCCGCCGAACGGGGTGAGCGCCTCGCGGCCCGCGGCTCCCAGTGGGTGGATGAGTCTCGGCAGATGGTGACGGCGGTCATCGTGCTCACCCCCGAATCGAGGCCATCGGAGGTCGAGTCCGCGGTCCACGCTGCGGGAGGCACCATAGAGGCTTCTTCGGGGGAGCTCGTCAAGGTGAAGCTGCCGGCGGGTGCCCTTCGAAACGTATCGAACCACCCGAGCGTGCTTCGCATGCGCACGCCGTTCAAGCCGAACCAGAAGCTCACGTCGCAGGGCGTCGATACCATTCACGCGCCCGACTACCGAAACCGCAAGGGGGTCGACGGGAGGGGAGTAGGGGTCGGTATTCTCGATACCGGGTTCAAGGGGGCCGCGGATCTTCTCGGAAGCGAGCTACCGGCGGACACGCTCGCCACCGACTTCGTCCTGCAGCGGCTCTCGCAATTCGAGGAGGAGCACGGAACCGCCTGCGCCGAGATCATCCATGACGTCGCCCCGGGAGCGACGCTGGTGCTCGCCGGCTTCGAGGACGAGGTCACCTGGGGCGCTTCGGTCGATGAGCTGGTGAACCTGGGTGTAGACATCATCAGCCACTCCGTCGGGTTCGATAACGTCTTCTCACCCGACGGCAATCACTTCTTCGCGCAGAAGGTCGACGAGGCGTTCTCGCGCGGGGTGCTGTTCGTCACTGCGGGGGGGAATGAAGCCGAAAAATACTTCCAGGGACCGTGGCGCGACGGGAACGGCAACGGTTACCTCGACGTTCCCGGAGGCGAGGTGCTTCCGGTCGCGGTCGAGGGTGGAGCGAACATCACGCTCCGGTGGGACGACCCCTTCGGCGGAAGCCTCCATGACTATGACCTTTTCGTGGTCACCGAAGCCTTTCTGAGCAACCCCGAGCTCTCGACCACGAACCCGGCCATCATCGCCAGCAGCGCTGACCTTCAGAGCGGCAGCCAGGACCCGGTCGAGCGAGTGGACTTCGAGTACAGCGGTATTGTCTTGGTCCTCGTTCACCACGATCCCAATAGTCCGTTGAGCCCCGGGCAGCGTTTCTGGGTTTGGAGCTCGGCCGGCATCGACCCCTCGCAGGGCACCGGGATCGGCACGTTGACCCTTCCCGCGGACGCCCGTGGCGGAGTCGCGGTGGCCGCCGTCGGATTCGACACGCGCACGCTCGAAGGGTTCAGCTCCCGTGGTCCGACGGCGGACGGGCGGGTGAAGCCCGACGTCGCCGGCCCCGATCGAGTCTCGACGGTTTCCTACGGCGATCCGTTCCTCGGCACTTCGGCGGCGACTCCCCACGTCTCGGGCGCGGCGGCGCTCATCCTCTCGGCAAATCCCGGAATGAGCGTTACTGATCTGAGGCGGGCGCTGGAAGAGGCGGTGGACTCCCTCGGCTATCGCGACAGGAACAACGACGTCGGCGTGGGTCTCATCGATCTGCACCGCGCCCGATAGTCCATTCTCCATTCAGGGGGTTGCTTCGACCGCTTCGGCGAGAGCGCCGAGCGAAGGAAAGAGGAAGTCGACGTCCGGCTGCTCGCGGATCTTTGCCGTCGCGCCCCACTCCCCTCCGCGGGACAGACCCTGCCGGTCGATCCAGCAGTTCGCGAGACCGTACACCCGTGCGGGCACGTGGTCGTGAAAGAGGCTCTGCGCCGTGTGGAGAATCTGGTCGGGCGCGATCCCGTGGTCCGCCTCGAGGCGTTCCAGCATGTACTCGAAGTTGCGCGGCGAGGGTTTGTAGGAGCCGATTTCCTCCGCCGTGTAGATCGCATCGAAGCGAACCCCGAGCTTTCGGTTCGAGGCCGCGATGCCGTCTCGATGGACGTTCGAAAGGATCACTAGCCGGTATCGGTGCTTCAGGACTCTGAGGGCTGCCGCGGTGTCGGCGAAAGCGGGCCAGTGTGAAATCGACGCCCCGAAGGAGGAGTCGAGGTCCTCGCGGGTGAGAAGTCCGAAACGCTTCGCCATCGCGCGATGCACCTGGCCGAGAACTTCCGGATACGGCATCGATGGCGCTCGCGCCTCCTGTTCGGCCTCTTCGGCGCCGAACGCTGAGAGGGCGCTTTCCCGCGTGACGCCCTCGCATCCGTTCTCCATCAGGAGAGGCTGCAGCGCGTCCCAGATGCCGGTCTCCCAGTCGATGAGCGTCCCGTAGCAGTCGAAGGTGAGCACGGTGAAATCGGACAGGCGCTTGGTCGTTTTCACGGGGGGCCTCTCGCTTCTTGCGGCGGATGTTAACGTAGAATGAAGCGTCGTGCTGAAGGTCTTCATTCTCGTTCTTCTGGTTCTCCTCGCCGTCTACTTCTTCTTCCCCGAGACGGTCGACCGGATCGCCTCGGAGGTATCGAGGTTTTCGTCCACGGAGGGCGCGCCTGCCGAGAGCGAGGCGACGCCCGGTGCGGCGATGCTTCCGTCCGACACCACGGAGCTCGAGCTTTTGCTCCTCGACGCCGTCCGGAAGGGCGACGAAGAGCGGGCTCGCGAGCTCTTGAGCCGAGGCGCGAACGTGAACGGGCGGGACACCGGTGGCGAGACGCCATTGATCGGGGCAGCCTCCTCCGGGCACGTTGGTTTGATGCGGCTTCTTCTCGACAAGGGCGCATCCGTGGACGGGCGGGACAGCCGCGGGCGCACGGCGCTTCTCCTCGTCTGCGCAAGGGGCCGCGCTCCCGAGGCAGCGATGCTCCTGAAAGCGGGCGCGGATCCGGATCTCCTTTCGAAGAACGGAAATTTCCCGCTCCTTGAGGCAGCGCGCTTCGGCGATGCGGAGCTCGTGCGATCTCTCCTCTCGGCAGGAGCGGAAGTGAACCAGCACGCTTCGAACGGCTGGACGCCGCTCAAAGCCGCCGAAGAGCGAGGCCATACCGAAGTTGCGGATCTCCTGCGAAACGCGGGAGGAACGAATTGATTTCCCGGAGGGTCCAATGAGAGAAATTGCCAGACTGTTCCTGGAGCGAACGATCGGCAGGCGCGCGTTTCTGTCCCGCTTCGCGGAGATGGGTGTGGCGGGTGTCGCCGCCTCGAAGATGGCCGGCGTGCTCGCCGAAGCCTCGAGCGACTCACCGGGACGGATTGTCGAGAACATGACGGGGGGCGAGGTGATGGCCGAGCTTCTCCTCGAGTGGAACGTTCCCTACGTCTTCGGCCTTGGCGGATCCGAAGAGGTCGGTTTCCTCGACGCCCTCGTGGACCGAACCTCGCTCCACTTCGTAACCGGTCTCCACGAAGGATCGGTGATGTCGATGGCCGACGGGTACGCCCGGGCCTCCGGAGAAACACCCCTGGTGATGCTCCACTCGATCGCGGGCGCCGGCTATGCCTTTGGTCCCATGGTGAACGCGTTCAAGGACCGCATCCCCCTCGTGGTCACGGTCGGCGATCAATCCACCGACGTTCGAGGCTCGAACGCCTTCCTCGAGGCGGTGAACCTGCACCAGTTTCCCAAGGATTACACGCAGTGGACCTGGGACGTCCTGAGCCCGGAGTCCATTCCCGACACGCTGCGGCGCGCGTTTCTTCTCGCTCGGGTGCCTCCGGGCGGGCCGACGTTCGTGACCTTCTCCAAAGACATGTGGGAAGCGCCGATTGCCCGCGCTGAGATCCTCCCGCGCTCCCGCACCGAGCTCGACCTCGACATCGCTCCGAGCGAAGAGGCGGTGAAGCGCGCGGCGGACATGCTCGCGGAAGCCGCCTTTCCCATCATCACCGAGGGAAAGGAAGTGAATCGCTTCGGCGGGTCGGACGAGCTCATGGAGATAGCCGAGATCCTCGGCGCTCCGGTGTTCAAGGAAGTCTATGCCGCCCACGCCCCGATGACGTTTCCTTCCACCCACCCGCACTACGCCGGAATGTTCACCACCGACCCGCACTACCCGAAGGATTTCGACGT
>CAZKNR010000491.1:0-3605 GCA_964553925.1 uncultured Acidobacteriota bacterium
CCGCTACGAGGAAATCTTCCGCGAGACGAGAGGCCGGGGAATCGATGCGGGAGCGCTGCGCCTGAGCCGTCTCGGAAAGGCAGTCGCCTTTCAACTGGAGCCTCCGACGGAACGGTTCGCCCCGGGCTCGACGCTCTTCTTCCTGAGCGAGGGCGCCGAGGCCAACCCCTACGGCAACGAAGCGGTCTACGAGCTCGAGACCGGACGCGCGGGCGAGCGTATGCGAACCGAGAGCGCCGCTTCCGCGGGAAATCCTATCCACGAGCTCCAGGCGACGATCGAGCGCGAAGAGGACCGCTACTATCAAGCCGCCCTTCTCGAAGCCCCGGATCTGTGGCTCTGGGATATGTTTCTTGCCCCGAGCCGCAAAAGCTTCCCGTTCTCGGTGAGCTCCCTCGTTTCCTCGAGCACGGCCGCGAAGCTCGAGGTCTGGCTCCAGGGTGCGAGCGACTTCCCCGAATCTCCCGACCATCACGCGCGCGTCTTCGTCAACGGGACTCACGTAAGCGACGAAGAGTGGAACGGGAAAGAGCCGCGCCGGATCGAGGTCGCTCTCCCCGCGGGCATCCTGCGGGAGGGCGAGAACTCGCTCGAGATCGAAAGCCTTCAGGACACCGGTGCTCTCTACTCGATGTTCTTCCTGGATCGCTATGAGGTGACTTACCAGAGGCTCGCCGTCGCCGAAGGCGGAGTCGCCTCCGGGAAATATGACGAGTCGGGTACCGCGGAGATCGCTGCCATCGGCGCAAGCACCCGCGTTCTCGACGTCACCGGGGCCGCCCCCCGCTGGTTGACCGGCGCACGTTACGAGGCGGGCTCGCTGCGATTTCGCGTGGAGGCGGGCCGAACGTATCTCGCGGTGGATCCGTCCTCGGTGAAGCGCCCCGAGGTGCGGAAAGTTGCGCCGATGAGATGGAAGAAAGATCCACCGCGGGCCGACTACGTCGCCATCGGCCCCCGGGACCTTCTCGAAGCGGCCCGGCCTCTCCTCGATCACCGGCGCGGCCAGGGTCTCGCCGTCGCCTCCGTGCCCATCGACGAAGTATTCGACGAGATGGGCTACGGTGAAAGACGACCCGAGGCGTTACGCGACTTCCTCACCTACGCCTACCACCACTGGCCCGGAGGAATCCGCTACGTCCTCCTTCTCGGCGACGCGTCCTACGATTTCAAGGACCATCTGAGAACCGGCGCTCCCAATCGAGTTCCCGCGCTTCCCATCCAAACGAGTTATCTCTGGACCGCCTCGGACCCGAGCCTCGCCGCCGTGAATGGAGACGACCTCCTTCCGGACATCGCCATCGGAAGGCTCCCCGCCGCGGACGCGTCCGAGCTCCGGCTCATGATCGACAAGATCTTCGCGTACGAGACGAAGGGGCGGACGCTCACGGCTCCGGTGGTTCTCGTCACCGACAACCCGGACGTCGCCGGCGACTTCGATGCCGACGCCCTCGACCTGATGGCGTCGGTCCTAGCGGCTCGCGAAGTTCGACACATTTCTCTCGGGGCGCTCGGCGCCGAGCGGACACGGGAGTCGATCCACGAGGCCTTCGATGAGGGTCCCTCAGTCGTGAGCTACATGGGTCACGGGGGAATCCACCTCTGGGCGAGCGAGAACGTCTTCAACAACGACTCGGTAGCCCTTCTAACTCCTCAGGGCCAGACGCCCATCGTCAACGCCCTCGATTGCTTGAACGGCTACTTCCACTTCCCGTTCTTCGACTCTCTCGCCGAAGAGCTCCTCAAGGCGAACGGAAAGGGCGCCGTCGCCGTCTTCGCTCCGAGCGGACTGAGCTTGAACGAGCCCGCGAAGGAGCTTCACAAGGCGCTGCTCCGGGAACTGTTCGAAGGGGGGCACCGACGCCTCGGAGATGCCGTTCTCGCGGCGCAGGCGAAGTTCCTCGAGACCGGCTCGTTCGCCGAGCTCCTTACGATCTACCACCTCTTCGGCGATCCAGGTCTTCAACTCGAGTAAAGCCGCATCCCGATGTCCCGCGTGGCTTGACAAATACTCGACGTGCCCGTGGGTTCGTACCGCATCGAGTTCTTCACGAACCCGACTGGAGCCGACCCCGCGGGCATCCTGCGGGAGGGCGAGAACTCTCTCGAGATCGAGAGCCTGGGAGACACCGGAGCTTTTTACTCGATGTTCTTCCTCGATCGGTTCTCGGTCAGCTACCCGCGGCTATCGATCGCCGCCTTGGGCATCGCCTCCGGAAACCTGGGACGAGTCGAGTACCGCGCAGGTCTCCTCGATCGGTGCCCGCGCACCCGTTCTCGAGGTCAGCGGGATTGCGCCCCGTTGGATTGACCAGCGCCCATTACGAGGGGGACACGCTGCGATTTCGCGTGGTCGGGCCGCGAGTATCTCGTGGTCGACTCCTCATCAGAGGTGCGGAAGGCTGCGCCTGCGCGATCGAAGAAGGATCCGCCGCGGGTCGACTACGTCGCCATCGGCCCCCGGGACCTCCTCGACGCGGCCCGACCTCTCCTCGACCACCGACGAGGCCAGGGTCTCGCCGTCGCTTTTGTGCCCGCCGCCCCGTTATGATCGCCCACCCTCGTCACTCGGTCCTCGAGTTCCTCCGATCAATCCCTCCGCCCACTGGACGACTCGCACGGCGAGGCGCAGTGCCTCGACGTACTCTTCTCGCGTCACTTCTTCCGCCAGGCCCGGATAGCTTGTGGTGACCGCATAGTGGGTGAGACGGCTGGCATCGAGAACGTCACTGGGAAGGTCTACGCCGGCGGACGCTGCCAGGGTCAGAAGCTCCGAGAGGGAGTGGGTCTTGGGAAAGGAGGCGGCTCGATGCACGAGTATCGCCTTCACGGCTTTCTCGGCTGCTTGAGATGCGTCGAAGCAGAGGTCCTCGAAGAGCACGTCGGGCAGCCCGATGTCCGCATGCGCCCGAGCGAGGTTGCTGCGGGCCCGTCGCAGCCACTCCTCGGGGTCATCGCATCACGGAGTTTCGGCGCCATACACTATTCTGCCCTCCCGCAACGCCGGGGCCACGACGCTCCCTACCTTGTCCCTCAGATACTCGACGTCCTCCGGAGTGACGACCAGCACGTCGACTGGAACTGGAATACCGAACAAGCGGCGGTAGATTTCGCTCGCGAGTCGCCCCCGATGCTCGACTCCGGACTTGATGACGAGCAGGTCCAGGTCACTATCGGGGCCCATCTCACCGCGAACCGCGGAACCGAAGAGAATGACCTGATCCGGCTGGGCGACGTCGACGATACGTCGAACGACCTCGGCAAGGAGCGCATCCACTGACGCGGTCTTTTGCGCTGTTCCTGGATTCCTCACGCTTCACAATCCTTAAAGTCTAGTCGTCTAGTCCGAAGTTCCCACTGAAAGACCGCCCGGAAACGGGGTGAAGTGATTGTGTGCGATGCCTTTAGCTCGAAGTGTCGCGTTATTAATGTACCCATGTATATGATTATAATTGTGTTGACTTAAAGCACAATAGGAGTATAGTCGTGCCATGTACGTCGAACGCGTGCCCAACCGCAACTCGCCCCCCGCCATACTCCTGCGCGAGGCCTGGCGCGAAGAGGGCAAGATCCGCAAGCGGACTCTCGCGAATCTTTCTCATTGG
>CAZKNR010000492.1:0-2478 GCA_964553925.1 uncultured Acidobacteriota bacterium
GACCCGGGACACCCAGGGACAATTAACTTTTGGAACCCCCCTCCCCCCGGGGGGAGGGGGGAAGGAAGACGGATCAAAGGCTGGATGATGAAACGGAAGTTTTAATTGTCGTCGACGGAAGAAATAGTTGACGCCGAACAGTGTAAGCCCCTCCGTCCACTCGAGGGCGTTGCCCGCCTGGTCAAACGCTCCGTACGCGGACGCTGCGTGCGCGAACGTCCCCACGTCGGTGAAGAAGTGCTTGGGGTCGAGGTATCCATCGGAAAAAAAGTTCGCCGCGTTCGACGAAGCGACATCGCGCGAGGGTTTCGTGTCGGTGCGCGTCGGATAGTCCCAATACCCCGCTCCGCCAGGCTTCATCGCGTCGTAGTACGCAGCCTTGTACCACTCGTCTTCGTTGGGCACGAACCAACGCGCGCCCCGATTCCGCCGAATGCGCCGGCCGTCGGTCCCCGAATAGCCGTTTAAGGTGTACGCACCGTCTTCGGTGTCGCCATCCCCTTGGAGATTGTGAAGCCAGTTACAGAATCGGCAGGCGTCGAGGAAACTCACGTGGGTCACGGGCCGGTTCGCGAATTCGGAAGCGACGGTGTAGGTGTAGTTTCCCTTCTCGCCAGAGCGACGAATCTCGCACCGGACACCCTCGCCGGAGCGCGTCGAGTCCATGTCGTTGTTCCAGAGGCTGCCGTCCTGGGAAGACTTGGCTTTCGCGTTGAGGAATACGACGTATTGCGCCGTCGTCACCTCGAACTTGCCAATGCGAAACGGATAGGCGACCGCGCCGAGCCCGATGTCGTCCGCCGGATTTCCCGGATCGCCGACGAGCACCGTCTCGAGGCTCCGCTGCCCTTCGAGCATGTGGAACACGTCGGAGGCTGCGGTAACACAGCGCAACCCCAGGAAGAACGATAGTGGAAGGAGGATTCTCTGCATTGGCTGCGGGATTATCAGGTTCGGCTTTGCCATCGCAACGGCCGCGCCGAAATCGGGCGATGAACGCGCCCCTATCTATTCCTGCGCCAGGAGATTCCGCGCCCAAACTTGGAACGATTTGCATCGGGCGGTACTCGATCGGGCGGCGATGGGGCTCAGGGACCGTTGGGTCGGTCTACCTGGCGGAGGATCAGCGAACACGGCGGCCCGTCGCGCTCAAGTTCCTGCGGGGCGATCTTCCAGGTTGCCGAAGAGATCGACTTCGCGCCGCTTGAAGAACTCCTCCGCAGGCGCACGTTGGCTTGAATACAGACGATCGAGAAGATCACGCCCGGGCGCGCCGAGCTTTTGCGTAGTTGGGTCCAATACGGCTTTGCCGTCAACTCCGAGCGGCGCGTGGCAGTCGAGGATCGGAAGTGGCTCGAGTCACTTCTCCAACACATGGAGCGCGCGCCGGTCTCGCTCGATCGGTTGACGTATCGCCTGGACGGGCTCGTGCTCTATCGCGGGACGTAGCATCTGGACTGCTTCGCTGACGCGAATGGGGAACTCTGCTGCGTTTGTTCTTCTTCATTTCAGTCCCTCCTCCAGTTCTCTGCGTTCCTTCAGGATTCGCTTCCCTCTCCCTATGGGCTTGATCATGCCTTTCGATTGACGAATACCTTCGATGCTCGCTTCCTTGAATCGTTTACTGTAACCAGATCGATGCCCCTCTCGGTTCAGGATCTCGGCGACTTCTTTATCCGTCTTGGTTTCCCACAACTCCCTGACACGTGCGACGACTTCTTCGGTTGTCTTGTGCGGGTTGCGGACTAGGCGCTCGGCACGGTGGTGCGTCACGACACCCGTCTTCCACTGAATCGCGACCTCGATGGACCACGGCTCATCGTTGTTGCGCAGCGTGATGTCTTCGATCAGAAGCCGCAGCAACTCCTTGCGCTGTGCGTTGAGTGTCGTCTTGGCTTTCCACAGCCGAGGCAGATCCTTCGCCAGCGCGAGCACTTCCTCGCGCTGCTCTGCCGTCATCTCCAACGGCGGCTCACTCTTCACCCGAGCGTATTCTTTCTCCAGTTCTTCCAGATCCTTCAGTCGCTCGTTCCACTCGCTCTCGAGCGTCCTGGCCACCAATCGGTTCTCCGGTTCGACCTCGCGGTAACGTCGGGCAGCTTTCTCCGCCTCGTAACGGGCCCCCTCGATGCGTTTCTCCCACTGGCCGCGGAGCTCCTCTGCACGCTCGGATAGCTTCTCGAATGCCTCCAGCGCCAGCTTCAGCTCTTCTCCTGAAAGCGCCCCCAAGAGTTCTTCTTCCACAAGCGGCTCCACGTGCCGGCAATTGACCTGGTGGCCCCTCCGACCCGTCGTCCAGTCATGACACGTGTAAACCGGGCTCCCCCGACGGTAGCGCACATCCATGTGCCGGCCGCAGACACCGCAAAGAACGATCCCCTGAAGAAGGCCCCCTCCTTCTCGCGGGCTCCCTTTCTGTCGTCCACCGCCGTATAGGTTCCTGTTCGCCACCAAGCGCGTCACATTCCTCTCGAACTG
>CAZKNR010000493.1:0-1687 GCA_964553925.1 uncultured Acidobacteriota bacterium
GAGATCGTGTCTCCAGTGAAATGAACGTCCTTGACTCGCTCGCCGGCTTTAACGTCCGAACCGTGCATACCATTTCTCCAAAAGTGTCGACTCGTTTTCCTTCAACATTCGTTGAATTTTTCGAAGTTCAACTGGACTGAAGCCGAGATTGCTCGCCAGAGCTAATGGGCTCAGCCAGAATTTCGCCGATTGATCGTCGCGATCAACATGGACATGGGGCGGTCATTTGGCTCGTGCGTATGGAAGTAAACGCGATATGGCCCTGCAGAATCGTCGGCACGAACCCAAGTATCTCACCGTTTCGCCCAATGTCGAAGTGTGGGCGTCTGCCCAAAAGGGCTCTTCGGCTGAGCGGCGTGGCCAGTCCCGTGGTGGCAGCACTCGGCCACCCGAAGGCGACGCCGCTGACGCCCTGCAGCCATGCTAACCGAACACGAAGGGGCCGTCCGTTCCCGATTCCGAGCTGATGTCGCATCGCAGGCGCCGGAGTCATGTAAAGAATCCCGTCGATGATCTCATACCAATTGCCGTCTTGACCGAGCTCGAGTCCTTTGCGAAAGCCAGACCGTCCGTGTTTCCCTTTTGGCCGTTGAAGAAGTTCGCCATCTGGTAGGGGCGCGGTTTCACCCGATCGTAGCTCTCGATGAGCGCCCGCATCGGTCGGAATCTCGAGGGCGGGAGTTCCCTCGCGAACGAGGGGCTCGTTCCGGCGCCAATGTCCAGGATCGTCTCCCCGAGAACGAGTCCGACCCGAACCTCGTAAGTCGCGAGCTTGAACGGCGTCTCGGGTTTGTCGGAAACCGCGGTCTGGGCAGCTCCGTAGCCCATCGAAAGAAGAGCCAGGATGGCGGCAAGGGTTCTGGAGCTCAATCGGGTGTCCTCCTGATGGGGAGGAAGTATAATCACGCCGCCATGAAATGGTATCGTCTGTTCTGGTTGTCGTTACTGGTTTCCGCCCACTCCTGCGCGCCGCCCGCCCCGAAGGAAACAGCGGACCTCATCATCACCGGAGGCCGCGTCTATACGCTTTCCTGGGACGAGCCCGCTCTCGATGGGACGCCTTCTCCTTCGGCGCCCCGCTCCGCGGAAGGTTGGCGGCCCGACGCCGGAGCGGTCGCGGTGAAGGACGGGAAGATCCTCTACGTCGGCACCGTTGAAGAAGCTGCTCGCTACCGGGGAGAGGCCACGCGCACGCTCGACGTATCTGGCACCACGGTGATTCCGGGCCTCATCGACTCCCACACCCACGTGGCGGGCCTCGGTGAGCTCGAATCGCAGGTGAGCCTCTTCGGGGTGGCGACCGAGGAAGAGGCGGTCCAGCGGGTCGTGGACGCCGCTTCGAACATCCCCGAAGGGGAATGGATCCTCGCGCGAGGATGGGACGACAGCGACTGGGCGAGCCGATACCCCACGTGGGACCTTTTGAGCGAGAAGTTTCCGAACAACCCCGTCGTGATGCAGAGCCTCCATGGGTTCGCCGTATGGGGGAATAAGAAAGCCTTCGAGGCGGCCGGCATCGACGAGAACACACCCGCACCGGGCGGCGGGCGCATCCTGAAGGACGCTGGAGGAAATCTCACGGGGATCGTTCTCGACCGCGCGGGACGTCTTCTCACCGACGCGATTCCCGAGCCGACGCCGGAGCGGTTCCGAGGCTACGTGAAGGCGGGGCTCGAGAGGATGGCGC
>CAZKNR010000494.1:0-6887 GCA_964553925.1 uncultured Acidobacteriota bacterium
GTGCCCTTCTCGAGTCGACCCGGGCCTGGTACACCTCGAGAAGGACCTCGGTGTAACCCTTCTCTACCTCGAGATAGCGCCGCTCTTCTGCGATGACGTCGAGGAGCGCCGAACGCCCCAACTCGTAGGACTCCCGCAGGACGTCGAGGTTCTCCCGCGCTTGCTCGAGGACTTCGCGTCTGTAGATTGAAAGCGCCTCGATGCCCTTCGCCTCGCGCACCTCGGCGCTCGCGAGTTCCACCGCCGCCGCCAGCCGCACGTGAAGGCCTTCCTCCTGCGCCGCCATCCGCTCCGACTGAATCGCCGCGATCTCGCCCTGGTTTCGGTTCCGCAGCGGGAGCTGCCACGACACGCCGAAGTCGATCCGATGGAACACGCCCCTTACCCGCTCGATGCCGCCGGAAGGACCAAAGCCACTCTGGGGAAAGCCCGCTTCCATCCGGCTGTACGCCGCAACCAAGCTCGCATCGGTTCGGCCGTCACGCACCGCGAGCTCCTGCCGTGCTCCCGCGGCGGCCACTCGTGCTTCCGCGGCTTTTACGTCCGGGCGCGTCTCAATCCCGCCCGGATTCCGCCCGGGCGTGCTCGTCTCGTTGGCATCGACTGCTTCTTCCAGGTCGTACCGAAGAGTGAGCTCCGCGTCCGGCATCAACCCAGAGAGCCGCTTCAGCTCGAGAAGCGCCATCTCGGCACGCGCCTCGCCGAGGACGCGCTCGGTCTCGATGCGCGAGACCTCGACCCGCACCAGCCCGCGCTCCAGGGCGGGTGTCGCGCCCTCTCGAACGCGCGCGTCCACCAGCGCCGCGAATTGGCGGTTCGCGGCCAGCAGATCCTCTGCGACCCGCAAAGAGCGCACGGCGGCAAGCAGATTGCCCGCTGCACGTCTGATTTCCGCCGCGAGCAACCGCTCTCGGTCCAAGAACTCGGCCCGCGCGACGTCGGTCCCGCGCTCGGCCGCCGTGACCCGCGCCGACTTTCGCCACAAGTCGAGAGGCCAGGCGAAGCCGACGAGCGTGTTGTTGTCGGTGCCGCCTACTTCTTCGTTCCGGCCAAGGGTCAGTGTCGGATTGGGCCTCAGGGCCCCCTGCTGCTCGCGATCCCTTCTGGCCTGTACCTGCTGCCGAAAAGCCTGAAGCCCGGGCTCGCGGGCGAGCGACGCCTCGACCAACTCCTCGATCGACGAGCCCGACGATGAGAGGAACCGATCCGATGGGCGAGCGGCCGGCTGGCCCGCCGCCACGGCGCTCACTGCTCCCACGAAGAAGATGAAAGGTACTCGAGCGTTCATTGCACGTTCACCTCGAAGGTCACGGAGCCGCGGCCAGCCGGGCCGTCCCACTCCAGAGTCATCTGCCAGCCCCCCGCCATCCCGTAAGAACCGCGCGCCCGGTAGCGCCCGGCCTCCGGTGTTGGTTCGACTTCAACCCCCCCGGTCATCGCCATTCCCGGCATCGCCATCGAGGCACCCGCCCGGACGGATCCGACGTCGACGAGCTCGCTCGTAGTTGCCGAGCGGAACTCGACGTCGAACGGGCCGCTCCGGTTCATAGTCCCGTCCGACGACGTCAGAGTGATGACGAGCTCTCCGGCATCGACCGTCTGTATGGGCGTCTCGGTGCCGGAGCGGCCGGAGCCGGCTCCACCCGAGCCGAGCCACGCCCGCAGGCCCAAGGCGAGCCCGACGACTACGACCACGATCGCTCCGAGGGTGACAAGAGCCGTCCGACGAGGGGGGAGCGGCGTCTGTGGCTCCGATGCCGGCGCGGGCGCACCCCGGTTCATTTCCGCCTCGGTCTCCTTCGGAAGCTCGCGCTCACGCAGCCAGCAAAAGATGACGGGTGTGACCAGAAGGACGTGCAGGAGCGACGAGATCATGCCACCCAGCACCGGCGTCGCGAGTGGTTTCATGACTTCGGCGCCCACTCGAGTGCTCCACATGATGGGCAAGAGACCGGCCACCACCGTCGCGACCGTCATGACTTTTGGCCGAAGGCGCAGGAGCGCCCCTTCGATGACCGCCTCCCGGAGAGCCTCGCGCGTAAGCCGTCCCGAGAGCGCTTTGCGCTTTCGGGCCACGGCCTCCTCCAGGTAAACGACCATCACCACCGCCGTCTGCACCGCCGTGCCGAAGAGCGCGATGAAACCCACGAAGACCGCGACCGACGCGTTGTAGCCGAGGAGCCACAACAGATATACCCCGCCGCTCAACGCGAAGGGCACGGCGAGGAGCACGTGCGCCGCCTCGAGAAACGATCGATAGGTCAGAAAGAGCAAGACGTAAATGATCAAGAGAACGAGCGGCAGCACCAGCGAAAGCCGCTCACGGGCGCGCACCTGGTTCTCCCAACGCCCGCTCCACGTGACGTAGTAACCGGGCGGGAGATTCACCTGCTCCTGCACGACACGCCGCGCTTCCTCGACAAAACCGCCGACGTCACGACCCTGGACGTTGAGGAGCACGGTCGCCAGCAGCAGGCCGTTCTCGGACGAGATCATTGCCGGCCCGCGAGAGGGATGAATGCGGGCTATCGCCCCGAGCGGCACCTGGCCTCCGCCGGGCGCCGTCACGAGGACGTCGCCAATGGCTTGAGGGTCGGCGCGGTATTCCGGCGCGTAGCGCACGCGAACGGGGAAGCGCTCGCGCCCTTCGATAGTAAAGCTCAAGACCGTCTCGCCGACCGCGGTCTCGATGATCTCCTGGACCGCGCCTACCTGAATGCCGTAACGGGCCGCCGCGGCCCGATCGATCTCGATGTTGAGATACTGCCCGCTCGTCACCGGCTCGGGGTACACGTTGGCGGCGCCAGGCACCTGGCGCACGCGCTCTCCTACGTCGCGGGCGAGCCGCTCGAGCACCGCGAGGTCGGCGCCGAATATCTTGACGCCCACTTCCGAGCGGATGCCCGTGGTCAGCATGTCGATCCGATTGATGATGGGCATCGTCCAGATGTTGGTGACCCCTGGGGTCTGGACCAGCCTCCCCATCTCCGCCCGTAATTTCTCGAGCGTCATGCCGGGCCTCCACTCTTCCCGCGGTTTGAGATGCACCACCGTCTCCGTCATGTTAAGCGGCGCGGGATCGGTCGAGGTGTCCGCGCGCCCGACCTTCGCCACTGCCCAGGCGACCTCGGGGAACTCCAGCAGGGCGGCGTTCTGGCGCTTGGCGATTTCGGTGTTCTCCTCGAGCGAGATGCTCGGGTCGGCGATGGGCATGAACATTACGTCGCCTTCGTTGAGCGGGGGCATGAACTCGCTTCCGATGCGCGACGTGAGCGCCAAAGCACCCACGAAGATGGCGACCGCCGCGCCGAGGGTCGCGCCCCGATGGGTGAGCGCTGCTTCGAGGACCGGCCGGTAAAGCCGGCGGAGCGCGCGCATGACCGGGTTCGCCTCTTCGCCGTGCATCTTGCCGGCGAGAAGCAGGGTGCAGAGGACGGGCACCAGGGTGACGGCAATCACCGTGGCGGCGAGAACGGCAAAGGTCTTGGTGAAGGCGAGCGGATGGAAGAGCTTCCCCTCCTGGCCCGTCAGCGCGAACACCGGAACGAACGCCAGGAGGATGATCGCCATCGAGAAGAAGACCGGCCGTCCGACGACACGGCTGGCGTCGAGCACCGATCGCCAGACCGCGCGCCGATCCGTGGTGTCGACCCCGCGCTCTTCGACGAAGCGGAACGCGTTCTCGGTCACGACGATGCCGGCATCCACCAGGACGCCAATGGCGATGGCGATGCCGGCGAGGCTCATGATGTTCGACGAGATGCCGCCGTAGTACATGAATAGAAACGCGATGAGCACCGCGAGCGGAAGCGGAAGGGTCACGATGAGGATCGACCTCGCGTGCATCAAAAAGACGACGTGGGCGAGCGTGACCAGGAGGATCTCCTCGATGAGGGCGACGCGAAGCGTCGCGACCGCCTTCTCGATCAGCTCCGATCGGTCGTAGAAGGGCACGATTCGGACTCCCTCCGGTAGACCCGGCGCGATCTGCGCGATCCGCGCCTTGACGGCGTCGATCACCTCCTTGGTGTTGACGCCCGACCGGGCGACGACCACACCACCCACCGCCTCGCCCGTGCCCTTCACCAGCGAAGCGACGCGGAACGCATCCCCGATCTGGACCCGGGCGACGTCCTTGACGAAGACCGGCACGCCCGACGACGCGGCGAGAACGATCAGCTCGACGTCCTCGACCGACTGGATGAGACCGACCCCGCGCACGATCGACCAGGTGCCGTTTGCCTCGAGCACGTTCCCGCCGACGTTGCTGTTGCTTCGCCGCACGGCCTCGACCACTTCGCTCAGGGAAATGCCGTACGCGCGCAGGCGATTCGGATCGACGTCGATCTGGTATTGGCGAACGTGGCCGCCTACCGAGGCCACCTCGGCGACACCGGGTACGGCATTGAGCTGGTAACGAACGAACCAGTCCTGAAGGGACCGGAGCTCGCGCAGCGAGTGGTTCGGGCTTTCCAGCGTGTACCAGAAGATGTGACCCACACCCGTGGCATCCGGGCCGAGCGTCGGCACCACACCTGTCGGCAGCAGCTTCCCGACGAGATTCAGCCGCTCCAGGACGCGCGCGCGCGCGAAGTAGAGATCGGTCGAGTCCTCGAAAACGACGTAGATCATGGAGAACCCGAACGCGGACTGCGCTCGCACCGCTCGCACGCCGGCGAGACCCTGCAGGTTGACGGTCAGAGGATAGGTCACCTGATCCTCGACCTCCTGGGGGCCATGGCCGGGCCAATCCGTGAACACGATGACCTGGTTGTCGGAGAGATCCGGGATGGCGTCGATGGGGGTAGCCCGGAGCGCCCAGTAGCCCCAGCCGGCCAAGGCGGCGTACAGAGCCACGACCAGAAAGCGGTTCTTCAGGGAAAGCTCGATCAGTTTGTCGATCATGTCCTTCGGTCCCCTTCGAAATCAGCGGAGGACGATCGGTGCGCTCGGTGCGCAGAGCTCGGCTCCGCTCAGACGGCTAGCGCCTGCGGGTGGACTCGGAACTCAAATTCGAAGGGGCGTCATGAGCGGGTGGCGTGGCGGAGTCAGCGAAGGTTCAGAGCGAAGGGTCATCCCCGAGAGATACGCGACCGAGGCCGAGACCGATGGCTGACTGGAAAGGACGGCCGAGTCCGTTTGCGACTTCTGTTTGGCGCTGAGGGCGACGGCAGCGCTCGCGTCCCCCGTCTGGTTGTGACCTTCGGGATTACAACAGGCGTCCGCCTTGGCCGGTGTGTTGCAATGGACCCTGTCTTTGCAGCACTCCATTGCCTTCTCGTCCGACGGCTCGCCCCCGCACATCGAGGCGGCGAGCGGGGATGCGACGAGGGCGAATCCGATTGCCCAGACGGCAAAGGCGGTCGCTCGTTTGTCCAAACGAACCATCGATCCTTTGTAACTCAGAGGGCTCGCCCGGTCAAGGGACGCGCCCTTCAGCGCAACAGCGTCGGCGCCGCCGTTCAAGTGCTGATTCGCAGTATTGCCGCAACGGGTTGCCTTTCATCGAAGGTCGGCGTACAGTCAAGATCGTGTTTTGCAGAAAGCATCGGCGCCTCGCCCTCTCAACGGTGATGCTCCTGCTCGCGTTTACCCTCGCGGACCTCGCGGGAGACTTGATGGGTGCGCCCGTTTGTGCGGCCGATACCGATGAGAACGAGAGCCGTGACGACGGCGGCGGCGCGAAGCCGGATCACATCGACGACTGTTTCTGCTGCTCCGGATGCGTCGAAAGCTCCTCTCGATTCACCCTCGATTCCCGGCTTTGGACCGCTCAATCCGTGAGTCCCGACCAGTCTCGGCACCGCTCGCTTCCGTCCGCGGAGCTTTACCGCCCTCCCAAATCCTCCTGACACTCCGTCTCTAACCCCGATCGAAAAGCCCCCCTGAACCGGGGGCGTGTGGAGTGTTTCAAGGAGGTTTTATGCCACGCGAGGTCGTGTCCTCGATCACCGTCGCTCTCCTTTGCGCGACGGCTTCCGCCCAGACCACCGGGCCCAACACAACGGCCCTTCCCGAGGAGCTTACCCTCGGCAATGCCCTCGAGATCCTTCGGGAGCGGAATCCACTCCTTTCTTCCGAGCGGGAGCGCGAGGCCGCAGCCGCGGGTGATCTGGAGCAGGCGCGAAAGCTTCCCAATCCGGCGTTCTCTCTGGAGACGGAGAGCTTCGACGCGATCCAGGGAGATCCCGCCGCGCGGGAGCTTTTTTTGTCGGTGCAGCAGCCGATTCTGCTCGGAGGCAAACGCGGGAAGCGCACGGAGCTTGCCGGGGCGCTCCTTCGGGCGGCGAGAAACGACGTCCGGGCCTTCGAGCGCGAGCTGAGCTACCGGCTCAAGGTGGTCTATGCGCTTCTCGTGCGAGCACAGGCCGATCTCGAGCTGGCGAACCAGATCCTGGGTGACTTCGATCGGGTCGTCCAGCTCAGCCGAATTCGCTACGAGCGCGGTGAGATGGCCGGGGGCGAGTTGAGGCGCATCGAAACGGAAAAGCTCCGCTTTCTGGAAGACCAGGTGGCGGCGGAAATTTCGCTCGAGAGCGCGCGGGCCGAGATCCTCGGCCTTCTGGCGATGCCGGAGTATGAAGACCCGTTCCGGGTCGCGGCGCCGCCGCGATTCGAAGGCGGGATCGGAGAGGTTGCGATGCTTGCCGCTGAGGCGGCCGAATCTCGACCGGAGGTGATGGCGCAGCTCGCACGGCGGGAAGCGGCCCGGTGGGACGTGGACCTCCAGAAAGCATTGGGCGTTCCCGACGTCGTTCCATTCGTCGGCTATCAACGGCAAAAAGATCCGGTTCTCGATACGCGGACGAGCTTCGTGAACTTCGGGGTGAGCGTCGGCCTTCCTCTCTTCGACCGAAACCAGGGCGAGGTGAGCCGCGCTCGGGCCG
>CAZKNR010000495.1:0-24841 GCA_964553925.1 uncultured Acidobacteriota bacterium
TCGTCGTAGATGGTGAAGTAGGGATAACGGTTCACCGCCTTCGCCACCTCTTCCGCTACTTTCTGATCGCTCTCGCCGCGGGCGATCTCGAGCCGGTCCTCCACCGCGACAACGCCCTCCGTTTCACTGGAAAGCTCCGCCGCCCGGGACTTCGCCCAGACGCTCCGGCTCTTGCCCGTGAGCGTCACGACGCCCTCGCGCACCTCGACGGAAGGACCCCGCAGGTCCTTCGAATCGAGTTTCTCTTCGAGCGCAGCTTGAATCGCCGCATCTCTGTCGGTATCCGCCGCCGACACCCATGAGGTCATTGCCAATATCACCAACAGTGTTCGTCCGATCGTCATGCCTTCCTCCTGGAAGCCGATATAGCAATGACGATGCCAGAAAGGCCTTGACCGCGAACGCATTTCGATTGCCCCCTTTAGAGAAAATCACGGGACGACCTACCGTTCGGATGCTGTCATCCGGCGAGGTCGATTCAGAGCGGCTCGACATCGAAAAGCAGCAGTCCCGGCGCCTTTTCGAGGGCGTAGCTCAAGTTCCAGTCCGAGTCGGTCAGCACCACCGGCTGACCGTGCCGATCCTCGACGAGAGCGTAGCCATGCGTCGAGCGCAGCCACTCGATCGCTTCGGGCGCCCCGCCGATCCAGCGAGCCCGCGTGTACTTCGCGCTCGAAAAGTCGACGGCGACCCGGTACTCGGTCTTCAGGCGCTCCTTCAGGACCTCGAACTGCAGGAGACCCACGGCGCCGAGGTAAGGGTTCTGACGGCCGCGGCCCGGAAGGGAGAAGAGCTGGATGACGCCTTCCTGGGAGAGCTGTTCGAGGCCGCTGTCCAGGGCCTTTCGCTTCATCGGATCCTCGAGACGCACGGTGACGAAGTGCTCGGGAGCGAAGCGCGGGATGCCGGCGAACTTCAGAGGTCCAGCGCTCGAAAGCGTGTCCCCCACCCGGAGCTTTCCGGTGTTGTAGAGGCCGACGATGTCCCCGGGCCACGCCTCTTCGACGAGCGACCGCTCGTCCCCGAGGAAGGTGTGTGGCTTCGAGAGCCTCAGTACCTCTTCCGAGCGTCCGATGACGGCGTCGATGCCACGCTCGAACTTCCCGCTCACGACGCGCATGAAGGCGATGCCGTCGCGGTGCCGCGGGTTCATGTTCGCCTGAATCTTGAAGACGAACCCGGTGAAGCGCTCCTCCTCGGGGCGGATCCACGCGTGGTCTTCCGTTTCCCGGGGCGCCGGCGGGGCGGAGCTTTCGGCGAGGAAATGAAGGAGCTCTTCGACCCCGAAGTTGCTCATCGCCGAGCCCCAGAAGAGCGGGCTCACTTCGCTGGCCATGAAGCGATTGCGGTCGTAGGAGTCGCCCGCGTGCTCGACGAGATCCAGCTCCTCGGAGACACGGTCGAACGCCGCGGCCCCGAGGAGCGACTCCGCCTCGGTCCAGGGCTTTCTTTCCGAGGAAACCATCTCTTCTCCCCTTCGACCGGCCGTAGGATCGTAGAGGATGAGGTCGCGGGTCTTCATTTCCACGACACCCCGGAACTCGGAGCCCATCCCCAGGGGCCAGTTGAGAGGCGCCACCTCGAGGTCGAGCATCGTTCGCACTTGATCGATGAGCTCGAGCGGATCGAGCCCGTGGCGGTCGAGCTTGTTCATGAAGGTGATGACCGGGAGCTTCCGCATGCGGCAGACTTCGAAGAGCTTTCGCGTCCGGGGCTCGACGCCCTTGGCGTGGTCCATGAGCATCACCGCGGAGTCGACGGCGGCGAGCGTGCGGAACGTGTCCTCGGAAAAATCCGCGTGGCCGGGGGTGTCAACGAGGTTCAGAGCCTTCGCCTCGTGCTCGAACTGCAGCACCGAGGAGCTCACCGAGATCCCGCGCTCCTGCTCGATCTTCATCCAGTCGGAGATGGTGCGCCGCGATTCCCGCTTGGATTTCACCGAGCCCGCGAGGTGGATGGCACGGGCGTAGAGGAGGAGCTTCTCCGTGAGAGTCGTCTTCCCCGCGTCGGGATGGGAGATGATGGCGAAAGTCCTCCGCCTCAGCACCTCTTCTTCGAATTTCATGGAGACGTCAAACGCGCTGGGCCGAGCAGAGAATGGATATGCCGAACGGCAGGCTGGTGCTGCCGATGACGTGGCGCTCGAGCGAGAAGAGCTTCTCGAGGGCGCTCTCGACGGCGCCCGGAAGCCTCAAGTCGAAATCGCTCGCACCGTTTCTGGCCGGGGGACGCTCGGAAGGAAAGACCCGGCGAAAGACCCGCACCGCGGCGATCGGCGGAAACAGAAGCGTGTTGAAGTAGGACGCGTAGTCCACCTGGAATCCCGCCCGGCGCAAGAGGTCGACGAGCGGCCGCCTGCGGTAACGCCTCTTGTGCTCGCTCACCTCGTCCTGAAGGCCGTAGAGGAACATGAACGCGGGAACGGTGACCAGGAGCTTTCCTCCCGGACGGAGCACCCGCCGAATTTCCGCGAGCGCCTTTGCCTCTTCGTCCACGTGCTCGAGAACGTCGAAGAGGAAGACCGCGTCGAACACGCAGTCCCCGAAGGGGATCGCCGTTGCATCCGCCTGCGCGGGAAGCGCGACATCGAGGCAGCGCGAATCGATCCGGGCCCGATCGATGGCAACGAGCCGGGTCCTCTTCGCCAGCATCTCTGCTTCTCGGGTGATGCCGACACCCACGGTCAGGGCGAGCTCCGTCTTCCCGACGAAACGGGCGACCGCGCGATCCAGAATGTCGCGTCTCGCGCGGAACCACCAATGGTCGTCCTCGAGACGAGCCATGGCCTGGCGAAACTGGTGCTTCATCGCAAACGAAAAAGTATAGCGCGGGTGCTAGGTCAGAGCGAGGGCGTCGGTCGCAAGGACCGAGCGGAGCAGCACGTTCGCCCCGGCCTCGACGTTGGCCTCCGAGCGGGAGCTCCTTCGGAGAGTGGCTGATTCCGTCGAGGCTCGGGACGAAGATCGTTCCCATCGGAGCGATGAGGGCGAGGCTTCGCGTGTCATGGCCGGCGCCGCTCGGAAAAGAGAGTGTCGACAGTCCGAAGGTTCGTTGCTCCCGCTCAGGATCGAGGGCTCGGAAGCGGCGGTGGGCCGGCAAGCGCCACCCGTCCGGGCTTTTGTCGCGCGACCCGTATAAGAAGAAAGAGCGCACCCGCGCCGAGAGCGACCAGAACCACTGCGAGAAATGGCCGGTAGGCGAACCAGCCGACGGCGATGGTGAGGAAGCTGAAGACAACGGCCATGAGCGCCGAGACGACGCCCACTCCTGCGCGAAGGAGCGAGCCCACGAAAGGAACGACGTCTCCGAGAACGGCGATGGGACGAAAGACGAGGAAGAGCCCAAGGAACATCAGGAAGAACCCGAGGCCCCGAATCAGCCAGGTCGCAATGGCGTTGTTCGTCTGCGCCGTCTCGAACATGGCGGCGGCGCTCGCGACGGACTCTTCCAGAAGGAAGATCGTTCCCCCGGCCTCCGCGACATAGGGCTCGAAGGAGGACCCTGTCTGGCTTGCGACGACGCTCACCTCTCCCGGCCGCACCACGTGGAACCGCACGCGAGCGTCGCCCACGGCGGGGCTCGAGGGCTCGGCGCCAATGTAGATAGCACCGTCCTCGAGCCTAGCGACTCGCGATAGCTCGCTCGGAAGCTCGGCGACCGCGAGGGCCTCGCTCCGGTTCAGCATCTGGATCTGCTCCGCGGATAGTGTGAAGGCGCCGAGCGACACCACGGACGCCGTTTCCGTACGCTGCTCGTGCGGGAAGGCCGCGGGGTTTTGATGACCGTCCGGGCTCTGGAATCCGGCGGAGTCGACCAGGCTGTCTTGCCACTCCTTCGAGTACTCGTACGTCGTAACCGTTTCCTCACCCCCGCCGAGCTTCTTCTCGGTCTTTCTGCTCTCGCTCTCCACCCACTGATACATCTCGACTTCACGGACGAGGCGGATCGCCGTCTCGGAGATCCCGAAGGTGTCGTCGCCCAGCACGTCGTCGGTCTTGGCGAAAGCGCTGACGTGCACGAGGCGCCCTTCGTTCGCTGAATCGACTCGATCGGGGGAAACCGAGACGACGATGCCCGAGCCTTCCGCGAGGCTCCTCGCCGTCGTCACGGCGCGGCCCTCGTTCCAGAAGAGAATTGGGAACGCGGCCACGAAGAGGGCGGCGCCGAAGACAAGGCTCTTGATGGATTCGGCGACCCGCGAAAACCAGCCTTTACTATGAGTGACGGTAACTCGGTCGGACATGACGCCTCCTGGGGATGGGGCCAGAGGAGCTTTCGATTTGGGTGTGTTTCCAGGCTACGGGGGAGGACGGAGTCTGTCAAATCCCGTCGTGGTGGGCGAGCTACAACTCGACCACCCTGCCGTCCGAAGCCGCTTCGACGTCGAGCTCGGTGAGCCGCTCGAGCATGTCGGCGCTCATGTGGGTAACGACGAGGCGCTTCGTTCGGATCTCGCTCCGGTGCTCCATCAGCGTCCGGTAGTCGAGGTGGAAGGGGACGCGCTTCTCGTAGAAATAGGCCTCGCAGATGAAGAGGTCGCTGTCCGCGGCCGCTTTCGAGAGCGCTTCGGTCCACTCGGTGTCGCCGGAGTAAGCGAGGATGCGGCCCGCGATCTCGAGGCGAAGGGCGTACGCGGGAGCACCGCTCTCGTGGCGGACTTCGTAGGGCACAACCGACAGCGCCCCGAGTGGCGTCTCCGCCTCCTTCACCATCTCGACGACCTTCGTCTCGAACTTCCGCTCGACTCGGGATGAGCCGGGAAAAAAGACCTCCATCGCCTGCGTCAATCGCTCGGCGAGGCCTGGAGGGCCGGCCAGCACCAGCGGACGGAGGCGACGGGAGAACTGCGCGTCGAGAAGAAAGAATGGAATCCCTCCGAAATGGTCGCCGTGGAGGTGGCTCACGAGGATGACGTCGATCGCGGCGGGGTCGATCGCCGCCCGCTTCAATCCGATGAGGGTCGTGGTCCCGCAATCCAGGAGAGCGTGAAACCCGCCCGACTCGACGAGGACCGAGGCCTGGAGCCGTCCCCCGCTTCCGAAAGCATCGCCGCTTCCCAGGAACCGAACGTGGACCCGCGCGCTCAATCCGGGAGTTTCTCGGGCGGTTCGGGGAGGAAGAAGCTGAGCAGGAACCCGGAGGCGTACACGAGGAGAGCGACTATCGCCGCGGCGTACGTCAGCTGGATCGGCGGGCTCGCCCCCGGGGTCACGTTCGCGAGCTGCGTCGTCAGGAGCGCCGCCGAGGTCCCGAGCATCCGACCCCCGATATTGGCGGCGAAGCTGTCGCCCGTGCCGCGAAGGTGCGTGGGGTAGACCCGGGGAAGGTAGTTTCCCCAGAAGCTGAATTGAGCGACGGTCAGAAATCCGGCAACGAGCACGCCCCATTTCAGCACATCGAGGCTTCCGACCGAGGCATAGAGGAAGACGAGCGGCACCAGGATGAGCCCCGGAACCTGGAATACCCGGAGGAGGGCTCGGCGGGAGACGATGCGCACCGCGAGAAACGCGAGCGCCAGGCGTCCGAGAAGCCCGCCGAGCTCTTGATAGAGCTGGACCTGGCTCACCGCCGTCTCGACTGCTGCTCGCGCGAGTCCCTGAACTTCGGGAAGGCCGGGAACGATCCGGGGCAGATGCTGGATGGCTCCGAAGGCCGCTCCATAGCTGCAAGCGAACATGAGCGCGGTCACGAGGCTCGTGCGGCGGAGCGCGGGGTGGAAGATCTCCGCGATGCTCGGGCGCTTCAGCGTTCCCGCCTCTTTCTTCTCCTTCCATTTCGGCGATTCGGGAAGAAACGGACGAATCACGATGAGCGGTATCGCGGGAATGAGGCCGGAGATGAGGGTATAGCGCCAGGCTTCGTGGCCGCCGTGGATCGAAGGCAGCAGGGGTCCATAGTGCACCGCGAGGTAGTAAGCGCCCGTCACCATCAAGCCGCCGAGGGAGGAGAACGCCTGGGTGTATCCAAGGACCGCTTCCCGGCGTTTCGGATCGGGGAAGAGCTCCGCGAGCCAGGCCACGGCGGCGACGAACTCGACGCAAACCCCGACGAACGTCGTCGTCCGAAAGAAGAGAAGCATCGGAAGCGAGGTGGAGAAGCCCGCGGCGAGAGCGGAGCCCGCGTATAGGAGGATGCTCCATACGAGAACCCTCCGCCGCCCGAATCGGTCGGTGAGATAGCCGCCGAGAAGACCGAAGATGCCGCCGGCGACCGCGGGGACCCAGAGGAGCCAACCGACCCAGGCGTTGAATTCCGGCGTTCCCGGTGCCAGAGGGCCGAGCTCCAAGAGCGCCGGCCGTACGATGAGCGGCAGCACCAGAATTTCGTAGATGTCGAACGCGAACCCGATCGCCGCGACGGCGCAGATGAGCCACTGGGTTCGCGTCAGGGAAGGGGAAGAGCTTTCAGCCATCGCGCCCTACCATACCATCGATGGGACCTGTGGTAGACTGCCCGCGCTTTTTCTCGATATGAGTGACGACGCGAGCGGTCTGAAACGCGACCTCGGCCTCCTCGAGGCCACGACGATCATCATGGGCTCGATGATCGGAAGTGGTATCTTCCTCGCGCCCGCGCTCATCGCCGCGATCATCGTCGCCGAGAATCTCGGACCCGGGTCCTTCGTCCTCATCTGGGTGATCGGAGGCTTCCTCACGGTATGCGGCGCTCTCTCTTACAGCGAGCTCGCGGCGGCCTTTCCTCGCGCCGGCGGGCAGTACGTGTTCCTGAAGGAAGCGTTCTCGCCGTTTCCCGCGTTCCTCTACGGCTGGACGATCTTTCTCGTGGTCCAGACGGGCCTCATCGCCGCGGTCGCGGTGGCCTTCGCCAACTACCTCGGAGTCTTTCTCCCCTGGGTGAGCCAGTCCAACCGTCTGGTGGAGGCGGGGATCTTCAGCTTTTCGAGCGCGCAGCTCGTCGCCATCCTCCTCGTCGTGATCCTCACCTGGATCAACACCCGAGGGGTGAAGGAAGGCGCCTGGGTCCAAAACGTCCTCACCATCGCCAAGGTCGCAGCGCTCGCGGCTCTCATCCTCGCCGGAGTCTTTACCAGCAAAGGAAGCTGGTCGAACTTCCAGCCGTGGCTCCCCTCCGCCATCAGCGGCGGGGTTCTCGCGGCCTTCGCGGTGGGAATGTCGAAAGCGCTCTTCGCCCTCGACGCCTGGAACACCGTGACCTTTGTCGCCGAGGAGACCCGCGACCCGGTGAGAACGCTTCCGAAAGCGCTTTTCATGGGAACGCTCGGGGTCACGATCCTCTACGCCCTCGCGAGCGTGGCCTACTTGCACGTTTTGCCGGTGGACGCCGCCGCCGCGGTTCCCGATCAGCGAATCGCCGCCGAGGTGGCCCGAATCATTCTAGGCCCCATCGGCGTGAGCCTCATCGCCGCCGCGATCCTGGTTTCGTCGTTCGGCTGCGACAACGGCCTCGTCCTCGCCGGCCCGCGGCTCTACTACGCGATGGCGCGAGACGGCCTCTTCCTTAAGGGCGCCGCGAATATCGACCCCGAGCGGGGGACGCCCATCCGCTCCCTCTGGTATCAGGCACTGTGGACGATTCTCCTGGTCCTGACGGGAAGCCTGGGCACTCGCGGGGCGCAGCTCTATAGCGATCTTCTGACGTTCACCTCGTTCGCATCGCTTCTGTTCAACGCCTTGACCGTCCTCGGCCTTTTCGTGCTTCGCTACCGGCAGCCGAACCTCGAGCGTCCCTATCGAGTGCCCGCCTATCCAATCATCCCTGCGCTGTACGTCGCAGTCGCGGCGTTTTTTCTGGTGTTCATCGCCGTCGGCGATCCCCGGAACGCGGGTCTGGGGATGGTGGTGATGCTGATGGGAGTGCCGGTTTACTTCTTCTTGAAGCGGCGCTAACCATCTTCTCCAGAGAGGCGCCGACATCCGCCACCTCCAGGAGCTCCTTGGACACGCCTCGATCGAGACCGCCGTCGTCTACACCCAAGTCGAGATCGGCGATCTGAGGAAAGTCCAGAATCCCGACAACGATGGCGAGACGAAAACGCGAGTGGCCCGAGTGGTGGGAGTGGGAGCTCGACTTCTGGGATCACCTCAAAGAACGCATGGAACAGCGGCACTTTGCGGAAGTCGATCTTCGTCTTATGATGAAAGAAGCGACGGCCTATAAGAAAGCGCGGCGCCCGGGTCGGTGGATCCTCGAAACGAAACATCAAGATCATCGTTGGCACGTCATCGTGAAGCCAGATTACAACGCGAAGATCCTGGACGTGGTCACCGCCTTCGAGGTCAAAAGAAGAGCGGTCAAGAAAAAAGGGAAATGAGAAAACCGTTTCTTCAGGTAACCTACCAGGATGGACAGGCGGAGATCGCATACTTGTCGCTATCGCGGAAGCCAGGCGAGAAGTGCGTTGAGAGTGAGCGCGTTGAACCCGAGATGGTTCTCGACTTCAACGCCGAGGGTGAGCTCATAGGGATCGAGATCCTCGACCCCCACGAAGTTAGTCTCGAGGCTATCAACGAAGTCCTCAAACAACACGGCCACGCTCCACTCAGCGAGAAGGCGCTCACCCCCCTAGCTGCTGCCTAATTCTTTGCGCCTTTGCATCTTCGCGCCTTTGCGTTCATTCCTTCATGTGTCGTGGTTTTGGAGCGATACGTGACCGTATTAATGAAACCCTGTACTAAGCGAACGGAAAAAAAAGAGCGGAGCGCCCGTCGGGTTGGGGGTGAGCGCCCCGCTTCAAAACGCCAGGAGAGAGACTCGATCTCTACAGGCTCGGGAGCTCCAGGTTGATCTTGACCTTCTTTCCCGAGCCGTCGCTGACGCTCAACGGGTGCGTTCCATCCGCCCTCAGCGCCCGACGGGCTTCGTCGAGCGAATAGGCGGTTGCGGGGCGGTTGTCGATCTCGAAGATGAGAGTCCCGCGCCTCAGGCCGGCGAAGAACGCGGGGGAGTTGGGCCTGACGTCGGAGACCCGGAAGCGGTCGCCCCCGCCGGGGTCGGAGCTGATGCTGAGACCGTTGCGGAAGCGCTTCTCCAGGTCCTTCTTGTCGGCGGCGTGGGCCATCGCTTCCTTGAGCTCGATCTTCCGGCCCTCGATGAGCTCCGAGAGGACGTCGTTCAGGAGCTGCATGCCCATTGCTTTGTTGGTCTGGATGATGCTCGGGATCTGGACGGTCTTCGCCTCGCGGATCAGGTTCGAGATGGCGTAGTTCACCACCATGATCTCGAGCGCGGCGATGCGGCCGCCCTCCTTCTTCTTGATGAGCGTCTGGGTGACGACCGCCCGGAGCACGTCCGCGAGGACGCTCCGGATCTGCGCCTGCTCGTCCGCGGGGAATTGATCGATGATTCGGTCGATGGTGCCCACCGCCGAGTTGGTGTGAAGGGTCGCGAAGACCAGGTGACCGGTGTTGGCGGTCTCGAGGGCGAGAGAAATCGTCTCGAGGTCCCGCATCTCGCCCACCAGGACCACGTCGGGATCCTCCCGGAGGGCCGAGCGAAGCCCGCGGCCGAAGGACTTGGTGTGCCCTCCCACCTCGCGCTGATTCACGAGACACTGGCTGCTCTGGTGCACGAACTCGATGGGATCCTCGAGGGTCACGATGTGGAGCTTTCTCGTCTTGTTGATGTGATCGATCATCCCCGCGAGGGTCGTGGACTTTCCGCAGCCCGTAGGTCCGGTGACCAGCACCAGTCCCTTCGGGATCTCGCAAAGGTCCTTGAGGACCGGGGGAAAACCGAGCTGCTCGAGACTCAGGATGGTCGAGGGGATCTGGCGAAACGCCGCGCCCGTCCCGTGAAGGTCGCGATAGAGGTTGACGCGGAACCGAGCGAGCCCCGGCACGGCGTAGGCGAAATCCGAGTCGTTGTGTTCGATGAACTCGGTAAGGTGGCGTTCCGCCATGACCGGCTTCAGGAGCTCGAAGACTTGCGAGGGGCCGAGGGTGGGCGCGTCCGCCACCTCATTCATGTCACCGTCGATCCGCCAGCGCGGCCTGTGGCCGGCGGAGAGATGCAGGTCGGAAGCGCCCTCGGCCACCATCTGTGAGAGCAAGGCGTCGAGCTCGGGGGATTGGGCCTTCGAAGGCTCCGCCCCTTCCGTCCCGCGGGAGATCGTATGGACGCCGGATTGCGTCTGCATTACCTCGTTGAAAAACGGGAGATCGGTGCGGACGGTCTTGAGCTCCATGCTCGGGACGTGCTTGCGGATGGCGGAGACGATCGCGGTCGAGGGATCGTCGACGACTCCGACAGTGAGAACGTTGCCGTCGACTTCGAGAGGGAGCACCCGATGGCGCTGGCAGAACTCCTTGGGGATGAGCTTGAGCACGTCGGCTCCCGGAGCTCCCTTGCGCCCGTCGTACTTCGGCAGAGGAATCTGCGCCGAGACCTCGTCCAGGCGAACCGCGAGACCCTGCGAGAGCCCGAGCCCGAACTTCGGGATCTTCTGGAACATCGTGTCGAAGGCTTTTTCGCTGAACTTCAACGCCGTGAGGTCGGTGACGGCGGTGACCGACGCGGTTCGCTTCCGCCCGAGGAGCAAGCCCATCTCGCCGAAGGTCGCGCCCTTGGGAATGCGGCCGATCTCGACCGATTCTCCAGCGGGGCTCGTGAGACGAATGGAGGCCTCACCGTCCAGGATGACGTAGAAGGCGTCGGCCGCGCTCCCATCCTCCACGATCCCCTCTTCGGCCGCGACTCGAACGGGCTCGGCGATCTTCAGGATCTGGGAGTAGTGCTCCTCTTTCAGGGCCTGGAACAGGGGGCAGGCTTTCAGAGCCGGCGCCACCGCCTCGAGCTGCACCTGTTCCTCGGTCATCGTTTCCATGACGAAACTCCTCGAGAGGCGACGGGAACGCCGCCGGAAAGCCTGGAACTCGGCTGTGTGTGATTAAGAAAAAGGATAACAACTGAACCGGAGGTTGGGAAGGGGAAAAGGGGAGTACCGAAACGGAACAGGTGGGTGAACACCCGGATTCGAAGGATTTCGACGAAAGGGGAGAAGCCTCTCGGAGCGTGAAGAGGCTCAAAAAAAGAATTGGGCGAGACCGGCACCCCAACCTGGGAGCTAAGCTCCCAAAGAGCCGGTCTCGCCACCGGCGCGCTGAACCGCCACGGTGCACCCCCCAACATTGATGCACCGTTTCGGAACGCCAGCGACCCGATTTCGAGTCCCGAAAAGGTAGTATTGCAAGCAGAGTGCCAGACCGCTTACCGCATCCAGGCTCGAGATCGGCTAAAATAAAAAACTTCGGCGGGGTAGCTCAGGCGGTTAGAGCGAAGGACTCATAACCCTTAGGTCGGCGGTTCGAATCCGCCCCCCGCTACCAACCTGGTTCGAGAGACAACCCGAACCGAAAGGCGAAAGGCAAAGTCGTGAGTCTCTATGTCGCCGTTTGCCTGTCGGCGTTTCTCGCCGCAGTCCTCGTCTATCGCTACGACCTCTACAACCGCGAGCCCTGGTACCTGATCGCTCTCGCGGCGGGGCTCGGGTTCGTGACGATGCGGGTCGTGGCCACGACTGAGCTCTGGGCCCTCGGCTTCGTCGAGGCCTACGCGGCAGAGGCCGCGGTCGCGGCGATTCTCGAAGAGACGACTCGTCTCGCCGCGGTCGCGGCCATCGCCTTCGCGTTCCCCAAGAAATTCGACGACCCGATGGATGGCATCATCTACGGCTCGATCGTCGGTCTCGGGATGGCGGCGGAGGAGTCTCTCTTCTTTCTCCAGGCGAGAAGCGCCGCCGATCTTCTCCTCTTTCCCCTGGAGATCGTACGTCTCCTCGGACATCTGGTGATGGGAGGCATCGCCGGTTTCGGAGTGGGGATCGGCCGAATGGGGACTCCCGGATGGCGACGCGCGCTCGTCCTCTCGTTCTCTACGGCGATCGCCCTTCACTTCTCGTGGGATTGGGTGGCGCTCGCCGCGGCGGACGGGAACACGATGTCTTTCGGGCTCACGCTTCTCGCGGTCGCGATCATGCTGATCGGGATCGGAATCTACGGGGCGCTCGTGGTTTTAGGCTCGCGGCTCTCTCGCGCCACGTTCGCACCGGAGAGCGTACGGAGCCTCTGGGGCTTTCCGTTCAAGAGCCAGTGAGGGTCAAGCTCTTCGTGGCGGCGTCGATCGCGATCTTCCGTTCGCTTCGGCGCTCGGGGCCGAGGTTCCAGACCCGGACGTGGTAGGTCCCCTCGGGGATCGCCTCGAGCTCGAAGCTTCCCTGGCTATCCGCGACGGCGACGAAAGGCGCCGCGGTCACGATCACGAACGCTCCCATGGAAGGATGGATGCTGCACGAAACGTCATAGGCGCCCTCGCGCTCGAAAACGTGGCGGTAGGCGCCTACCACGGGTGTTCCGACGTTGAACTCCGTCTCCCGCGTCTCGGCGTCGATGACGTGCACGTTGTGAAGAACGTCCTCGCCGTTCTTGAAGTCGACGGGCTGGCCCGGGCGAACCACGAGGAGCTTCGGATGAAACGCGGTCCCGTACTGGTCCATGAGGGCCGGCTCCTCCGGAATGCCGCGACGCGAGGAAGTCTCGATCGGGACCTCAGGCGCGAGCATGACGACCGAAGGGTATCCTCCAGTCGCGGGGGGCGCCGTTCCGGAGAGGCGGGGGGTAGTTTCCGCCGGGGGCGCGGCCGGCTCGGGCGGGCTCCCGCAGGCGGAGAGCGCGAGCGCCCACAAGGCCGCCGAACGATACTGTCGATAATGTCGATTCCAGAGGCCGAGTTTCGTCATGATGGAGCGAGGAGGAAATTATGGCGCAATTCATGCTGCTCCTTCACGAGAACCCCAACGAGTTCGCGAACCTCACCCAGAAGCAGATGGAGGCGGTCATCGCGGAGTACCAGGCCTGGGGCCAGAAACTCGCCGCCGAGGCGACTCTCGTCGCGAGCCACAAACTCACAGACGAGGGCGGCCGTCATCTCGAGAAACGCGGGAGCGAGATCCTGGTAACCGACGGCCCCTTCGCCGAAGCGAAGGAAGTCCTGGGCGGGTACTACATCGTGAACGCCGCGAGCTACGACGAGGCGGTCGAGATCGCGAAGACCGGACCTCACCTCCGGTACGGTCGTATCGAGGTACGGAAGGTCGATCTCGTGGACTGACCCAAGGTTCCAGCACCGCTGGTAAGATAGCGGGATGGCGTCGGTCGGCACGAGCTCTCGCCGCAAGGAAGGCCCGGAGAAGCTCACGGGCGAGGCCCGGTACATCGACGACTACCCGCTCGAGGGGGCGCTTCACGGGGTCACGCTCCGCTCGAAGATCGCGAGGGGAACCCTTCGCGAAGTCCGCTTCGATCCGTCGTTCGACTGGAGCTCCGTCGTCGTTGCCACCGCGTCCGACATCCCCGGCGACAACTCCGTTCTCCTGATCGAGAAAGACCAGCCGCTGCTCGCCTCCCGGGAGATCAACCACCGCGAGGAGCCGATCCTCATTCTCGGCCATTCCGATCGCGCGAAGGCATACGAGGCGCTCGAGCACATCGAGGTCGTCTGCGACGAAGAGAAGCCCGTCCTCACGATGGAGGAAGCCCTCGCGAATGGCGACGTCTTCAAGCGGTTCGAGATCGTCAAAGGAGACCTCGAGGCCGGGTTCCGAGAGGCCGACGTCGTCGTGGAAGGGGAGTACCGGGTTCCGCACCAGGAGCAGGCCTACATCGAGACCAACGGCGTCGCCGCCTGGGAGGAGAGAGACGGTACCCTCGTCATCATGGGCTCGATGCAGTGTCCTTATTACGTGCACAAGGCGATGCTCGGGCTCTTCCCCAGGGCTCCCGAAAAGATTCGGGTCATCCAGACGACCACCGGAGGAGGCTTCGGGGGAAAAGAGGAGTACCCCAATCTCATCGCCGGCCACGCCGCCGTTCTCGCCCTGAAGGCGAAACGTCCGGTGAAGATCGTCTACGACCGCGCCGAGGACATGCGGGCCACGACCAAGAGACACCCCGCCCGCATCCGCCATCGCACGGGTGTCAAGAAGGACGGGACGCTCGTTGCCCAGGACATCGACGTCCTCATGGACGGCGGCGCCTACGTGACCCTGTCTCCCGTGGTGCTCTCCCGCGGCGTCCTCCACGCGACGGGCACCTACGAATGCCCGAACGTGCGCGTCGTCGGCCGGGTGGTCAAGACGAATACCCCTCCGAACGGCGCGTTCCGGGGGTTCGGCGCCCCGCAAACCCTCTTTGCCGCCGAGATGCAGGTGGAGAAGATCGCCGCCCGCCTCGGACTCGACGCTCTCGCCGTTCGCCGGAAGAACCTCTTTCGCGAGGGCTCGGTCACCGCCACGGGACAGGTGCTGAAGGAGAGCGTCGGGGCTCGAGATGTGCTCGACCGCGCCGTGGCGCTGAGCCGGTATCTCCCGCGGAAAAAAGAATGCGAGCGCTGGAACCGAAGGAAGGCGGCCCCGAGCTGGCGCGGGGTTGGCCTCGCCGCGGTCTTCCATGGGGCCGGCTTCACGGGAAGCGGCGAGGTCTACCTGAAGAGCCGCGCTGCGGTGTCGCTCCTCCCGAACGGGGACATCGAGGTCGAGGCGGCCTCGACGGAAATCGGCCAGGGGACGACGAGCATCCTCGCTTCAATCGCGGCCGATGCGCTCGAGGTGCCTTACGACTGGATCCGGGTCTCTACCCCCGATACCGCGAAGGTCCCCAATAGCGGTCCCACGGTCGCGAGCCGGACGTGCATGATCGTGGGCGGGCTACTGAAGCGCTCGGCGGAAGAGCTGAGGCGGGCCCTCGAACGAGAGGGGGTCGAGTGGCCCCCGACGCCGAGCTCATTGAAGCGCGCCGCGCGAAGGCTCTGTGTGAACGGACGTCCCTACGGCTTCGTCCAGGAGTACGAGCCGCCAAGCGACATACGGTGGGACGACGCCACCTACCGCGGCGACGCCTACTGCGTCTACGGCTACGCGGCCATGGTGGTCGAGGTCGAGATCGACAAGCTCACCTACGAGGTGACGGTCAAAGACGTGGTCACGGCCCAGGACGTTGGAAAGGCCGTAAACCCTCTCCTCGTGGAGGGGCAGATCGTCGGCGGCACGGCGCAGGGCCTCGGCTACGCTCTTCTCGAGAACGTGATCTTCGACAAGGGCGTCATGGCGAACGCGAACTTCACCAACTATGTGATCCCGACGACTCTCGATACGCCGGAGGTGCGGGTCGAGATCGTGGAGAAACCCTACTCCCTCGGACCCTTCGGCGCGAAGGGAGTGGGCGAGCTTCCCATGGACGTTCCCGCTCCCGCGGTCGCCGCCGCGATCCACCAGGCGACGGGGCTCTTCCTGACCGAGCTTCCTCTGCTTCCTGAGCGAATCTCGAAGGCGATTCATGATCGAGCTCACCGTCAATCGTAAGAAGCGGCGCTACCGCGGGCGGCCGTTCAAGCGGCTCCTCGACGTCCTGCGAGAGGACTTCGAGCTCACGGGAACGAAGGAGGGATGCGGCGAAGGCGAGTGCGGCGCCTGCACCGTCCTTCTCGACGGCGAGCCGGTGAACTCGTGCCTGGTTCCCGTGCTGCAGGCGGAAGGCTCCCGTGTCGAGACCGTCGAGTCGCTTCAGGCTTCGTCGCGGCTTTCCCCGCTCCAGCAGTCCTTTCTCGAAGAGGGGGGCGCGCAGTGTGGTATCTGCACGCCGGGAATGCTCATGACCGCCGTGGCACACGTGCGCGGAGGCGGGCCCGCGGATCGGAAGTCGGTCCGGACCGCACTCGCGGGGAATCTCTGCCGATGCACCGGATATCAGCACATCGTGACCGCTGTGGTGGAAACGGCGAAGCGAGAGAAAAAGAGGCGGGCCCGTGCGCGGTGACGCCTCCAGCATGACGCTCCTCCGCCCGTGGAATGTCGAGGAAGCCCTCCTTCTTTACGCCGCGAGTCCTCGCGCCGTTCCCCTCGCCGGCGGCACGGACTTCATGGTGGCCTGGAACGCGGGCGAAGCGAACGGACGGACGATTTTGGATTTGTCGCGCCTCGGGGCTTGGAAACGCATCGAGGTGACGGCGACCGGTGTCCGCGTCGGCTCACTCGTCACCCACCGGGAGCTGCAGCAGCACCCGTTGGTTCGAAAGCGGCTTCCGCTTCTCGCCGACGCCTGCGCCACCATCGGCGGAAGCCAGATCCAGGCTCGAGGCACTCTCGGCGGAAACATCGCGAACGCTTCCCCGGCGGGGGACACCTTTCCGCCGCTCGCGGTCTATGAGGCCCGCGTGCGGCTCCGATCCGTTGGCGCTTCACGGACCCTTCCGCTTCTCGAGGTCTTCGCCGGCGTGAAGAAGACCGCGCTCGCCGAGGGTGAGCTCATCGATTCGATCGAGATCGACTTTCCTCGCCGCCCCGCGCGGCAGAGCTTCCGCAAGGTGGGAACGAGGGCGGCCTCCGCCATCTCCAAGACGGTGGCCGCGGGCCTTCTCTGGCTTTCGAGCGATGGACGGATTCGCGAGGTGCGGTTCGCCCTCGGAAGCATGGCGCCGACCGTGCGCAGGCTCAGTTCGGCCGAGGCCCTCCTGGCGGGAAAAAAACCGACCCCGAGACTCGTCGCGGAGGCCGTCGATCTTCTGGAGAACGACGTTTCCCCCATCGACGACCTGCGTTCGACGAGGGCCTATCGCCTCGAGGTGTCTCAGAATCTCCTCCGCGCCTTCCTCAGCACCGGTCTCGCTCTATAAAGCAGTGGGGGGAAAGGAGCCTTCAGGGATCTAAAGGCCGGGCTACCAGAACACCCTTTCGCTCCGGTCTCCTCAAGAGGTAGCTCGTGACGTCGTCGCTGGTAAGGACAACGCGCTGGTGATAGCTCGATGCGTGGAGAAGTCTCGGCTTGCCGCGGACGCGGTAGATGAAGCCTGCGTGGTGGATCAAAAGACCCGATCGCTCACGGACGAACGCGACCAAATCACCGTCTTCCAATTGGCCGAGGACCCGCGGCGCTCTTTCGCGGGAGAGCACGAAGTGGGGGGCCAAGCTGAGCCGCGATTCGGTCGCCTTGAGCTCGCGAGTCAGCGCCGCGAGCGCCTCCTTCGAGACGTTCGAGGGAGGCGAGCGAGGCATTACGCGCGAGGTGATGTGGAAGTAGCTTCGGGTCAGTGGTTCGCCGCCTAGCTCCGGCGTCAGATTCCTGAGTCGCTTCCGCGCCTCGTTGTCGTCGATCCAATCGTCGAAGTAATGGAGGCGCGAGGCGTAGCCGGAGAGGGCGCCCCCACGATACCGGGAGGCGACGAGCTCCCGCTCGAAGCAGGAAGCCGTGGGCTCCCGGCGAAAACCGCAGCGGGCCACGGCGAGGCTCGACTCGATGAAGGTGACGCACTCGAAACGAGAGAGCTCGACGCGGAGTTTCTCGGGCGTGGTGGGTATTTGTACCGGCTCGTAAGGGACCCCGTGCTGAAAAAAAGCGGTTCGCGCAAGGTATGCGCCGAACGTCTCGCGGGCGAGCGGGGCTGAAACCCCGTCGTACCATTCCTGGAGCTTGGCGCGGGTCTTCGTTGTGAGCGTTTCGTGATCCGACGCATGAACCGAGAGAGAAAAGAAGAGCGGCGAGAGCGCGAGGAGACCAAAACGTCTCGACATGTTTTGAAAGTGGATTCCCCTTGAGCCTAACGGCAACGCGGCTTCCCCCGCAAGTCGTCTCCGGCCGCAATTTGCCAGGGGAGGAGAACGGAGGTACAGTCTCGACCGCCCGTGGTCCCGGGCGGCCGGGGCAGGGGAAACCCCGTTCCCGGGGGTTGGTGGGACGGGGCTCATGCTGTTGGGGGGGTGGCGTGTGGATGATTATGTCGGACATCTTCGGGAATTCCGGCGGATTCTCCGAAACCTGGAGAGTCAGGCCACCCATCCGCTGAATCGCGAGACCATCGTCGCCCTCAGCAAGAAGCTCGACCGCGACGAGTCGCAGCTCAACGCCGACCGGCTCGAGAGGTCCATCCGGGCGACCGTCGAGGCCACGGGCAACATCGAGGACCTGGAGCACTACGAGCAGGACATCCTCGCGATCTTTCATGAAATCACCTCCCGCAAGAGACGGGAGCTCGAGCGAGAGCGCTTTCGCAACCTGCTGGATCAGTCGGGCGAGGCGATCCTCGTCATCCACCCCGCAAGCGGGCGATTTCTCGACGTCAACCAGACGGCCACCCGGGTCCTCGGCTACTCCCGGGAAGAGCTGCTGGAGCTCTCGCTGAACCACATCGAGGTGGCGCTTCCGCTCACGCCGCCTTTGGCATGGAACGACTGGATGGAGAGGGTCAGGAGCGCCCCCGATGTCCTCTATCTCGAAGGCGTCCATCGCCGCAAGGACGGGACCCGTTTCCCCGTCGAGGTCTCGGCAGGGCTCGCGAGGTCCAACAACCAGGAGCTTCTCCTCCTCGTCTCCCGCGACGTCACCGAGCGGAAGCGGTCCGAAGCTCGCCTGCGCCGCCAATGGGCGTTCTTCAGCCGGCTCACGCACCGGAGCGTCGACGGGATCATGGCTTTCGACCGCAGCTTCAACCTGACGTACTGGAATCCCGCCATGGAGCGAATCCTGGGAGAACGAAAGAGCAAGGTTCTGGGGAAAAACGCGCTTCAAGTGCTGCCCCAATTCAAGGATCTCGGCGAGGATCGCTACTTTCGGGACGCGCTCTCGGGGGCGACGTCGGTTTCGAGAAACCGCGCCTACACCCACGGAGACGGCGCGCGCCAGGTTTACTTCGACGGCTACTACTCTCCGCTCACCGAAGACTCCGGCGAGGTCCTGGGCGGCATCGGCATTCTCCGCGACGTCACCGAGAGACGCGAGACCCAGATCCGCCAGGCGCAGGAGACCACGGCCCGCATCGACGAGCAGCGTCTCCAGCAGCTCGAGGTCCAGCGGCATCTCGAAAGCGAGCTCTCCGACTTGAAGCGGGAGAACGAGAGGCTCACGCACGATGGAAAGCGATCGGCGGTCGAGCGCGAGGAGCACCTCCGGGCGGGAAAGGTCGAAGGGCTCGAGGTCCTGGCGAGCGGTCTCGCCCGGGAGGTGGAGCCTCTCCTCGCCGGAATCCTGAGCCAGACCGGAGTCGCGCTCTCGGAGCTCCCCCCGGACTCGCCGCTGCGGAGGGGGGTAGAGGAGATCGAAGAGGCGGCCCTCTCCGCCAACGCTCTCACGAGTACCCTTTCCGCCCTTTCGAAGAACGGGAACGCCGACGTCCAGCGCGTCCACCTCGGCGATTTGCTCCAGGATGGCGAGCACAGCCTCCGGGCGGTGGTGAAGCCGGGGGTGACGCTGGAGCTCCCCTCGAGAGAGACGGGTGAGGAAAGCCCGCTCTCCCTCCGGGGCGATGCTCGTCAGCTCGCCGATCTCGTCCTCACGCTCGTCGTGAACGCTTCTGATGCGGCCCCCGACGAGAACGGTTGGATCCGCGTCGCCACTGGCACGACCGAGGTCGATTCCGACCTCCTGAACCGCGCGTACCTCGGCAAGGGCAAGAGCCCGGGGAGCTACCTCTTTCTCGAAGTGCGCGACAACGGAAGCGGAATGGACGAAGAAACCTTGTCGAAGATCTTCGTTCCCTTTTTCACTACGAAGCCGCACCGCCGCGGCCTCGGTCTTACGACCGTGCTCGCGGGGGTTCGAGCCCACGGGGGAATTCTCAACGTCGACAGCGTTCTCGGGAAAGGGTCGACGTTCCGGGCTCTCTTTCCCGCGTCCTGACTTTCTACGCCGCCTCACGCGGAGCTGCGGTTGAAGGCCAGAATATTCGAGATTGAAAACCCCGGTTCCGGATACAATGACGGTCCAATGGCCGACCCGGATCTCGTGGACGTCCTCTGCCGAGGGACGGAAACGTGGAACCGGTTCCGCGACGAGCACCCTGAGTCCCAGTCTCCGAACCTGTCTCGAGCCGAGCTTCAGGGAGTGAATCTCGAAGGCGCCAATCTCCACGGGGCGAACCTGACCGGCGCCAATCTCGCGGACGCGACGCTTACGGGTGCCCGCCTGACCGAAGCGCAGCTCTCGCAGGTGAAGGCCCCCCGGGCGCGGTTCGACGGGGCGATCCTGCAACGTTCGAGGCTCACGGGCGCGGACCTTTCGCATGCGTCCTTCGTCGAGGCCGATCTGACGGGCGCCGATCTGACGAGGGCGCAGCTCGTCGAGGCCCGTCTCTCCCGAGCGAATCTATCCGGCGTCCAGCTCCAGATGGCGAACGCCTCTCGCGCCGTGATGGACAAGGCTCAGCTTCCCGTTGCCAACCTGAGGCGCGCCATCCTCTCGGCAGCGAACCTCGAGGGCGCGAAGCTGCCCGGAGCGATGCTCCACGGGGCGCGGCTTCCGATGGCGAACCTGCGCCATGCTGATCTCACGCGCGCCGAGGCGGCGGGGGCTCAATTCTGGAAAGCGGTACTCTATGAGGCCAACCTCACCGGCGCGAGTCTGAGCGGGGTTTCGATGGCGGAGGCCGACCTCGGCCGGGCGCAGCTTCCCCTCGCGAACCTCACCGAGGCGCGACTCTCGAAAAGCCGCATGAGCGGCGCGGACATGAACCAGGTGAACCTGAGCCGCGCCTGCCTCAACGGCGCCGATCTCTCGAAGGCGGACCTCACCGGGGCCCGTCTGGTCGAAGCGGAGATGGTGCACACGAACCTCGGGGGGGCCAAGCTCAGCCATTGCGAGCTTTCCCGGGCTTTGGTGATGAACTGCAACCTTGCCCACGCCATTCTGACGGAGAGCCGCCTCGACGAGACCGTCTTCGCGGGATCGAGGCACGAAGGGATCGTGACCTCGAACCTCGCGCTCACCCCGGCGGACGAGGCCGCGGTGCTGGTCGACGATCTGGAGATGGCCCACCTCATGGAGGCCCTTCTGCGGGAGCCGCGGTGGCGGGAGCTCATCACCCGGAGCTCGCTTCGGATCGCGCTCATCATCGGTCGTTTCCCCGAATGGCGCCGGCCACACCTCGACGCCATTCGGGAGGAGGTCCGCCGGTCGCAATACGCACCCCTCACGATCGATCTCGAAAAGCCCGTCGGCCCGAAGCTTCGCTCGATCATCGCGAACCTGGCGCATCTGGCGAGGTTCGTCCTCGCGGATCTCGCCGGGAGCCGCGCCTTCTCGAAAGAGCTGCAGCCGTTCAGCTTCACCCTCAGAGATCTGCCGCTCCAGGTGATCATGCCCGACGGGGAAGAGCCTCCGGAGCTTCCGGGCCTCTGGGCGGTCGAGCCGTATCGCTACCGGGACACGGAGCACCTGGTCGAGGTCTTCGAAAGGGACATCCTGCACCCGCTCGAGCGCAAGCTCGCGGCCGTGCAATGAAGTATCGTCTCCTCGAGAGCCCCCTCGGAAACGTCATCGTGGCCGGGGATCGTGAGGGGCTCCGGAGAGTGGACTTCCAGATCTGCCGCCACGGCAGGATATCGATTCCTGAGGACTGGGAGGAAGACCCATCGTTTCCCCTGTTGCAGCGCGCGGGAGAACAGCTGACCGCGTACTTCGAAGGAAGGCGCCGCTCCTTTTCGCTCCCTCTCGCCCCCGTGGGAACCCCGTTTCAGAAGCGCGTCTGGGCGGAGCTTCAGCGGATTGCCTACGGCGAGACTCTCACTTACAGCCAGCTCGCGAAGCGGGCCGGAAGGCCGAGGGCGATCCGCGCGGCGGGTGCTTCGAACGGCAAGAACCCCATCTCCATCGTGATCCCTTGCCATCGAGTCCTGGGTAAGAACGGGTCCCTCACCGGCTACGGAGGCGGCCTCGAGAAGAAACGAGCACTTCTCGAGCTCGAGGGAGGGCCAAGAGGGCATGTCCTGGGACACTTGCGGTCCGGCCTATCCCGCGTGCATCCTGGCGTCGTCGCGCAGGCACCATGAAGGACAGAGAGTCGAAAATCGAGCGCCGGTGGGCGGTCGCCTCCCTTCTGCTCATGATGACCGTCGCCTGCGATCAGGCGACGAAGCACGTCGCGGCCTCGAGCTTCATCGACGCGATTCCCTACTCGCTGGTGGGCGGGTTCGTCGAGCTCCTCTATTCCGAGAACTCGGGAGCGTTTCTGGGTCTAGGCTCGGAGTTCCACCACAAGACCCGGTTCTGGCTCTTCACCGTGGGGGTCGGAGGGCTCCTCCTGGTCTTCAGCGCGCGCCTGTTTCAGGCGACGAAGCCAGTGGAGCTCGTGGGATGGTCTCTGGTGATCGGCGGGGGAGCTTCGAACCTCATCGATCGCCTCGTTCGCGACGGTCGGGTGGTGGACTTTCTGCGGATCGGCATCGGGGAGCTTCGGACGGGGATCTTCAACGTGGCCGATGCCGCGATCGTCCTCGGGCTCGCCTGCCTTTTTGCCTCTGCCCTCTGGCTCAAGGACCGCCCCCGGATCGCGTACAATTCCCGAGGCGGAAACTCGCGATGAACAGGGGGCATGTCCCGTGGGTCTTCAAAGCGGTGCTCCTTTTGAGCTTACCGCTTTTGCTCGTGAGGGCAGGGAGCTTGTCCGACGTTGCCTACGTCTGGCTGACGGGCTATACCCATCACGAGCTCGAGGAGCTCTCGTACTTGGACCGCAGTCGCCTCGAGGCTCGCATCGGGCTCGCCGAGGTCCCGGGCGGCTTCGACCGGGATCGGTCCTATCGCGGACGAGCGGCTCATGCGATCGCGAGCTATCTGGGAACCCGCCGGTGGGGGCCCGACGTCACCCTGGCTCTTGGCTACATGAAGGAATACCTGCCGGCGCTCGTCGGCCACGGAGAGGTCGACCCTGCCGACATTGCCGCGAATTATGCCGGGGTGACTTACGCGCTTCGGGAAGGGCGGCGATCCTATGAATGAAACCGCGCACGCGATTGGCACCTCCTGCGTTCTCGACTGCCCCGACGCCTGCTCCCTCGAAGTCACGGTCGAGGAGGGACGGGTCACGAAGATCGGACCTGGGACCGGAAACGACATCACCCGGAATTTCATCTGCTCCAAGGTGGGCCGGTTCGCCGACCGGCTGTACCATCCCGATCGGCTCCTCTATCCCATGCGCCGCCTCGGCAAGAAAGACTCGAAGGGCGAGGCTCGTTTCGAGCGAATCGATTGGCCCACCGCTCTCGAGACCATCACCGAACGGTTTCGCGAGATCCGGGACGCGTACGGCGGAGAGGCGATCCTCCCCTACAACTACGGCGGCTCGAACGGATTTCTGACGGACGATCTCGTCGACAGCGCTTACTTCGCCCGCCTGCAGGCGTCACGGCTCGGAAAGACGATCTGCGCCGCCCCGACGTCCGAGGTCGCGAAGGGCATGTACGGGAAGATGGCGGGAGTCGGCTTTCCCGACTACCCGGAGGCCGAGCTCATCCTGATTTGGGGAGCGAATCCCAGGGCCTCCAACATCCACCTCGTGCCGTTCCTAAAGGACGCGAAGGAGCGGGGAGCCTTCATCGTGCTCGTCGATCCGATACGGACGCTCTCTACCGATCTCATCGATCTGCATCTTCCCGTCTATCCCGGCGCTGACCTTCCCCTCGCGCTCGGGATGATCCATCACTGGGCGGAGACGGGTCGTCTCGACCGCGCGTTTCTGGACGGAAACGCCGTCGAGCTCGAGACGCTTCTCGAGGCGGCCTCGGAGTGGAGCCTCGATCGGGCCGCGAAAGCGGCGAGGGTCGACCTAGAGAGCGTACGTCTCCTCGCGGATCGCTACGCGGAGGCGTCGCCCGCGATTCTGCGCTGCGGCTGGGGCCTGGAGCGAAACCGCAACGGTGGCCAGGCGGCGGCGGCGATCCTGGCGATGCCGGCGCTTCTGGGAAAGTTCGGCCGGCGCGGCGGCGGCTACACTCTCAGCAACGGCGGGGCGGGAAAGCTCGACGCCTCGAAGCTCTGGGATACCTCCTCGTGGACGACGCGGGTCATCAACATGACCGAGCTCGCCCAGGTATTGAACGAGCCTCTCTCACCCCCGATACGGGGGCTCTTCGTCTACAACTGCAATCCGGTCGCGACGGTGCCGGATCAAAACGGAATTCTCCGGGGTCTCCTGCGCGAGGACCTCTTCACCGTGGTCTTCGAGCAAGTGATGACCGATACCGCCCGCTACGCCGACATTCTCCTCCCGGCGACGACGTTTCTCGAGCACTACGACTTCAAGCGCTCGTACGGAAGCTACGTCGTCGGAGCGACGAAGCCGGTGATCGAGGCCGAAGGCGAAGCGCGCAGCAATGCCTCGGTCTTCGCCGAACTCGGACGCGCCGCGGGATTCGAGGACCCGATCTTCCATTGGACGGAGGCGGAGCTGCGGGCGAGGGCGGTCGCGGCCATCGAGCTCCAGGGAAAACCGGTCTCCCCCGAGCCTTTCACCAGAGGGGGGATCCACCGTTACGACTTCGACGGATCCGAGAACCCCGTGCAATTCGAGAGCGTCTTTCCCCAGACCGAGGACGGAAAGATTCACCTCGCTCCCGCGTGCCTCGGCCCCGCGCCCTACGCGTACGAAGAAATTCGCTCGGAGTCGTTCCCGCTTTGTCTCATCACCCCCGCGAGCGCGAAGCTCGTGAGCAGCACGTTCGGAGAGTTCAACCTGAAAGAGCTCCATCTCACGATAAACCCTGACGACGCGCGGACGCGCGGGATCGCTTCAGGCGATCGGGTGCGGGTCTGGAACGACCTCGGTGAAGTCGAGTGCGTCGCCCGTGTCGACGCCCACCTGCGCGAGGGAGTCGTCGCTCTCCCCAAGGGCGCCTGGATGAAGTCTTCTCTGAACGGAAGGACTTCGACCGCGCTCACGCCCGCGAACGTGAACGTTGTTGGGGGCGGCGCCTGCTTCAACGACGCCCGAGTTCAGGTCGCGGCGCTACGCTGAGCCCCTACTGCCACTACTGAACGTAGCCCAGGCTCCGAAGCCTTTCGAGCTGTTCGGAGCTCATGCCCTCGACGGCTTCCCCGTCGGTCGG
>CAZKNR010000496.1:0-4886 GCA_964553925.1 uncultured Acidobacteriota bacterium
GGAGTCCACTTCCCGACCGACGTCCTCGCCGGCTGGTTCCTGGGCGGGATTCTCGCCAAAGCGTACCTGCGATGGTCCGACCCGGTGGTCGACTGGGCGCGCCGGCTTTCTTTCGAGAAGCAGATGCTTCTTGCGCTCGGCGTGCCCATGGTCCTTACCGCCCTCCACGGAACCCGAAACACCGCGATGGCTCTCGGCGCCCTCGCGGGGGCGCTCTCTGGCCTGGTGCTCGCGCGGCGGCAGCACCTCTATTCAGACGAAGAGCCCGCGCCGAGACGCCGCGAGCGGCTCCTCGTGGGCCTCGTCGGACTTCCCGCCCTCTACGTCGCGCTCGTGGCCCTCTCGCCTCCGGAGGCGTCTCGGTTCTACTATCTCTATCTGTGGACGCGTTTCGCCACGATCGGTCTCTGGGTCAGTTACCTGGTTCCGAAGCTCGTCGCTTACATGAGGGCACCCCATGAAAACTCTGATTCTCCTGCGGCACGCTAAGTCGAGTTGGAAGGATTCGGATGTCGCCGATCATGACCGCCCCCTGAACAATCGAGGGAAGAAGACCGCCCCGCAAATGGGGCGACTCCTCTCCAAGGAAGGCCTCGTGCCCGACCTTATCCTGTCCTCGACCGCGGTTCGCGCCCGGGAGACCGCGAAGGCAGTGGCGAAGGCTTCGTCGTACAAGGGCCCGACCGAGCTTCTCGAGAGCCTGTACCTCGCTACCGCGGGAAAGCTTCTGAGTGAAGCCCGGAGTCACACCCCCGATTCTGTCGGCCGCCTCGTTCTCGTCGGCCACAACCCGGGGATGGAGGACTTGGCCGAGATCCTCTCGGGAAAGCGCGAAGGGTTCCCGACAGCAGCCCTCGCGGTCTTCGAGGTCGGAATCGATCGCTGGGAAGCTCTGGAGCTCGGAGTCGAGACCAGGCTGGTGAAGGTCTACCGTCCGAAGGAGATCGGCTAGACCCCCGCGAACCATCCTAGAGATGGGAAAAAACCTCCATCCGCTCGTGAGGAACACGCGCTACGTCGATCCCTCGGTCCGCAGCGAAGTAGAGGCCTCCCCGTTCGTCCTCTGGAGGAGAACGAAAGGCTAACGCATATACCGGCGCCGACTCGGACACACGACCGCCGCTCCGCCGATACTGGTCCATCACTTCCTTGCCGTAATCCCGCTCCGCAAGAAAGGCGTTATGGACTTTGCAGAGAAGCCGTACATTCGATGGACTTCGGTCGCCACCGCGGCCATAGGGATCGTCGTGGTGGAACTCGAGCCCTCGCCGCTCGGTGCAGCGCCGACCATGCTTATCGACAAAGGTGCATTGACCGAGGTCTCGCTTTCGCACGACGCGCCTCACCGCCGCCGGCATGTACCGCGACGACGCCGACGTATCCGTCTCCTCGAGACTCTTCCGCGGCGCCTTTGTTTCCGCATACCTTTTCGCCTCGAGCCTCTCAAGCTTCTCCGTCACGGCGGCTTTTATGACGGCTGCTAGGTCTTCGTGCATGAGCGCTTGGAGACGCTCGAGCTCGTCGCGGAGCTCCGCACTTGCGGTGAACGTCACCTTGTACCGCGCCGGAGAAAGGGGCTGAACGACTGGCGGAGCAGGCGGAGGCGGCGGAGCGGGACGTGCGTCGACAGCTGGCGCTGTCCCAACGGGCTCCGCTTTGTGTAGAAGAGTTACTCGGTCCGGACCGAGCTTGGGGCTCGGAGCGACCTCGGGTCGCGTAGGGAGCTTCCGCACGCTCGACGGCACGTCCGGCTTGGGCGCCAGCGCGGCCACCAGCTCCTCGATTTCCCGTTTCGACTTGTGAGCTGCGCGAGCGAGAACCTCCTCGCAGTTTGCCTCCGTGAGGTGGGGCGCAAGCTTCCCGATGCCGCTCAAGTGAATTCGCCCATCGCTCAGCATCGCCAGAAGCACCGGGTATTTCCGCGAGGCGCGAGCCGCGGTGATGCGCAGGTACGCCTCGTGCTCCGAGAGGTGCAACCGCTCGATAGAGTACGTGAACATGGACGAGCAAGCCTCGCGAGCGAAAAGCCTTCGCTCATCGACTTCACCAATGTGTGCGACGAGGTCTGCTTCGACCCGCCGAGACTGCTGCACGAGCTCCACGAGATGGTGAAGCAGTTCATCGTCCGAAAGCGACTTGAGTGGGTTCGTGTTCGTCATGCTACTTCTATAGCACACACTTTTTTTCATGCGCCGCGTCACGCGCAAGCGACGACGAGAGGTGAGGATGACTTTCGAGCTGCCTTGATGGATTCGCGCTCGTCTCACCGCCTCTGGCGCAGAACCGCGGGCATTCTGGGTTCGGTCCGGAGATTCGTGCAGAACGTTGTCAAAAACTTGTCAAGAGAAATCTGAAGGGCTCTGCATTTTCTTTTGAGCCGCCGATGCAGTACCTCACGCGCTGGCGCATACAACTGGCGGCGAAGCTCCTTGCCGAGGACGCGCGGAAGGTTTCGGCGGTGGCGATGGAGGTCGGCTATGACTCGGAAGCGGCGTTCAGCCGCGCGTTCAAAAAGTCGGTCGGGGTTTCCCCCGCGGCCTTTCGCGATCGACGGGGCCGCGACTGAGCGGGCCGGAACGTCAGCGCGAGGCGGCGCGTCCCTTCGCGGCGTACCCCATACCCTCGTGCAGCAGCCGCGCGGCGAGGATCGCCGTCATGTACTGGATGTCCCGTGAGGGGTTGACCTCGACCGCGTCCATGCCCACGAGCGTCCAGTGACCTCGAAGGATGAGGCCGAGAACCTGTCTCGCGCTGAGACCTCCGGGAACGGGGTGCGAGACTCCGGGCGCGAACGCAGGATCGAATCCGTCCATGTCGATGGTCATGTAGACCGCGGCTTCTGACGGAATGTGGGTAAGATCGGGGATCGCTCCTTCGAGCCTGCGGGCCTCCAGGATGTGCAGCCGGTCCGTCCAGCGCTCGGCCTGCCGCCGCTGCTCCTCGTTCATGGTGCGAATCCCGATCTGGGTCAGGCTTTGGACGTGGTCCATCTCCAGCAGGCGCGCCGCGGTCGAGGCGTGGGAGTCGGGATTGCCCTCGAACTCGGAATAGAGGTCGGGATGGGCGTCGATCTGGATCACGTGAATCGGGCGGCGCAGCACCGCGAACGCCTCCACCACCGGGACGGTCACCGCATGATCCCCCCCGGCGATGAAGGGGGTGAATCCCTCCTTCAGGATCTCCTCGACTCGAGCCCGGTACTCGCGCGCGCTCGCCTCCCACGTGGAGCGGGGTTTCAGATCGCCGAGGTCGGTGACGCTCGAGGTGAGGTCGAAACCCGACTCGGTGGTGGCGTTGTAGCACCGGCCGTCGTAGGCTCGCCGGATGCAGTCGGGGGCGCCGGCCGGCCCGCGGAGGAACGAGGACTGGGTGTCGTCTCCGATCCCGAGAAAGACCCACGGCGTGCGGGCGTCGGTCTTCTTGGTGAACAAACCAGCGAAGGGAGTCGGTTCTTGCATGGAAGCTCCGAAAGGGTGGGCTCGCAACCCCCGGGCTGCATGGTATAATAATCCTTCTTTCGAACAATCCGGATAGGAAGCTCCCGTGGAGGCTCTTCGGCCATGTCGTATTTCGACGTAAATCCTCTGCTCGCCAAGATGCTGGACGTGGCGCCGGGGATCTCCGACCTCAACCTTTCCGTCGGCAAGCCGCCGCAGGTGGAAATCGAAGGACAGCTACACCCCGTTCCCTTCGCCGGTGTCGAGAGACTCGCGCCCTACCAAGTCGAGCTCGTCGCCATGCGCCTTCTCCGGGGCAAGCGCGATCTCACGGAACGCCTCCTGCGCACCGGTTCGGTGGACCTCTCCTATTCGCTCGCGCAGAAGACTCGCTTCCGGGTGAACGTCTTCTCGCAGCGCGGTTCTTATTCCGTGGTGCTCCGGGTCATCCCCAACAGGATCCCGACGATAGAAGAGCTGGGGCTTCCGCAGCAGCTCAACGAGATCACCCAGGAGCGACACGGGATCGTTCTCGTGACCGGTCCCACCGGGTCGGGTAAGTCCACGACTCTCGCGGCGATCATCAACAAGATGAACCGCGATCACTCCATCCACGTCATCACCATCGAGGACCCCATCGAGTACCTTTACCCGAGCCTCAAGGCCACCATCAACCAGCGCGAGGTCGGGGCCGACACCGAGAACTTCGCTCTCGCGCTCCGTGCCGCTTTGCGGCAGGCGCCCAAGGTGATTCTGGTGGGCGAGATGCGCGACGTCGAGACGGTCTCGACGGCCCTCGAGGCCTCGGAGACGGGACACCTGGTCCTTTCGACGCTTCACACCATCGACGCTTCCAAGACCATCGACCGCATCGTGGGTGTCTTTCCCAAGAACGAGGAGCGCCAGATCCGCACGCGATTCTCGCAGTCGTTCAAGTGGATCGTGAGCCAGCGTCTCGTGCCCAAGAAGACCGGCGGCCGGATGGCGGTCTGCGAGATCCTTCGAGGAACGGCGCGAACCCGCGACTACATCCGCGAAGGGGAGAAGGAAGGGAAAAGCTTGCTCGACGCCATGGAGGATGGAGCTCTCGAGGGGATGCAATCGTTCGACTCCGAGCTCAAGAGGCTCATCGAGGCCCGCGCCATCGATGAGGAGACCGCCCTCTCCTATGCCACCAACGGTCCCAACCTCAAGCTGAAGCTCTCGATGGAGAAGGAAGGCCACCCCCCCGAGGACCGGCCTTCGAACGGAAGCTCTAGCGCGCCATTGAGGGCGTCCGAGATGGACAATCTGATCGAGAGGTAAGGACGTGCAGACGAATTGCCCGAACTGCTCGAATCGGCTCGTCGTCGACGACGCGAAGGTGCCGCCGACTCCGTTCATGCTCAAGTGCCCGAAATGTCAGGGCATGGTGAAGGTCCCGGGCCGCGGGGCCCAGCCCGCGACACC
>CAZKNR010000497.1:0-3323 GCA_964553925.1 uncultured Acidobacteriota bacterium
CTGTACGAGGATCCAGGGTCGAATCCGCCAACCAAGCACCGTAGCCGTTGGGACCGACTCGTCGACCGAGCATCGGCGATGGAATCTCAACACGCTCATATCGAACGACAGGAGGTGTAGTGTGAAGAACGTTCCTTGAACGTCTGATCGTGCCCCATGGTCTCGTTCTCCCTGAGAGAACAAGACGAAAAATCAGGTCACGAACCTCCCTGACAAGCCTACTTCTCGACTTCGGTGAGCGCTTTTTCGATCTCGGTCTTGAAGGTCGCGAACTGCCGGGCGCTGCGGATGAAGCGGATCCCTTCACCAGGGTCGGGTCGGCGGCATCCGTGCGGCCGAAGACCCCAAAATCGAGAGAGGCCTCTCCTTCCTCCGGGAGAGAGGGGCTTCGCTTATTTCTTCGAGCGGTCGGGGTTCAGTTTCATTTCCGCGAGAGAGCCGGCAACGAGAACGCGGTCGAGGTAGCGGTCGAGCTGCGGAAGGGACTCGATCGTTCGTATGCGGGAGACCGTTTTCTCCGGAAGCGGTCCGAATTTGGTTGCGAGCAAACGCAGAAGCGTATCCTTCTTGCCTTCTTTGCGGCCCTTCAATTCAATCTTTTCGCCCCAACTCATCTGCATTTTCTTCACCTCCCGATATCTCTTTTCCGAAAGCCTCCGCTCGAACTTCCTTCGCTCGGCCGCCGTGGGCACAAAGTAGGCGTTGATGAGATTCAGCAGAAGAAACTTCCGAGCCTTATCGAGCCCGCTCTGAACCACGCGCTCCCTCATCAAGAGCTGTAGATCCACGGGCTCTCCAGCTCTCCTCCGGTTCATGAGCGAGGCGAGAGCCGAAGCCACCGCCCCGCCTTTCTCAAGATACTCCCGGGCCTCGAACCGCGCCAATGCCACCGCCGGGAACTGGAAGCGAAGCTGCTCCCGCCCGAAGAGCTTCATCGGAAACACTTCCTCGATATGGGGAGAGCGTCCTCCCCGCAGATATACGGCGATGGGAAAAATCGGGACCCGATGCCTTGCCCAGAGGAGCGTGAAATACTCGAACATCCGCTCCGCGAAGGCCCGCCCGCGTCTGGCCTCAACCTCGACGTGGATGAGAAGAATCTCTTGCTCCCTCTTACGGGTGCGAACCTTGGCGACGACATCCGCAGCCCGGGAGCTTCCCTCCGGAAAGCTCGTGAAGGACTCGGTGTCCAGGAATTGCAGCTCCGTGAAGTCGATCTGGGCCTCGACCTCAGGAAAGAAAAGCTGCAGAAAATCCCTCAGGAACTCTCGAAGGAACTCCTTGAACCTCTGATCGTGCCCCATGGTCTCGTTCTCCCTGAGAGAACAAGACGAAAAATGGAGGGACGATCCTCCCCGGGAAGCTTACTTCTCGACTTCGTCGAGCGCTTTTTCGATCTCGGTCTTGAAGGCGGCGAACTGCTGGGCGCCGCGGATGAAGCGGATCCCCTTCACCTGGGTCGGGTCGGACGCATCGGTGCGGCCGAGGACGAAGCTCGGAGTGCCAGACGCCCCCGCCTTTTGTGCCTGCGCCATGTCCTTTCGCACCGCTTCGCCGTACTTCTCCGAGGCCATGCAGGACTCGAAGGCGACGACGTCGAGCCCGAGCGTCTCCGCGTGTCCCTTGAGGGGCTCGATGGCGCGCTGGTTGGCGAAGAGGAGGTCGTGCACCCCAGAACTTCCTCTGGTCTTCGGCGCAATGGGTCGCGAGGGCGGCCCGGAACGCGTCCTTGTGGATCGCGAGCGGCATGTCCATCTTGACCAGACGGAGCTTTCCGGACTCTACGAACTCTTTTTCGATCTGTGTCGACGTCTCACGGACGCGCCTGGAGCAGAACGGTCACTGATAGTCGGTTGAACTCGACGAGGGTGAGTTTGGCCGTTGCCTCTCCGCGATAAGGATTGCTTCCCAAGTCGAGAACCAGGTTCCGCACGTCGGGAGCCGCGAGGCTTGCAGTAGTTTCTTGATGTCCGCAAGCTCTTTTTTGATCTCGTCCTGGCCTTCTTCAGCCCTCGATCTGCCTGCGCTGGTTTAAGGCCGGGGAAAGAGCGCTGTGTACGGTACCGCTCGACCGCGATCGCCTCCTGCTCCTCGTCGCTCGTGACCAGCAACGCGGCCAAGTTCGACCGCACGATCGAAATGGATCGGGTCGTTGGTCCGCTGTGGGTACTCGTCTACGGCAGGAACGATGTCCCAGCCTGCTTTCTTGAGCCGCTTGATGAGGGGACCACGGATGTCGGCATCCGTCTAGAGCGGGAATCTGCCGCTCACCTATCGCGCGCGGCGCTGCGCGTGGGCCTCGGCCTTGCGGCGCTCGTATCGCTCGTCGGCACCCTCGTCCCGCGCGAGCTCAGCATCGATCTCGTCCTGGTGGTCGTAGTAGTACGCCAGCGCCGAGTGGACCTGCGCCAGACTGAGGTCCGGGTAATCGACGAGGATCTCCTGCGGCGTCTTGTTTTGTTTGTGCAGGAAGACGACGTTGTTGACGCGGACGCGGGTATTGCCGAGGGCGGCCTTGCCGCCACAGTACCCCTCTTCCTTGACGATGTAGGGGTAAACGAGCTTCGCCACCGTGGCCATGGCTACTCTCCCCTCTCCGCCGCAGGTTGCACCGGCGTGACGCAAACCAAAAGGCCCGGGACGTTCCACCCCTCGCGCGCGTAGGCCCGTAGCCCTCCACGCAGATACACGGCGACGGGGAAGACACGAACCTCGTGCTTTGCCCACTGGTGCGCCGACCACGCCGCGCGACCGAAGTACCTTGGCCAGGCCACGCTCGAATACGCACCAACGTCTCGTGGTCCTCGTACCGACTGGGTCGGCGCCCGCGGGGCGACCGTGAGTACCGGTCTCTCGAATCCTGGACGGAGTTCGAAGAATTAGGCCGACCGCTCAGTCTCCGAGACCCATATCCGCGAGCGAGCTCGCGACGAGCACGCGGTCGAGGTAGCGGTCGACTTGTTCGAGGGACTCAATCGCGCGCACTCGAGACGCGGTCTTCTCCGGGAGCGGTCCAAACTTGCTCGTGAGTAACCGCAAGAGGGCTTCACGCTTGCCCTCTCGCTGCCCTTCCTGACGCCCCTCCTGACGTCCCTCCTTACGACCTTCCTCCTTCAACTTGTCCACCCACGTGAGTTGCATCTTTTTCACCTCCCGATACCGTTCTTGCGACAACAGACGCCCGAACTTCGGCTTCTCGTCTTCCGCCAGCTCGAAGTACGTCTCGATCAGAGTCAGCAGAAGAAATTTCCGAGCATCGTCGAGCCCGCTTTGCTCTACCCGCTCCATCATCGAAGCCCGCAGGTTCAGGGGCGCTCGATCTC
>CAZKNR010000498.1:0-20145 GCA_964553925.1 uncultured Acidobacteriota bacterium
GCCAAGCTCGACGAGCCTTTGGACTTGGGCGCTCCAGGACTCCCCGAGGCGGCGAAGGACCTCGTGAGGGTCGTTCAGGCGTCCTACAGCGTCGCGCTCCTCGGAAACGAGGACAAGCCCATCGGGTTTCTCACGATCAACGAACGGGTCGCCGGCCTTCCCTACAGCTTCGAGGACTTCGCGCTTCTGAAGACGCTCGCCGATCAGGCATCGGCCACCCTCCTGAACCGGCAGCTCACGAAAGAGCTCGAGCGGGCGAAGGAGATGGAGACGTTCCAGACACTCTCGACCTTCTTCGTACACGACCTCAAGAACCTCGCCTCCAGGTTCTCGCTCGCGATGCAGAACATCCCCGTCCACTTCGACAAGCCCGCGTTTCGCGACGATTTGCTGAAAACGATGGAGAAAAGCGTCTCCAAGATCGAAACCATGACCACACGGCTCTCGTCCCTTTCGAAAGGGCGTTCGCTCATCCGGGTAGCCTGCGACCTGAAGGCGCTCGTTCACGAATCGCTCTCCGGGCTGAACGGCACGATGAGAGCGAGCCTGGTCGTCGACTGCCGCGAGGTCCCGAAGATCGAAGCCGATCCCGAGGAAATTCAGAACGTGCTCACGAACCTGGTTCTGAACGCCGCCGACGCCACGGGTGCTTCCGGACGGATCACGGTGAGCACGTCGAGAGAGAACGGGTGGGTACTCCTAACCGTGGCCGACAACGGCTCCGGAATGACTCCGGAGTTCATCGCCAACTCCCTCTTCAAGCCGTTCCAGACGACCAAGAAGAACGGGCTCGGCATCGGGCTCTATCAGAGCAAGACCATCGTGGAAGCCCACGGCGGGAGGATCGAAGTCGAGAGCGCTCCCGGGCTGGGAACGACCTTTCGCGTTTTTTTGCCTTCGGGCTCGAGTTAGAGCCGCCAGTACCGGAACCCGAGAGCCTCCAGGGGCTCGCGGTCGAAGAGCCACTTCAAATCGAAGAAGGGCGAAGGCTTCTCTTTCACCATCGAGGATAGGACTTCCGGGGAGAGATCGCGAAACTCCCGGTGCGCCACGGCGAAGATGACCCCGTCGAAGTCCCGGAGGCCGTCCTGGGAAACGAGGGGGACGTCGAAGTGCTCCCGCGCTTCTTCCGGCGACACGTTCGGATCCCACGCGACGACGTCCACGTGATAGTCCCGAAGCTCGTCGATGATGTCTCTTACCTTGGAGTTTCGGGTGTCGGTCACGTTCTCCTTGAACGTGAGGCCGCAGACCAGGACCCGCGCTCCCTTCACGTGCTTGTCGCACTCGATGAGCGTCTTCACGAGCTTCCGCCCGATCCACCGGCCCATGCCGTCGTTGATCCTGCGTCCGGAGAGGATCGTCTGGGGCACGTGCCCGAGAGACTGCGCCTTGAACGTGAGGTAGTAGGGGTCGACGCCGATGCAGTGGCCTCCGACGAGCCCCGGGCGGAAGTCGAGAAAATTCCACTTGGTGCGCGCCGCCTGAAGGACCTCGCGGGTGTCGATTCCCATCCTGTCGAAGATGATGGCGAGCTCGTTCACGAAGGCGATGTTGATGTCCCGCTGAGCGTTCTCGATCACTTTGGCCGCCTCGGCGACGCGAATGCGGCTCGCGCGGTAAATCCCCGCGGGAACGACGGCTCCGTAGACCTGGGCAACCGCCTCCAGCACCTCGGGCGTCTGGCCCGAGACGATCTTCATGATCTTGTCGATGGTGCGCTCGCGGTCGCCCGGGTTGATGCGCTCGGGAGAGTACGCGAGGAAGAAGTCTTTCCCGCACCGAAGCCCGGAGTGCTTCTCGATTGCGGGCCCGCAGACCTCCTCGGTCACCCCGGGATAGACGGTCGACTCGAAACAGACGACCGTTCCCGGGGAGAGGTTCTTCCCGATGGATTCCGACGCAAGCGTAAGAGGCGTCAAATCCGGGTTCTTGTTGTCGTCGATGGGTGTGGGAACGGCGACGATGATCAGGCGAGCTTTTCGCAGCTCGGCCGGATCGCTCGTGTACTCGACCTCGACGGCCTTCAGCTCCTCCGGCTCGAGCTCGCAGGATGGATCGCGATGCCGCTTCAGGTCTTCGATGCGACCCCGGGAGATATCGAATCCCACGACCCGGAACTTCTTCGCGAGCGCCACCGCAAGCGGGAGCCCCACATAGCCAAGCCCGATCACCGCGACCGCGGTCTTTCGGGCACGAAGGTCCTCGAAGAAGGCGGAGGGGTCGAGCGAAGCTGCAACAGATTCGGACATGGTTATAGACATGATAGCGAATCCGGGCCAGCGGAAAAACGCTTACCGGGCGCCTCTTCCGAAGGCAATGACCTTGAAGGTGTCCAGCAGGATCTGCAGATCGAGCCAGAAGCTCATGTTCTTGATGTAGTAGAGGTCGTAGCGGAGCTTGGCCTCCGACTCCTCGATCGACGAGGTGTAGCCATTCCTCACCTGCGCCCAGCCGGTGATGCCGGGCTTCACCGAGTGTCTCTCCCCGTAGTAGGGGATGTGGGCCTGGAGCTCCTCGACGAATACCGGACGCTCCGGGCGCGGGCCCACGAAGCTCATGTCGCCGAGAAGGACATTGACGAGCTGTGGAAACTCATCGATGCGGGTCGTCCGCAGGAACTGGCCAACCCGGGTAATCCGGGGATCGCCGCCCGCTGAGGCCCAAACGGCGCCGTTTTTCTCCGCGTCCTGGCGCATCGTGCGCAGCTTGAAGAGCGTGAACGTCCGTCCATGCTGGCCCACACGTTCCTGGCGGAACAGGATCGGAAACCCGCTCTCGAGAGCGGTGGCGATTGCCGCGAGAAGCACGATAGGGGCGGTAATGACGACACCGACCAGAGCAAGCGCGAACTCGACGATCCGCCGGGAGGTCATGAAGAACCGCGGCTTCCGAAACCCCTGCGAGAAGATAATGGAGCTCGGACGGAGGTTTCGCACCGGAAGCTGCCCCGTGAGGGACTCGTAGAACTCGGCGGATTGCGCGACGTTGATTCCCCGGAGCTTGCACGTCAGGAGCTCCGAAAGCGGGAGAACCCCGCGCTGATCGTCGAGCGCCACGACGACGGAATGCACGTTGAAGCGCGTCGCCGTCCCGAGGAGGTCTTCGTAAGTGCCAACGACCGACGGGTTAAAGAGGCTCTTCCCGACGTCCGCCGGATCCTGGCTCAGAAACCCGACCACCCGAAATCCCTCGCTCCGGTGACCCAGGAGCTCTCTCGCGAGCCCGACCGCGGCGTCGCCGGTTCCGAGAATGAGCACATTCTCGACGAACGCATCCTGCTGCAGTGCCCAGTAGTAAATCATCCGCCAGCCGAGAAGGGCGACCAGGGCGACCGGCGGATGGATGACCGCGATACCGCGCCCCAGGGCGAGGTCCGGGAGGAAAAAGTAGAGAAACGCGAGGAGTACTCCAGCGGCCACGAACGCCTGGATGACCTTGAGCGCCAATGCGGTGACGCTGCGAGGAGCGCGCCCGCCGTAGAGGTCGTTGTAGTAGAAGCCGATGAGTACGGCGACGACGAAAATCGCGCCCTTCAGCAGAGCGCCTTCGTATTCGGGGAGGGGGTCCGCGAACCGGATCGCGACCGCCACCCAGAGGGTCGCGGCGATGAGAAAGACGTCCATGAGCACGCATGTAAGCGTGCGGACGGACGGTGTCGTTAGAAATACTCCGCTCACTGAAACCTATGAAAACAGACGAATAACGTTCAGTTTTGCGGGAGACTGGCACCTGCGGTACGCGCCCCCGGCAAGGCACGCGACCGCAATCACCCGGACCGTAATAGCCGCCGCATTCCGAAGAATTCGACGTCCGAGACTACGCCCCTGGTTGGGAAGGGATGGGAGTCTTATACCAGAGGCGCGGGAGCGATGTCAAGGTCAGATTGCTCGCCGAGAGCTCCTGGCAAATTCCTATCTCTTGGGTTACGATGTCCTCCCCAACCCCAGAGTCTCCCCACAGGAAGAATTCGGCCGAAACAATGTGCGGAATCCTGGGATCCGTCTTGCTCTCGAAAGGAGTGTCGCCCGACTGCGAGGCGTTGCGCCGAATGGCCGCGACCATCCGTCATCGGGGTCCCGACGACGACGGATTCCACCTCGACCCTCGCGCCGTGCTCGGAATGCGCCGTCTCTCCATCATCGACGTCGAAGGCGGCCATCAGCCCCTTTCGAACGAAGACGGGACGCTCTGGCTCGTCTGTAACGGCGAGATCTACAACTTCCGCGAGCTGCGCTCCGGGCTCATCGCGAAGGGCTATCGCTTCAAGACCGGGAGCGATTGCGAGGTAATGCTGCACCTCTACGCCGAGCACGGCGACTCTTTCGTTGCCCATTTGAACGGGATGTATGGGTTCGCCCTCTGGGATGCGAAAAAGGGCCGACTTCTGCTCGGACGCGATCGTCTGGGCGTAAAGCCGCTCTACTACACGGTGCAGAACGGTGCGCTCCTCTTTGCGTCGGAGATCAAGGCGATCCTGGAGGCGCCGCGAGTCTCAGCGTCCATCGATCCCGTCGCTCTCGAGGCCTACCTGTCCCTCGGTTACGTCCCGGCGCCCCTCACACTCTTCGAAGGGATTCGCAAGCTTCCCCCGGCATCGCTGATGGTGGTCGAGAACGGCGGATTCACCATCACGCGATACTGGCGAATGCCGGACAGCGTCGATCCCCGGCGGGACGAAGAAGAGTGGGCAAGCGACATCCGAGAGTGCCTGGAACGCTCGGTTCACTCGCAAATGGTCTCCGACGTTCCCATCGGGGCCTTTCTCAGCGGCGGCATCGACTCGAGCGCGGTCGTGGCGTTCATGGCGAAGCACAGCACGGGCCCCGTGAAGACCTACTCGATCGGTTTCGAGGGCGGCGGCGCCGAGGCCTACTACAACGAGCTTCCCTACGCGGCGGAGGTGTCCCGCCGCTTCCGCACCGAGCATCGCGAGATCCTCGTTCGACCCGACGTCGTTCGCCTGCTTCCGCGTCTTATCTGGCATCTCGACGAGCCCGTAGCGGACTCCGCGCTCATCACGACGTTTCTCGTGTCCGAGTTCGCTCGGCGAGATGTCAAGGTCATCCTGTCGGGGGTCGGCGGCGACGAGCTTTTCGGCGGCTACCGCCGTTATCTGGGCGCGCACTACGAGCGAATGTACCGGAAGGTGCCTTCTTGGATTCGAACCCGCGTCCTTCAGAGAATCGCAACGCGGCTCCCGAGCGATCGACATTCGCCCTTGTTGAACTGGTCTCGCCTCGTGCGATCGTTTCTGGAGTCGGCCGAGCGGTCTCCCGATGAGCGGTATCGCGGTTACGTCCAGGTCTTCCCCGACCCGTCGATTCACGAGCTCTTGGTTGCGCGAAGCCCCGAACGTTACGACGCCCTGGCGTCCGGCTTCGCGGAGAGCCTGTCGGCGGACCCTCTTCAGAGGCTTTTGAGCGTCGATCTGAAGACGCAGCTTCCCGACGACCTCTTGCTGCTCACGGACAAGATGACCATGGCGTCGTCACTGGAATGCCGGGTTCCTTTCCTGGATCACGAGCTCGTGGAGCTCGGCGCGCAGATCCCCGCACGCTATAGAATCCGCGGTGGCGAGCTCAAATACATCCTGAAGAAGGCGCTTCAGGGTGTCCTCCCGCCTGAGATTCTCAACCGGAAGAAGCGCGGCTTCGGAGCGCCGGTCGGCGCCTGGCTGAAGCGGGAGCTCGCGCCGACGCTGAGAGAGCTCCTGTCCAGGCAAACGATAGAGGCGCGGGGATTGTTCCGCTGGGAGGCGGTCCACCGGTTGATCGATTCCCACGATACGAATCGCGCGGATCACACCGACCACCTCTCGGCCCTCATGAACCTCGAGATCTGGTGCCGGCTCTTCCTGGACGGTAAGAATCACGAGGACGTGTCCGAGACCTTGATGCATGGAGTCGAGCGTGGAGATTCTCTACGTATGTCACCGGTTTCCCTATCCGCCTAAGCGCGGCGGGAAGATTCGCCCCTTCAACATGATCCGGCACCTCGCCGAGAGGCATCGCGTCACCGTGGCTTCGCTCCTGCGGTCGGACGTCGAGGCCGCCGAAGGGAAGGGTCTCGAGAAGCACTGCAAGGAAGTCCTCGTCGGGAGGGTCTCGGAGCCCTGGCAGACTTTCCGCATGATCGCGCGGCTTCCGACCCCGGTTCCGTCTTCGATGGGCTACTTCTACAGCCGCCAGCTCCGGCAGGCGATCACGGAAGCTTGCGCGCGAACGAGGTTCGATCTGGTGTTCGTTCACTGTTCCTCCGTCGCGCAGTATGTATCGGATATCCAGGGCGTGCCGAAGATCCTCGACTTCGGCGACATGGACTCTCAGAAATGGCTCACGTATGCGGAAGAAAAGAGCTTTCCTCTAAGCCTCGGCTACCTTCTCGAAGGGCGAAAGCTCGAGTCAGAGGAACGAAGGCTCGCGGAGAAGTTCCATCTTTGCACGTGCACGACCAAGCAGGAGCTTTCGACTCTCCGAAGCTACGGCACCGGAACGGAGACCGATTGGTTTCCCAACGGTGTCGATGCGGAGTACTTCTCTCCCGACGGAGGCGAGTATGACCGCGATCGGATCAGCTTCGTCGGCCGAATGGATTACTATCCGAACCAGCAATGCATGATCCGTTTCTGCCGGGACATTTTGCCCCTCATCCAGAGGAAGCGGCCGACAGCGAAGCTCTTGATCGTGGGCGCGGATCCGTCTTCGGAGATCCTGCGCCTGGGAGACTTGCCGGGTGTTTCGGTCACAGGCTCGGTCTCGGACGTGCGGCCCTTCGTGCGCGGCTCGGCGGTCATGGTCGCGCCTCTCACGATCGCCAGGGGTACGCAGAACAAGATCCTCGAGGCGCTGGCGATGGGGGTCCCCACCGTGACGAGCGAGCTCGCCGCCAGTGGCGTCGATGCCGTCCCCGGGGAGCATCTCCTGACGGCGTCGACCGACTCGGGCTACGCCGAGGCGGTGCTGCGGCTTCTGGACGACCCGAGCGAGCGTCGTCTCTTCGCCGCCAAAGGGCGTGAACGCATGCTCTCGCACCACGACTGGAAGAAATCCATGACTCGCATGGAGCGTCTCATCGAAGGTTGTGTCGAGAGATTCCACTATCAGGGAAAGGCTTCATGAAAATCAGCGTCTTTGGTTTGGGATACGTCGGCGCCGTCTCCCTCGCGTGCCTGGGCCGCGACCGACATGAAGTCGTCGGCGTCGATATCGATCCGAGCAAGCTGGACATGATCCGGCGCGGGGTTTCTCCGATCGTGGAAGCGGGGATGCCCGAGCTTCTTCGCGACGTCGTCGCAAGCGGGCGCGTCTCGGTGACGACGGACATCGAGCATGCCGTCAGGGAGACCGAGCTGTCATTCATCTGCGTCGGGACTCCCTCGATGCCCAATGGCTCCCAGGACCTCTCCGCGATCCTCCGAGTATCCGAGCAGCTCGGGCGAGCCATGCGAGCCAAGGAGGGGTACCACATCTTCGTCATGCGTTCGACGGTCGTTCCCGGCACCGTCGAAGGGACCCTCCGGCCGATCTTCGAGGCCGAGTCCGGAAAACGAGACGGAATCGACTTCGATCTCTGTTTCATGCCGGAGTTCCTCAGGGAAGGCTCGTCGATCCACGACTATGACGAGCCGCCCTTCGTCATCGTGGGCTCACGATCGAAGAGGGCTTCGGAAGTCATTGGGGGTATCTTCAGCCACCTCGAGTGCGACCTCCACGCCACGAGCGTCGGCACGGCGGAAATGCTCAAGTACTCCTCGAACCTGTTCCACGCCGCGAAGATCACGTTCGCGAACGAGATGGGACGCCTCTGCCAGGCCTACGGCGTCGACAGCCACGAGGTGATGGATCTCTTCTGCAAGGACACCAGGCTCAACATCTCACCGGCGTACTTGAAGCCCGGCTTCGCCTTCGGAGGCTCCTGCCTCCCCAAAGATCTGAGAGCGGCCCTCAATATGGCCAAGACGAGGGACGTCGACCTTCCCATGCTGAGCGCCATTCCGGTCAGCAATTCGGTGCACATCCACAAGGCGATGGACGTCGTCCTTTCGAACGGGCGACGCAAAGTGGGTCTCATCGGCTTGAGCTTCAAGAGCGGCACCGACGACCTCCGGGAGAGCCCTCTCGTCGCTCTGGCGGAGCACTTCATCGGCAAGGGCTTGAAGCTCTCCATCTACGATCAGGAAGTGAATCTCTCGCGTCTCATGGGCGCCAACAAGCGATTCATCGAGACGACCATCCCCCACATCGCCGAGCTCATGACCTCGGACTGCCGTGCCTTGATCCGAGAGAGCGAGGTTCTCGTCGTGGGAAGCAAGGAACGCTCGGTGACGGACCTCCTTCGCGAAGAAGTCCGGCCCACACACGTGCTCCTCGATCTCGTGAACCTGCCTCAGAGGCAGAAATTGCCCTGTGAGTACCACGGCATCTGCTGGTAGAGGTTCCGCAGGTTCATGAGAGACGCCGTTCTCGCCGCGATCGGGCTTGGGATCGTCGTCCTGCTCGCGGCCATCCTGTACCAGAACTATCGACGCTTCCACAGGCCGCTTCTCACGACGCCCTATCAAGCCGTCGTGCTCCAGAACGGCGACGTCTTCTACGGCCGCATCGACCACCTCGGCACGGATCACCCGGTTCTGCAAGACGTCTTCACGATCCGCCAGGAAATGGACCCGGGCACCGGAGATCCGCGATACGTCGTGGCGAGGCGCAAGGATGAAGAGAGAGGCGCCGACCATATGATCCTGCCCGCAACCTCCATCGCCTTCATCGAGCCGGTTGAGCCCGATTCCACCATCGGCAGGCTCATCGCGGACGCTTCTGACAAATGAATATGAGGACGTGAGGGCCGATGAGTGGAGCCGCGGGGTCCGTGTTCTTGTCGATCACTCTCTCGACCTCGAAGCCGCTCTGCTCGAGGCAAGCTCTCGCTTGCGCGTCGGTGAGCCTGTTCTGGATTGGTTGTCGAATCGGACAGTGGAGTTTTCCCGCGACCCACTTCGCGAACTTCACCGGGTGAGGACTCGGGTAGAGGTACTCCGAAACCTTCTGCCGGAGACTCTGCCACTGAGTCAGGTTCGCGTGGATCAAGGCGACATAGTGGCCTCCTTGCGTGAGCGTCCTCCAGATCTCGCGCGAGGCGAGCTGCGGGTCGAGGAAGTGCTCCATCACCCCGACGGTTACGGTCAGGTCGAAATACTCGTCGGGAAACGGCAGCCGCTCGCCGAGGGCAATCGACAGTCGTGCGTTCGTTTTGGTGAAACTCTGCCGAGCGCTTGCGCCGACAGGTCCGTGCCGAATTTCTCGTCAGCCTGCACGGCCGCGAGCAGCGCACCTTCCCCGCAGCCAACCTCCAGGATTCGCCGGGGAGAGAACTCCACCAGGAGGGTCGCGAAGTATCGGATGAGCTCCGGAGTTCGTCCCTGGTCTTCCCATACGTCCGAACGACCGGTGTAGATCGAATCATAGGCGCCCGCGATCTCTCGGGCCGCGTCGAAACGTGCATCACGCGGCAGCAGGACCGGGAATTGTTCGGAGTACCCGTACTGGCGCATACAGCGCGGACAGCGCAAATCGACGAGCGTGCGCCCCGCAGTCGGGGCAGACGTACGGTTCGTCGCTCATGGGACTGTCAGAATAGCGCGCGGTTGCCATGACTTGACTCGGAACGTTAATCTCGGTACAACAAAGCTCCCAACCCCGACAACCAACCTATCGCCCGGTCACCCCCGGGGGAAGTGCACGGAGCGTTACGTGGATCGAAGGGAAAAACTTCAGGACCTCCTGTCGGCCTCTGCGCGGGCGCACCCAAACAAAACTGCCATCATCGAGCCGGGCGGCGTCACCATCAACTATCGCGATCTAGATGACCAATCTTCCCGGATCGCCGAGCTTCTTCAGCGCCAAGGCGTACGCCCGGGCGACCGGGTCGGGGTGCACGCTCCCAAATCGATCGGTACCGTCGCCTCGATCTTCGGCGTTCTGAAAGCCGGAGCGGCTTACGTTCCTGTGGATCCGAGCGCGCCGGCCCGCCGCAATCTGCAGATTCTCACTGACTGCTCGGTGAAAACGGTGATCACGGACGCACTCCGAGCCGAGCGCCTCCGTTCGGAATCGGAGACCGAGATGAAGGTCAAGGGGGAGCTCGAGGGCCTTCGGAGCTGGACTCCAGGGCTCTTCGTCCTCGAGGGGGTTCCGGCGGTTGCGGAGGACGCATCCTCGGACCTCGCGTATATCCTGTACACCTCCGGCTCGACGGGAAAACCCAAGGGAGTGATGCACACCCATTCGAGCGCACTCAGCTTCGTCGATTGGTGCAGCCGTGAGTTCTCGCCCTCGAGCGAGGATAGGTTTTCCTCGCACGCTCCCTTCCATTTCGATCTTTCGATCCTCGATCTGTACGTTCCGATTCGCCACGGCGCGGCGGTACTTCTCATCGGAGAAGAAGGCGGAAAGCAGCCGGCGAACCTGGTGCGGCTGATCTCGGAGCACCGCCTGACCGTCTGGTATTCGACCCCATCGATTCTGCGGCTTCTCCTGGAGTACGGAAAGCTCGCCGAGCACGACGGCTCCAGCCTGCGAGTGGTCCTTTTCGCCGGAGAGGTCTTTCCCTTGAAATACCTGAATGCGCTCCGGGAGCGATGGCCGGACCCGAAGTACTACAATCTCTACGGTCCCACGGAGACGAACGTCTGCACGTACTACGAGGTTCCCGCCGAGCTCCCGGCCGATTTATCGCAGAGCCTTCCCATCGGATGGGCCTGCTCCGATGACGAGCTCCGGATCGTCGACCCCCAGGGGCTGGAAATGCAGGCGGGTGAGGAAGGCGAGCTTCACGTGTCGGGCGGATCGGTGACGACCGGCTACTGGAATCGGCCCGAGCAGACCCGTCAAGCATTTCACGAGGATGCGGCGGGGCGGAAGTGGTACCGCACCGGAGACGTCGTCGTCGATGACGGTCAGGGGCTTCTGCGCTTTCTCGGCCGCCGCGATCGAATGGTAAAACGGCGCGGTTATCGCGTCGAGCTCGGCGAGATCGAATCGGCTCTCTACCGGCATCCTCAAATCAACGAAGCAGCCGCCGTCGCTCTTGCTGACGGGGAGAACGGAGTTCTCATCAAGGCGTTTCTGAGCTGGTCGGGGGAGACAGCGCCGACGACCGTCGAGCTGAAGCAGTTCTGCGCCTCCAACCTGCCGCTCTACATGGTCCCGGACCGCTTCCGGATTCTGGCCGACCTTCCCAAGACCTCGACCGACAAGATCGATTACCAGACCCTTGCGGGGATGGAGTAATGGACTTCACGCTGACGCCCGAGCAGCGCCTCCTTCGGGAGAACATCCTGAGGTTCGCCCGCGAGCAGCTCAATGCCGACGTGAAGGAACGCGACCGGGCGGAGCAGTTCTCGCACGAGCTCTGGCTCAAGTGCGGCGAGATGGGCTTGCAAGGGCTTCCGGTGCCCGAAGCCTATGGCGGGTCGGGACTGGATCCCTTGTCGGTCGCCGTGGTCCTCGAGGCGCTCGGATATGGCTGCCGCGACGGAGGGCTGGTTTTCGCGATCTGCGCCCATCTCCTGGCTTGCGTCGTTCCGATCTGGAAGCACGGGTCCGAGGAACAGAAGCGGAGCTACCTGCCTCGGCTCTGCAACGGAACTCTGATCGCGGTCAACGGTATGACCGAACCGCAGACGGGCTCGGACGCTTTTGCGATGGCGACCCGGGCCGTTCGCGACGCCGCCGGTTTCCGACTGAATGGAACGAAGACGTTCAGCTCCAACGGTCCAGTGGCCAACGTGGCACTCGTCTATGCGATGACCGAAGAAGGGAAAGGCTTCCATGGCGGTATCACTGCCTTTCTCGTCGACAAAAACACTCCAGGATTCACCACTGGGCAGAAGTTCGAGAAGCTGGGTCTTCGTACTTGTTCCATCAGCGAGCTCGTGCTCCAGGACGTGCGCGTTCCGGAGAGCGCCGTCATGGGCGGGATCGGAGCCGGCGGCACGATCTTTGCCGAATCGATGGACTGGGAACGGGCGTTGCTCGGCGCAAGTCACATCGGCACGATGCAGAGACTTCTCGAGCAGTCGATCGAGCACGCGCGCACGCGCTCGCAGTTCGGACGGCCCATCGGCAAGTACCAGGCGGTCTCCCACCGTATCGCCAACATGAAGGTGCGGCTCGAGGCGGCGCGCCTGCTTGCTTATCGCGCGGCCTCCCGCCTCGACAAGGCCCGCGATGCCAGCATGGATGCCTCGATCGCGAAGCTCTTCGTGAGCGAGGCGCTCGTGGAGTCCGCCCTCGACGCTGTGCAAGTCCTCGGAGGATACGGCTTCATGGCCGATTACGAGGTCGAGCGAGTACTGCGCGATTCCGTCGGAAGCACGCTCTACTCAGGAACCTCCGAGATGCAGCGCAACATCATCGCACGGTGGCTCGGGCTTTGATGGGCCTGGAGACGAAATCGAAATGCACGGTATAGCCGAACAAGCCGAGCATCCAGCGGTGCGAGCATGGATTTGGCGCTTCCTGGCCGAGATCGGGGCTCGGTACGAGCTCGCGAAGCTTGCCGGACTGTTCGTCCAGCTTGGCCTCCTGGCCGTAATCATCCGACAGTTCCAGATCGAAAGCGGCGCCTTCCTGACGTTGACGCTTCTCGCCGTCGCCGGCTTCGCCGTTCATTACTTCTTGCCCCTGGCGGCCAAGCTTCCTTTCTTTGTCCTGCTCTCCCTGAGCGGCCTCGTCTTGGTGTTGGGACTCGCGACCGGCGCGGTTCTCGTCGCGATGGGTCTCGTTTTGATTGGTATCTGTCACCTTCCGATTCGGTTCTCCCTCCGGGTCGGCCTCCTCCTGATCGCCGGCGGTGGCCTCGTGTTTCTCCGGACCGGGGCGGTTCCCACGCCATGGTCGTCCGCTCTCTGGCCCATCCTCGGATCGATGTTCATGTTCCGCTTGATCGTCTACATGTACGATCTCGAGCACGACGAGGCGCCCGGCTCGATCTGGAGAACTCTGGGATACTTCTTCGTTCTCCCGAACGTGTGCTTTCCACTCTTTCCGGTCATCGACTTCAAGACGTTTCGGCGGACCTACTTCGACCGACCGGCGTCCGGGATCTATCAAGTCGGGATCAACTGGATGGTTCGGGGCATCACCCATGTGATCCTCTATCGGGTCGTCTACTACTACTGGAGCCTCGGCCCCGCCGATGTGGTCTCGGCGCGGGATCTCGCGCAGTACCTCGTTTCCAATTTCCTCCTTTACCTCCGCGTTTCAGGCCAATTCCATCTCGTGATCGGAATGCTGCACCTGTTCGGCTTCAACCTTCCCGAGACCAATCACCATTACTGTCTTTCCTCGAGCTTCACCGAGTTCTGGCGCCGCATCAACATCTACTGGAAAGACTTCATGATGAAGGTCTTCTACTACCCGGCGTACTTCCGAATCCGCAAGCTCGGAGAGACGAGGGCCCTCGTGCTCGCGACGCTCTTCGTATTCGTGGTTACCTGGTTTCTCCATTCCTATCAGTGGTTCTGGCTTAGAAACTCGTTCCCTATCGTCTGGCAGGACGGTGCTTTTTGGGGAATTCTCGCGGCCCTCGTCGTACTCAACTCTCTCTACGAAATGAAGCATGGCCGCCGGCGTACTCTGGGAACGGCGCGCGTCGCCCCGCGGGCCGCTGTCGTCACGGCTCTCAAGACGGTCGCAACCTTCGCTTTCATCATTACACTCTGGTCCCTCTGGACCGCCGATTCCTTGGGAGGGTGGCTCTCGCTCTGGGCCGTCTCCGTTAGCCTCACGGACATTGCCGTCCTCCTGATTTCCGCGATCGTCTTCGGGGCCATCGCCGCGGTGGTTCTACTGTACGGTGGAGCTCGCCAGCCACAGGCCGGCCCCGGATCTACTTCGCGCGCTTCACTCGCGAGTACGGTTGTCCTCGTGGCCCTGGCTCTAGGAGGACTTCCGCAGGTGTACGAGCGCCTCGGGCCCGACCGCGCTTCACTCATCGTATCCCTGAAATCGGGAAAGCTCAGCCGCCGGGACATGGCGGCCCTCGAGCGCGGGTACTACGAAGATCTGCTGGAGGTAAACCGCTTCGACAACCAGCTCTGGGAAGTCTACATGCAGAAGCCGGCTGGGTTCCTCGACATCCAGAGCACGGCGCTCATACGATTCACGGGGGACTTCCTGCAGAGAGAGCTCGTTCCATCCATGGTGTCCGCTGACAGCTTCAGCACGGTGAGCACGAACCGATTGGGCATGCGAGACCAGGAGTACGAAGAAATACTCGCCCCCGATGTGTACCGGATGAGCCTCCTCGGAGCCTCGATTGGAATGGGTTGGGGCGTCGAGGATGGTGAAACGTACGAGGCCTTGGTGGAAGACAGTTTGAATCGTGACTTGGGTGGCAAGGGCTATCGAAAGTACGAGATCCTCAACCAGGCGGTGCCGGGTTACTACCCGCTGCAACAGTCGATCGCCGTCGAGAGAGCGCTCGCCTATCGTCCGCGCGCCATCCTTTACGAAGCCACCGGTAGAGAGTTCTCGAGGTCGGTTTACTATCTCTCCGAGGTCGTGAGCAAGGGAATCGAAGTACCATACCCGGAGCTTCGAGGGATCGCAGAGGCGGCGGGAATCCAGTCCGGGATGCCCCAGGAAGAGGCGGAGAGGCGGCTGACTCCATTCCAAGAGACGCTTGTGGCCTGGCTCTACCACCACATCGTCGCGACCTGCCGGGGGAGCGGCGTCATACCTGTGTGGGTGTTCGTTCCGCAGACCTATCAGGGGTCATGGGAAGAGGAGACGCCCGCCGTCATGGCGCTCGCGAGGGATAAGGGGTTCGTCGTCATAGACCTGAGCGGCCTCTATGAAGGAAAGGATCGCGAGGCGCTCCGACTCGCGGAGTGGGACCAACATCCCAACGCGCGCGGCCACGCGCTCATTGCTGAAGAGCTGTACTCGGGTCTGCGCCAGAACGAAACCGAACTTGGTCTTCTCATACCCGACCAGGACCCCTAACACACACGAGTGATCGAGGAGCTTGCCGCATGGAATCAGAAGAAGGCGAACAGAGAATAAAGCAGTACATCTTGAACGAATTTCTACCAGGGGAGACGCCCGAGGCACTCACCTCAACGACGCCTTTGATCACGGGCGGAATCCTCGATTCCATCGCGACCATCAAACTGGTGAGTTTTCTCGAGGACCAGTTTGGTGTGGAGCTCGAAGCGCACGAGGTGGACGCCGACCATCTCGATACCATTTCCAGCATCGTGCGGCTCGTTCGAGCCAAGAATGGTTTCTGACGCGCTCAAGGCTTTATCGCCGCGGCCGAGCGTCCAGAGCCTCTAACGCCGCAAGGGAGCGATTTGGCAGAATAGGCACCGGGCACTCCCGAGCGCGCTTCAGCGTTCTCAGGCCACATTCTGGGAGGTTCTTCGGACGTTGCGAACCAGACGGATTTGCTTCCAGCGGAACAGCTCGAGCTCCACGACGAACGCGATGTACCGCCAGCCGGACTTCTCAAAGCTCCGAATCGACGACCTGTGATTGTGCCATATCCACGCATACATGCGGCGATAGCCCTGCTTTCGCAATTGCTCCGCCGCGAAATGCGTCACTGTGGGCGCGAGACCCCTGCCGCGGTGACTCTGCGCGGTGATAATGTCCACCAGCGCCACCTCACCCTCTTGGATCGTCCAGATGTTGCCTGGAGGACGCCGGTGGTCCCAACACCAACACATGCAAACGAGCGCATCATGTTCCCAGATGCCAAAGCCATAGGCATTCGCCCCGCCGTACCAGCGACGATCGCGCATCTGCTCGTCGGGGGCCAAGTCGAAGTCTGTTTGCTCGAGCGCAGTCAACCGCTGATTCTCTTTCAGGTCGGAACGGACATCCTTCGACGGCAGGTCCGTCAGACTGATGGTGTAGATTCGGTTGAGCCGGTAATCTCCGAGAAGAAGTCGAGCGGCTCGCTTCGCAAGATCCCTCACAGGTGTTCGTGACTCAGCGAGTCGATGGTAACACGCCCATGGGAATCGACTCCATCACCAGCCACAGCCCCTCGGAATCGGTCGGTGGACGACCGCCGCTGAAGGTTTTCCTGACGGTAGACGTCGAGTTGTGGCCGAGATCGTGGGATGGCTACCGGGAGGAGTTTCCACAATCTTTTCGGCGGTTCATCCTTGGTGAAACCAGAAGGGGAGACGTCGGGCTGCCCTTTCAGCTTCGTATGGCCAATGATCATGGACTCCGTTTCACATTCCTCGTCGAGTCATTGTTCTCTTGGGAGTTCGGGATCGAACCACTTCGCGATATCGTGAATCTCATCCACGACGCTGGACAAAACACCGAGCTACACGCGCACCCAGAGTGGATGACGCATTCTTCGAAACCCATCGTCGAGACCGGAGGACGATACCTTTTCTCTCAGTTTACCCTCGAAGAGCAGTATCGCCTCATCGAGACAGCCATGGCGCAGTTGAAGCAGGCCGGCGCCCCGATGATGAAGGCATTTCGTGCCGGGAGCTTCGCCGCGAACGTGGATACGCTGGCTGCTGTGGCGCGAGCGGGGTTGAAGATTGACAGCAGCTTCAAGCTCGGCTCGGCACTCGCGGCGCGTCCGATAAGCGAGTACCGAGCGAGCGCCGATTCCGGGACGCTTCTGGAGTATCCACTGTCGACCTACAAGGATTGGCCGGGCCGCACACGGCATCTTCAACTGACCGCGTGCACGTTCGACGAGATGGTTTTCGTCATGGAGAATGCGTACCGCCTCGGTTGGGAGGCGGTGGTTCTTCTTTCCCACAGCGCGGAGTTACTCAATCGCGAGCGATCTCTGCCGGACAAAATCGTCGTCCGCCGCTTCGAGAAGCTATGCCGGTGGTTGGCCGATCGACGGAATCAGTATGTGACCTTGGATTTCGGACGGGTAGACACTGCAGTCGGGGTTGGGACGGTTCCGTCACCGATTCGCTCGAATCCCTGCCGCACGCTCCGCAGAATGGGAGAACAAGCGATGCGGAGGTGGAATGGCTGACGAGAGTCCGCAGGTGGGGTGTGTCTCCCTGAAACTCCGTCTGGGAGAACTGACCCTCGGAGAGTTCCGCCGCGAACTGCTTATACACCCCGCCACGCCCTTTGACGGTCGGAAGGTATTGAGCTGTGATGGGGCGCTGGAGAAGGCTCCTCCCGGAGCGCAAGGCGTGCTCTTTCGGTCTCTGCCCGTGTCGAGCAGGCTCCCAAAGTTGAGTCTGGGCCGATCGGCTATTCGCTACGTTCCGAGGCAATATGATCGGCAGTTTGCCGATCTGTCGACAACCTATGACGCATACCTCGCTACGTTCTCCACAAAATCGCGCTCCACGTTGCGTAGAAAGGTCCGACATTTCGAGAAGGAGTCGGGTGGTTCGATCGACTACCGATGCTACAAGACGAGAGAGGATGTGGAACGGTTCTATGGCCTCGCCAGGGAGATATCCGCGCAAAGCTATCAGGAGCGTCTGCTGGATGCAGGTCTTCCCAACGAGGCGAAATTCCTGGCAGATGCGTTGGAGGCAGCAGACCGTGGAAACGTACGCGCTTACTTGATCTTCCTTGGAGAGAAACCGATAGCGTACCTCTACTGTCCGACTCGAGACGGGATCGTGAGCTACGCCTACCTCGGTTATCGTGCAGAGCACTCAGAACTCTCTCCAGGAACTGTCCTTCTGTGGCTGGTGATGGAGGACCTGTTTCGAGAGGGAGTTCACCGCATTTTCGATTTCACGGAAGGCGGAGACCGCTCACGCCACAGTCAGAAGAGGCTCTTCGCGACTGCAAACGTGGCCTGCGCCGACGTCTACGTATTCCGATGGGCCGCATCCAATATCGTAGTCGTGCTCGTGCACTCGGCGATAGACATCCTCGGCAGTTCGATTGGATCTGTCCTGGAGAGGATGGCTCTCAAGAGCAAAGTCCGCCTCTGGACTCGAAAGCTGCTCGGAAAATCGTGATGGGGGATAGCGCCTGGCCGATCACGAGTACATCGGTCTAGCCTCTCATGAACGTGGGAGGTATCTGTTCCATGTGGACGGCTTTTTCAAACTTATTAACACCTTCCGGTGCAGCGTCGGTGCCCCTGATAATCGCGTGACTGGGTCAGATGAGGATTGAGCTCAGAGCGGCAGTTGGAGATTGTCACGCAGTCGACTCACTCTGGTCGTCCATAGTACGATGAATCTGCCAGTCGTTTTGCGACGCCAGGTAAGGTCTCATCTATACTGAAGCCCAAGTGGCTCCAACACTTTCCACGTATGAGCCTGAGAGCGATCTTCGTCAGTGTCGTCATCCTCGGTGCCCTGCCTTTCATTCTTTTCCGCCCCAGTATCGGAATCATGCTCTGGGCGTGGCTAGGGTTCATGAATCCTCACCGCCTAGCCTGGGGGTTTGCACAGACCTTTCCCTTTGCTGAAGTCGTGGCCCTCACGACGTTTATCGGAATGCTCCTCACCGGTCGTTGGAGATTTCCTCCGTTGACGAAGGACACCGTAGTCCTCGTCTTCTTTTGTCTTTGGATGCAGGTCACGACTGTCCTCGCCCTGAACCAGGAGGAGGCCTGGGAGCAGTTGGAAAAAGTGATCAAAATCCAGCTGATGATATTTGTGACGATGATGGTGATTCGAACCCATGACCAGTTGCGCGCGCTGATCTGGGTCGTCGTTGCCTCGGTCTCCTTTTACGGAATGAAAGGAGGCGTTTTCACGATTCTTAGAGGAGGTGAGGAGCGGGTCTTGGGTCCCGCGGGATCCTTCATCGAAGGGAATAACGAGATCGGATTGGCATTGATCATGATCATCCCGCTCGTCCGGTATCTCCAACTGACCACTCCGTACAAATGGCTTCACCGCTCTCTTCTCGCAGCGATCGTCTTGTGCTCGGTTTCGGTTATCGGCACTCACTCACGGGGCGCCTTGCTAGGAATCGTTGCGAGCCTCGGTTTCATGCTCTGGAAGAGCAAACATCGTCTGGGGTTGGCGGTTCTAGTTGGGCTGATGAGTCCAGTTGCACTGGGCATCATGCCCGCAAAGTGGTACGACCGAATGGGCACAATAAGACACTATGACGAAGATGGCTCGGCAATGGGCCGTATCTACTCGTGGACGTTTGCGATCCGATTGGCCTCGGACCGACCCGTGGTCGGAGGCGGATTCGAATCGTTTCGGCCCGAAGTGTTCGGTCGTTACGGTCTCGATCCGGAGCGGTCCGCCGATGCTCACAGCATCTATTTTGAGGTTTTGGGCGAGCACGGCTTCGTTGGGCTCCTGCTATTCCTTACATTGGGGCTCAGTGCGTGGAGCACTTGCTCGTGGACGATTCGACGCTCGCGCGACGAGCCTCACGTAGCAGGCTTGGAGCACCTGGCCCGAATGGTCCAGGTCAGCTTCGCGGGCTACGCCGTCGCGGGAGCGTTCCTCGGACTGGCCTACTTCGATCTCTACTACACTTTGATCGCTTTCGCCGTCATCGCGAGGACCCTTGTGGCGAGGCAGCAAGCGTCCCATGACTTTGCGGCGCCTGTCAGGAGGCGCGGCCGGCTCGCGCCTCAGCGACTGGAGAGGCTCTCTTGACGGTCTCCGCTGCGCGCTCCGTCGAGCCAACGTCTCTGCAGGTGACCCGCGAGCAGTTGGATTCAATCTTTCGCTTGAAGTATGGCTCGCCGTCGAGCACGGGTTGGGGGCCCCGCATGCGATGGCACGCGGGGCATTTCAACCCCGACGATCATTATGAAGCCCTGGTCGAGCGGCTGATCGAACCAGGATGTCAATGGCTCGACGTCGGTTGCGGTCGGAGTCTATTTCCCAGCAACGAGCGGCTGGCGGAGCTGCTGGCCAAGCGGTGCGGCCTGTTGGTGGGTTTGGATCCGGATCCGACGCTGGCGGAGAATCCCTTCGTTCACGAGAGGGTTCACCTGCCACTCGAAGAGTTCGAGCCCAAGACCACCTTCCAGCTGGTCACTCTGAGGATGGTGGCGGAGCACGTGAAGCACCCAGCAGAGTTCGCCCGCTCGCTTGCGCGATGCACGACTCCAGGCGGCCACGTCGTGGTGTACACCGTAAACCGCTTTTCTCCGGTTCCTCTCATTACCTCGGTGGTCCCCTTCAAGCTCCACCAC
>CAZKNR010000499.1:0-16808 GCA_964553925.1 uncultured Acidobacteriota bacterium
GCCGCTCCCGGCTCCGGACGTCGAGGCGGAGACCGCCCTCAAGCGCCTCGCCGAAAAGGACCTCATCCGAAAGGGAGAGTGGAAGGCCTTCTACACGGAACTGTGCGAGGTCATGAAGCGTTATGCAGGCAGGCGCTTCGAAGTGCCATACCTTGAGCGGACGACCTCCGAGGTTCTTGCCGATCTAAGACCGAGGAAGCTGGCCCCGGGAGCGATCTCGGAGCTGCGCGCGATTCTGGAGGCCTCCGATCTGGTGAAGTTCGCGAAGCTAGTGCCCGAGGCGGCGAAGGCGGAAGAGTCTTTCGCGTTGGCTCTTTCCTGGATCCAGAAGACGCGCCCTGTGGCGTCCTCGGAGCCCGAGAGGGCCATCGCATGAGCCGTTTCGCCTATCCCTGGTGTCTTCTCGCGCTCGCCGTGATTCCGCTTCTTTCGTACTGGCGAATGCGCCGCCTTTGGCGGGAGCCCGCGCTTCGCTTCCCGGAGCTCGCGCTGCTCGCGGCTTTGCCTCCCGCGCTCTGGGCGAGGCTCGCCTGGCTTCCCTTCGCCATCCGGATGCTGGCGATAGCACTTCTCGTCGTCGCCCTCGCTCGTCCGCAAAAGGGGGCGGCGGGGGAAGAGATCGTGGCCGAGGGCGTCGACATCATGCTGGTCATCGACGTCTCGAGCAGCATGCTGGCCGAGGACTTCCGCCCAAACAACCGCCTCCACGTGGCGAAGGAGGTCGTCGCCGACTTCATCCAAAGGCGCGGGAGCGACCGGCTGGGGATGGTGGTGTTCGCGCGCCATGCCCTCACCAAAACTCCTCTGACGCTGGATCACGACATCCTGTTGACCCAGCTCGAGGACGTCGAGATCGGGATCATTGCCGACGGGACCGCGATCGGAAACGCCATCGCCTCGGGCGTCAACCGGATCAAGGCCTCGGATGCGAAATCGAAGCTGATGATTCTCCTCACCGACGGAGAGAACACCGCGGGCGAGATCGATCCGCTCACCGCGGCCCGGCTGGCGAAGACCTTCGGCATCAAGATCTACACCGTGGGCGTGGGCCGGGGAGGAATGGTTCCCTTTCCCTTCCGCGACCCCCTCTACGGAGTCGTCTACCAGAACGTCGAGATCCCCATCGACGAGGAGAGCCTGACGAAGATCGCCGATACCACCGGCGCGAGGTTCTTCCGGGCTCGGGACGCCCAGTCGCTGAAGGCGGTCTACGAGGAGATCGATACGCTGGAGAGAACGGAGATCGAGCAGGTGCAGTACGTCCGCTACACCGAGCTTGCTCCGCGGTTCATGACGGTGGCGCTCCTGTTCCTGGTGGTCGAGCTCGCCCTATCGCGGACCCGCCTCCGGAGATTCCCCTGATGCAATTCGCCACCCCGCAGGCTTTCTATTGGCTGCTGCTTCTCCCCGCGCTCGTTTTCTTCCTCGTGTGGTCCGGACGGCGGAGGGGGAGAGCCGCGGCACGGCTCGCCGAGCCCACGCTCATCGAGCGGTTGTCTCTCGGCGTGAGCCGCCGCCGCGATCGATGGAAGGCATCCCTTCTCCTGGCCGGAGCGTTCTTTCTCGTCCTCGCGATCGCCCGGCCGCAGTGGGGACAGGGGACGGATGAGGTCGTGGCGCGCGGCGTCGACGTTTTCCTCGTACTCGACACGTCCTTCAGCATGGACGTGACGGACGTCGCCCCCTCCCGCATGGAGCGCGCCCGCTACATCGCGTCCGCCCTCATCGAGCGCCTCCAAGGCAACCGCATCGGTCTCATCGTGTTCGCGGGAACGGCCTTCGTACAGTGCCCCCTCACCCTCGACTACGGTGCAGCGAGGATTTTCCTCGACACCGTCGGGACGGGTGTCGTGCCCGAGCCGGGGACCGATATCCTCCAGGCGCTCGAGGCCGCGAGCCGCGGCTTCGTGGCGCGCGACTCCAAGTTCAAGGTGGTGGTTCTCCTGACGGACGGGGAGGAGACCGAAGGAAGCGCTCTCGGAGTCGCGGAGAAGGCGAGAGAAGAGGGAATCGTGATTCACACCGTCGGCGTCGGGACTCCCGGAGGGGAGCCCATCCCCGTGAGGAACGAGAGCGGGGAGGTGACGGACTACATCCGTGACGAATCGGGTCAGCCGGTCTTGAGCCGGCTCGGCGAGGAGACCCTCTCGAAGATCGCGCTCGAGACCGGCGGGGAGTATTTCCGGATCTCGGAACAGGACCAGGAAATCGGCGAGATCGTGAGCCTGATCGCGGGCATGGAGGGCGAGGAGCTGGAGTCGCAGCTCTTCCGGCGATTCCAGGAGCGATACTACTGGCCTCTCGGTCTTGCTCTTTCGTTCCTCCTGGCGGAGGCTCTGGTTTCGAGGAAAGGGAGAGCGAGGGAGGCGTCATGAGAGTCTTCATCACGGCGCTCGCACTCGGGCAGATTCTCGGACCGGTCAAAGAGAGGGCGACCCGTGAGGGAAACGAGCGATATCACGAGGGAAAACTCGACGAAGCCCTTCAGAGTTATACCCAGGCCCAGGTGGTGTATCCGGAGGCGCCCGAGCTCCACTACAACATCGGCAACGTGCAGTACCGTAAAGGGGAGCTAGAGAAGGCCCTCGAGGAGTTCGGGGCCGCCCGAAGGGACAAATCGGAAACGGCGAGGCGGGCGAGCTTCAACTCCGGAAACGTTCACTACACCGGGGAAAAGTGGCAGGAAGCGGTAAAGGCCTATAGCGACGCTCTCCGCATCGATCCCTCGGACGTCGACGCGCGGCAGAACCTGGAGCTCGCGCTCCAGAAACTGAAGGAGCAGGAAGAGCAGAAGCAGCAACCCGAGGGCGGCGGAGGAGGAGAGGCCGAGAACCAGGAGGGCGGGGAGGATCAAACACAGAAGAGTCAGGACCCGGAGAAGGATCCGACCCCGACGCCGAAACCGGAAGAGTCGACTGCCGACGAAGCGGGCGCCGATTCTCAGTCGGTTGAGATGAGCCAGGAGGAAGCGGAGCGGATCCTCGAGGCGCTGGCCCAGATGGAGCAGGCGCAGCAGATGGAACAGCAGAAGAAGCAAAAGGCGCGGGCCCGAGGGAAGGGGAAGATTTGGTAGGAAGAGCCCTCTTCTGCGGGCTCTTGGCCGCCTCGGCGGCGACGGCCCAGGACGTGCGCGTCGATGCCACAATCAACGCCAAGCGCATCGGAGTCGAAGACCTCCTCGAGCTTACGATCTCGATCTCGGGTGGAGATGCCGACGGCGAGATCGAGCTTCCCCCTCTGGACTCGTTCCGGGTTTCCGGACGGTCGACGTCGAGCCAGATCCAGATCGTCAACGGACGCATGTCGTCGACCCGCTCCTATCTCTACCAGTTGCTTCCCCAGAAAGAAGGAGTTTTCGAGATCGGCGCCGCGACCGTTCGAGTCGACGGCACGGCCTACACGACCAACCCCCTCACCGTAGAAGTCGTCACCGGGTCGCTCGTCGCAGCCCGCCCCCGGGGATTGAGCAATCCGTTCAATCCTTTCGGCGGACGCCGTCGCCCCGAGCCCGAGATCGACGCCGACGACGTCTACGTGAGGGCCGAGGTCTCGAAGCGATCGGCATTCCAGGGTGAGCAGATCGTGCTGACGTACTGGCTCTACAGTCCCTACGTCCCGGTCGGCGTTCAGGTGGATGACGACCCGCCGCTCACGGGATTCTGGGTGGAGGAGGTCGCTCCCGATCCCAACCGAAGCGGAGAACGACGAACGATCGAGGGCAAGCCGTACCTGGCGTATCCCGTCAAAGAACGGGTCGTGTTCCCGACTTCGAGCGGGAGTCTTTCCATTCCGCCGTTCACCCTCTCGACGGCCTTCCGTCTCACCTCGGGAGATCCGTTCGACGCGTTCTTTGCGAGAGCCTCGAGTCCGGTCGTCGTCCGGTCGCAGCCGGTGACGATCGAGGTAGCTCCGCTACCTTCTTCCGGACGGTCGGCCGACTTCAAGGGCGCCGTGGGGCGGTTCGAGCTCCAGGCGAAGGTCAGCCAGGAGGAAGTCAAAGCCGGCGATCCCGTGACCCTCACCCTCTCGATCGCGGGCAAGGGGAATCTTCGCTCCGTGGCGCATCCCGAGCTTCCGGAGCTCAAGGGCTTCCGCGCCTTCGATCCCAAGACGGAGGAAAAGGCGCGCGCGGGAGCTTCGGGCCTCGAGGGCGAGAAGAGCTGGGAGTACGTGCTGGTGCCGGAGTCCTCCGGCGTGAAGGAGCTCGGACCATGGCGCTTTCAGTACTTCGACCCGGAGGAGAAGAGGTACGTCACGGCGTCGGTCGGGCCCCTCCAGATAAGGGTCGTAGGAGATGCGGTCGCCGCATCCTCTGGGCTCGGAGGCGACGGATTCCCCGCAGCGACGAGGAGGCCCCGTGGGGAGGTCACGCTTCTCCGCGAGGACATCCGGTTCTTGAAGCCGGCGCCGTCCCGCCTGGGCGTTCCGACTCGGCCGTTCCACGAAACGCCGTGGTTCTATGGCGCGCTGGTCCTTCCCGTCCTCTGGAATGTCGCGTTCGTCCTCTACCTCAGGAAGCAGGAAAAAGAGAAGACCCACTCGCACCTGTTCCGCCGCCGCCGGGCCCACCGGATGGCGAGGGAGCGATTGAAAAAAGCGGCGAAGCTCGCGTCCGAAGGCTCGAAGGATTTCTATGACGAGATCGCGGCGGCCCTCTACCGGTACGTCGCCGACAAGTCCTCCGCGAGCCCTTCGGGACTGACGTCCTCGACCATCGCAGCCCTCCTCACCGAGCATTCCGTTCCCGAGGGGCCTCGGCAGGAGTTCCAGGAGGTTCTCGGCACGTGTGAGGAAGCCCGCTTCACGCCGGGTGCGAGAAGCCGGGAGGACATGGATTCCCTCCGCCGGCGCACGGAAGAGCTCATCGTCGAAATGGAAAGGCACTGGTCGAAGTGAATCTGGCTCTGTGGCTGATGCTCCAGGCGGCGTTCACGACGCCGGCCGGCGCGTTTCGTCAGGCGGAAGCCCTCTACCAGGAAGAGGGCTACCCGGAAGCGATCGAGATCTACGAAACGATTCGCGCGAGCGGTGTCGAGGACGGCGTTCTCTACTACAACCTCGGCAACGCCTACTTCAAGTCGGGAAGGCTCGGCTTCGCCATCCTGAGCTACGAGCGGGCGCTGAAGCTCATGCCGGGAGACGAGGACGTCCGCGTCAACCTCGCGTTCGCCAACGAGCTCGTCTCCGGCGGGCTCGAGCCGCCGCCGCTTCCACTCGCGATCGGCTGGGTCGTCGATCTCTACCAGAGGACCGGATCGGGCGTTCTCGCCCAGGCTCTGAGCCTTGCCTTCCTCATCGGGGGCGCTTCGTTCACCGTCTTGCTTCTCGACCGATGGCCGAGCCTCCGGACCGCCGCGCTCGTGGTTCTCGCCGGCTCGAGTGTGGTTGCTCTACTCGCGGGAGCGAGCCTCGTCGCGAAAGTGCGCGCGGAGTCGAACCTTGTTGAGGCCGTCGTCGTCACCGAGAACGCCTACGTGAGGAGCGGTCCGGGGGAGTCGAGCCCAAGGCTCGCGGAGATTCACGAAGGGCTCAAGGTGAGAATTCTGGGTGAGCGCGAGGGTTTTCTCCAGGTCTCCCTCGCGAACGGCCTCACGGGCTGGGTGCCGCGAGAGCAGGTCGAGAGAATCTGAGCCGGACCCCGTATAATCGAGCGAAGGGTATGCGCGGTGACGGCGTGGGCGGGCCTATCCGGTGGAAGCTTCACCGGAACGAAGCCCAGGGCGCTGGCTCAGCGCTCCCGGTGAGACTCGGGCGAGAAGCGCTCCGGCGTCAGTCCAGAGTCGATCTCGATCGTCCGGATCACGTTCTCGCCCGTCTTGCGCCCTTCCGCGTAGTATTCCAGCCGATGGGGAATCCTGAGACCCGAAACCTCGCGGTAGTCGGTGTAGCGATAGGTGATCTCGGTGGTGCCCGTCTCGGGCGGGCTCATCCAGATCTGGTTCTCGCGATGGTGCGTGAGTCGCGCTTCCCATAGCAGGTGAGTCTTGCGGTCCATCGCGGCCACCCAGACGTCCTTCCAGGCTTTGCCGATGTTCTCCGCGGCGGTGATCCGGAGAAGATCGAGCTCTCTTCCTTCAGTGGTCTCACGTCCCACGTACGCAACGAGCACCCCCGGGTCCATCCACTTGAAGGGAAGGGCGCGCAGGTAGTACTCGCCGTGGGCGCGGTAGTAGCCTTCTCCGACGGCGCCCTCGTCGTCTCGAAGCTGGCCGTCGGTGAGCGTGAAGCCGGTTCTGCCGTCGTGGCCGAAGACCAGAATCGACTCATCGCGCTTTTTCACCAGGAGAGTCTTCTCGAAGGCGCCGTCGCGAAGGAGGTACTCCTCGTAGATCTCGTTGATGACGGAGTCGCCCTCGATCTTGCGGTCGGCGACGATGCGCCAGTCGCGAACGGCGCGAAACCGCTCGAGCCCGCCGTGGGCGGCGACGGCCTCCTCGAGGAGGCGTCCGTCTTCCGGGCCAGCAGCGACGAGGGCCGCGAACGGGAATAAGATAGGGGCCAATTTCCAGGAGGACGACATGCAACGCTTCATGGTGCTCTTTCTCGCGTCCTTGTCCCTCTTCGCCGGCGAGGCTGCGGCGCAGGAACAAGATATCACCTCGATCCAGCCCGTGCCGAAGGCGCCGCCGCGCGCCGAGGGCGAAGGCCCGTACCCCCGACTCATCCTGCGCGGCGCGACCCTCATCGACGGCACCGGCGCTCCTCCGGTCGGGCCGGTCGACATCGTGGTCGAGGGCAACCGCATCCGAAGCGTCCAGAGCGTCGGCTATCCCGGAGTCGGAATCGACCCTGCCGGCCGTCCGAAGGCGGGGGCGGGAGACAAGGAGCTGGACCTCGAGGGGATGTACGTTCTTCCCGGCTTCATCGACATGCACGGCCACGTCGGCGGCGCGCCTCAGGGAACACCGGCGGAGTACGTGTTCAAGCTCTGGATGGGTCACGGCATAACTACGGTTCGCGACCCCGGGAGCATGAACGGGATCGAGTGGACGAAAGAGCACCGGGCCAAGAGCGAGAAGAACGAGATTACCGCTCCCAGACTCGCGGCTTACGTCGCTTTCGGACAGGGAACCGAGACCGCGATCTCGACCCCGGAAGAAGCCCGGGCCTGGGTGCGCGAGATCGCGTCCGCCGGGGCCGACGGAATCAAGTTCCTCGGCGATCGTCCCGACGTCATGGAGGCCGCGCTCGATGAGGCGAAGAAGCAGAACCTGAGGACAGCTTGCCACCACTCCCAGTTGAACGTGGCCTGGAACAACGTCCTCGATTCCGCCCGCTGGGGCCTTACCAGCATGGAGCACTGGTACGGTCTGCCCGAGGCTCTCTTCACCGATCGGACGGTCCAGAACTACCCGCTCGATTACAACTACAACAACGAGCAGGATCGATTCGGAAACGCGGGCCGTCTCTGGGCACAGGCGGCGCCACCTCACAGCGAGCGATGGAACGCGGTGATGAACGAGCTCATCGCCCTCGACTTCACCCTGGTCCCGACGTTCACCATCTACGAGGCGAGCCGCGACGTGATGCGCGCCTACCGGGCCGAGTGGCACGACGAGTACACGCTTCCCTCACTCTGGAAGTTCTATACGCCCAACCGCAAAGCGCACGGCTCCTACTGGTTCGACTGGACGACGGAGGACGAGGTGGCGTGGAAGGAGAACTACCGTCTCTGGATGACGTTCGTGAACGAGTACAAGAACCGGGGTGGGAGAGTCGCTACCGGGTCGGATTCAGGGTTCATCTACAAGCTCTACGGCTTCGACTACATCCGAGAGCTCGAGCTCCTTCGCGAGGCGGGGTTCCATCCGCTCGAAGTGATTCGCGCCGCGACGCTCGAGGGGGCGGAGGCCCTCGGCCGCGCGGACAGCATCGGGACGATAGAGCCGGGAAAGCTCGCGGACTTCGTGGTAGTGGAGGAGAACCCGCTCCGGAATCTCAAGGTGCTCTACGGGACCGGAGCCATCAAGCTCGACGAGGCCAACCAGCCGACCCGCGTCGGGGGAGTCAAGTACACCATCAAGGACGGAATCGTCTACGACGCGAAGAAGCTCCTCGCGGACGTGCGGGCGATGGTCGCCCGGACAAAGTCCGGAGCGGTGACGAACCCAGAGCCCTGAGAGTGATCCAGTTCCTCACCGAGGTGCTTGCCGAGTTGTCCCCGTCGACGGGAAATCTTGTTCCTTGCCGCCGGTTCCGCTCGATGCTAGGATCAGCGCCCCATTCAGGAGGACAAGAAAAGATGGCTTCGAGGAACAAGGTTACGAAGAAAAAGTCGAACAAGAGAGCGAAGACCGCCGCCAAGAAAAAGGCCCAGCCGATTCCCGCCGGCTATCACACCGTGACTCCCTATCTCGTGTGCCGTGGGGCCTCGGGCGCCATCGACTTCTACAAGCGCGCCTTCGGCGCCAGGGAGAAGATGCGGATGCCGGGGCCGGACGGCAAGGTCGCCCACGCCGAGATTCAGATCGGCGACTCGCGAGTCATGCTCGCGGAGGAAATGCCGGAAATGGGCGCCAAATCTCCGGAAATGCTCGGCGGGTCCGCGGTGGGCGTCTTCCTTTACGTGAAGAATGTCGACGCCTTCACCGGAAAGGCCATCGCCGCGGGGGCTACCGTGCTCATGCCCGTCCAGGACATGTTCTGGGGAGACCGCTACGGCAAGCTCAAGGACCCCTTCGGCCACGAGTGGTCGGTCGCGACCCACAAGGAAGACCTGACGGCGAAGCAGATGGCGAAACGGGCTCAGTCAGCGATGGCGCCTAGCAGCTAAGCTAACTAAACCAGCTCGGTAATATACTTCTCCTTCACCAGCCGCCACAGGGACGCGAGAAAGGCGGTGAGGGGGACGGCGAAGATCATGCCCATGATCCCGCCGAGGGCCTGTCCCCAGAAGAAAACCGCAACGATGATCGCGAGCGGGTGAAGACCCGTCCGCTCTCCCATGATGCGCGGGGTCAGGACATAGCTCTCGATGAGCTGGACCACGAGAAAGACCAGGAGCACGGAAGCGAGCTTCGGCCATCCTCCGCCGTCCTGAAAGAGCGCGAGAGGGAGGGCCGCGCCGAGCCCGATGATGCTTCCGAGGTAAGGGATTACGTTCAAAAAGCCCAGCAAGAGACCGATGACGAACCCGTAGCGCAGTCCGACGATGCTGAAACCGATGGCGAACAGGAGACCCTGAAGGAAAGCGATGATGAGCTGTCCCCGGAAGAACGCCACCACGATGTTCACGAACGCCTGGACGAGGTAGATCGCGTCCTTTCGAGTGTCGGGCTTGAGGAACGGAAGCATGTGCGCCCCGTCCACGGCGCGCGGCTCGAACGTCAGGAAGAAAACGAAGTAGACGGGCAGAACCACCCAGCCGAGAAAACCGCCGATACCGCGGACCACTCCGGCGCCGGCGGAAAGCGCCGTGCCACCCACACCCCCGAGACGGGAGAGAATCTGTTCCTGCATGCTGGCAACGGCCTCCCGGATGCGGACTCCAAGCGGGGTCTCGAAGAACTCCCGGAGCTCCGGCCAGCGATCGCGAAGGCTCGAAGACGCGCTCCTCCACCACCCGGGGACGTGCGAGGCCAGGTCCACCAACTGCTGAACGAGAAGCGTTCCGAAGAACCCGAGAAAGGCAGAGGCGGGAAGGACGAACGAGAGCACGACGGCGATGAGGGCGAGCGGACGGGGGAGTTTGGCCTTCGTCCGGAGCCACTCGTAATAAGGTTTGCAGACGAGGGCCGCGACCGCTCCCACCGCGAGCGGCAGGAACACTCCCGAGAAAGCGCGAAGGAAATACGCCAGAAGCCACAAAATCCCCACGGCTGCGAGAATGATGACCAGCGTGGCGAGAATGGTGACCGCGGTTGCGACCGTCGTCGCCTGCCGCTCGGTGAGTTTCAAGGCCATTGGAGATCTCGAACTATAGTGGGACAGGTTCATTCCGTTCAAGCCTGAAGAGGGATTCTCCCTACGCGGCGTAGGCCGAAGCCCACCAAAAGGGAGCGCGGGCAAACCCGGGCGCTCGCAAGCGTCCAGATCGAAAGCTCTTACCAATTTTACCGGCCACCCCCCCGTTGGCACGGCTGTTGCGATCTCCTTTTGGATTCCACCGAGGACCGAGGAGAAACCATGGCCACCATTATCGACAAGCTGCTCAACCGCCGAGATTCCGACCCGAAGCCTACCCACGAGGAGCTGCGGCAAGTCGCGGAGCAAGCGCAGGAGGAATCGGCTCGCCTCGCGGAGCTCATCGACCGGGCTCAACGAGAGCTAAAGAGTGAGGCCGGCATCCGCGGGAGCCTCCAGGCGGTGGAGGGACGGCTCCAGGCCGCCGACGGCAGCTTGCGAGCGTTCGAAGATCGAGTGGCGGCGGCGAAAGAGATGACAGAGGCCGCGGCCGCGCTCGAGGAGCGCATCCAGTCTCTGAACGAGCTCGTCAACTCGGCCGACGCGCGGATCCGGCAGGTGGAGGCGCGCAACGGAAAGCTGAGCGAGGCTCGCGCCAGCATCGAGAAGATGATCCAGTCGGGGCTCGAGGCCGAGAGCAAAGTCGCGCGCTTCGGGGCCCAGGCCCGGGAGATGGCGGGAGTGGACTCCGAGATCAAGCGGGCGAGGGAGAACCTCGACCAGCTCGATTCCCAGTTCGGTCTGATTCGCGACGACTACGAGCGGCTCCAGGATACGGTGACCACGGTGCGGCGGGAGTCGGGCAACATCGATGACAAAGCGCGTTTCGTGAAGAGCGAGCTCGACCGCGCCGAGGAAACGACCCGGCGTATCGAGGAAGTGGTGAATAGCATCTCGACGTCGCAGGCGGTCTCCAAGGATACCCAGGAACATCTCCGCCAGCTCAACGCCCTGGCGCAGCACGTGGGACAGAAGCTCCGGTCGCTCGGCGCCACGAAAGAAATCGTGGATCGCGCCTCGGTCCAGCTCAATCAGGTCAACGAGCTGGTATGGGAAGTGGATCGCAAGATCAAGAAGATCAACGAAGAGAGCCAGTGGATCAAGGAGATGGAGGGCAGCGTCGACCGCTTCCAGGAGATCGCCAAGGAGTTCGCCTCGGCCCTCGAGACCGGGAAACAACAGAAGGGCCAGTTCCAGGAGGAAGGGGAGAAGCTCAAGGTCGCCATCGGCGGAACCCTCTCCCAGATTCAGCAGCGCCTCGAGAGTGCGGTCCTCCTCAAGGAGGAGGTCGAGGTCGCGAACCAGCGGGCCCTCGAGGTCTATTCCAACATCGCCAAGCTCGAAGAGCACATGAAGGTCCTCAACACGAAGGACGAGGACCTCAGGCGCGCGCTCCAGCAGGCGGAGGAGCTCCAGGCGAAGATCCTGAAGCAGCAGCGGGACGTCGATGGTCTCGAATCCAAGGTCGAGAGTCTCAAGGTCTTCGAGAGCCGGCTCGACTCGATGAAGGTCACAGCCGAGCGGGTATCCGCCCAGGCGCAGGCGATCGCGGCGAGCGAGGAGACGGTCAAGGAGACCGGGCGGCAGCTCTCCGAGTTCGGAGAGGCCCGCGCCGAGATTCAGAGCGAGCTCGAGAATCTTCGCCACGCGCACGAGGACGCTGAGAAGGCGCGCCTGCTCCTGAGTGACTTTCGCAAAGCGAGCCTCGCGGCGGAGGCCGCCATCCGGGAGATGACGCCGCGCCTCCAGATGGTGGACACCGTGGCTACCCGCATCGCCACTCTCGACCATCTCGCCTCCCGGCTCCAGGAGCGGGTCGACGAGATGAAGCCTCGAGTCGAGTTCGTGGAAAGCGTGGAAGCGAGGCTCAATCGTCTGGGTGAGTCGAGTCGGGAAGTCGATCAGCGCATCGACGGCCAGCTGGCGCGCAAGGCGGAGCTCGAGGCGATGAAGGTCTCGCTCGACGGCCTCTCCTCCCAGGTGAAGGACGTGCAGGAGCTCGTTCGCTCTCTCAAGGAGAACAAGACGCTTCCGGAGATGGAGGGGCGGGCCCAGGTGCTCTCGACCCAGCTCGAGCTGTTCCAGCAGAAGCTCGAAGGCTTCGAGCTCATGGAAAAAGTCATGCAGGATCGGGAGAAGAGGGCGGAGGAGCTCGTGGTTCGCCTCGAGGCGCTCTCGAGCGCGATCGGACAGCAGGGTGAGCGGGTGAGTGTCGTGAGCCGGGAGATCGCCGAGCTCAACCAGAGCCGCCGCGAGTGGCTTCAGGAAGTGCACCGGGTCTCGGACCAGCAGAAGGGGATTCAAGAACAGGCGGCGGCCGCGACCCGGAAGCTCGAGGAGCTTCAGACTCTCGCGGTGGCGCTGGAGGACAAGCGCGCGAAGCTCACCGTCTCGGAGAGCCGCATCACCCAGCACGAAGGCCGGCTCGAGAGGCTCGAAGCTTTACTCTCCGGCCTGGATCACAAGATCGTGGAAGTGGAAACCCGGCACCAGTCGGTAGAGCAGGTGAAGCAGCAAGTCGAGATGCTCTTCGAGTCCACGGAAAAGACGCGTAACGACGCGATGGCGGTCCTCGAAGCCCGGCAGGAGATCCTGGACACCCGCGGGAAGCTCGAGCTTCTTCTCCGCGAGGCGTCGGTTCTGGGAACCAAGTACGACGGGCTCGACCGCAGGCGCGAGAGCGTCGACCAGGCCCAGGCGAAGATGGAGCATCTCGCGAACGTGATCGCCGACGTCGAGGCCAACCTCGAGAACCTGAAGGAACAGAGGACCGTGGTGGAGCACGTAGCGGAGAAGCTCGCGCGGCTCGACTTCGCCCTCCAGCGCGCCGAGGCCGCCACCCGAGAGCTCCGGGAGGAGCGGGCGCTCGCGAGCCGGATCTACCGCAGTTTGCAGCAGCAGAAGGCGTCGAGTCCCGCTCCCGGCCCCGGAAAGCCCCCGACGAAGAGGCATTGAGCCCGACGAGCTAGAGCTCGTTCGGGTGTGGGCGGGTGTGGGCGGAGTTAGCTTGCCTCGCACTCGAGGAGATCGTCGCTCGTGATCTCCCACGTCTCGTTGCTGCCGCAGACGTCGACTGCCGCAACGATGCATTCGTCCCCGTCCTCGTCCACCAGCCGGACGTCGTACTCGTTGCAGGGAATGCTCTGGAGTTGGAAGGAATCACCGGTGCCGATCACCAGGTCGCCCAACTGATCCGGACCCCATTCGTTCTGGTCGGCGGGTGACAGGAAGAAGTGGTGAATGTCCCACGCCGACTGGTTGACTACGGTCACATCCGATGTTTTCACCGCGCTCGAAGCGGTCGTGGTCGTCAGGACGATACTGAGGACGACGAAACCGAGACTCTTCATGGAAACCTCCTGCGCTCGCCGAAGGAGCGCCGTTGACGAAAGTTAACGTGAGTTGTGAGGGAACGAAATCAGAGTACCAAACGGAGGCGGACCTGGCTAGAGACGAGTGGGCCTCCTCGGCGACCCCGCGCTCCGGTTGCGTTGAGTTATCCTTCCTCCCGGCGGATTTCGCCGAGAGGAGGAACCGATGACCGAGGAGCACAACCGTCCGCGAGGACCTCTCGATCCCCTCGTGGTGCCCCGCTTCGCCGGACCCTCGACCTTCGCGCGCCTGCCCACCCTCGACGAGGTGGGACGCGCGGACGTGGCGGTGGTCGGGGTGCCGTTCGATAGCGGCGTGACGTATCGACCCGGGGCGCGCTTCGGGCCTATCGCCGTCCGGCAGGCTTCGCGGCTGCTGAGAGGCTACCACCCTGGCCTCGAGGTCCATCCCTTCGCGTCCATGCAAGTCGCCGATGCCGGCGACATCGCCTGCAGCCCTTTCGATATCCAGGAGGCCATTCGCCAGATCGAAGCCGGCGCGAACGCTCTTTACGAGCGCAGCGAGAGCTTCGTCGCCATTGGCGGCGATCACACCATCGCCTTGCCGCTTCTGCGCGCCGTGAAAAAACGCCACGGCGCCGTGGCGCTTTTGCACTTCGACGCCCACCTCGATACCTGGGACACGTACTTCGGCGCCGCCTACACCCACGGGACGCCCTTTCGTCGGGCGTTCGAGGAGGGTTTGCTGCAGGAGGACCGGTCGATGCACGTTGGCATTCGCGGTCCCCTGTTCTCGCCGAAAGATCTCGTGGACGACGAGAGTTTTGGCTTCCGCATCATCACCGCCATGGACTTCGAGAGCCAGGGGCTTCCCGAGATCGTGAAGCGCGTACGGGCGCGGATCCAGGATTCGCCACTCTATGTCTCCATCGACATCGACGTCCTCGACCCGGGTACCGCGCCGGGAACGGGAACGCCGGAGGCGGGAGGGCTCACGAGCCGCGAGCTTCTCGGCGTGTTGCGGGGGCTCCGGGGGCTGCGCCTGGCCGCGGCCGATCTGGTGGAGGTCGCGCCCGCGTACGATCACGCGGAGGTGACCGCCATGGCCGCGTCCCACGTGGTCTACGAGCTCATCTCGCTCTTCGCCGCGCATCGAGCCCGATTCCAAGGCGAACGAAGAGCCCTAATACACCTCCAGGTGTAAAGGTACAATCCGCGTGAAGGGACACAAATATGACACAGTATCGCCGCATCCAGGCTTCCATCTTCTTCGCGGGGCTTTTGACCCTCGGCGCGTTCGATCTCGCCGCTCAACAACAGGGGGCGGCGCCGAGCTCGTCCTCGTCGGCCATGGATGTTGCCTACGACGAGCTTTCCGCGGTACGGCGCATCCAGGAGGTGACGATCTCCGCCGACGGTCGGAGCGTGGCCTGGCTGGAGGGGAGCTTCGAGGAAGATTCCGGGGCGAAGACGACGCTCGAGGTCGCTTCGCTCGGAGATAAGGCGGCAAGCGCGCGACCTCTGCGCTTGGGCGGGAAGTCGGAAACGGTGAGACATATCGCCTGGTCACCCGACGGGCGTCGCATGGCATTCCTGTCGGATGCAGACACTCCCGGTCAGCTGCAGGTCTACGTCGCCGACGCCGCCGACTCCATCAGCGGCGCGACCCGGCCGCTCACCCATCTGGCGGGAGAGCTCGGCGCGCCCCGTTTCTCACCCGACGGGCGGACGATCGCCTTCCTTTTTACGGAGAACGCACGCGCGGCGGCCGGGCCGAGGGCGGCCAAGCCCACCGAAACCGGCGTCATCGGCGAGCGGGTGGACGTCCAGCGGCTCACGACCGTCGACGTCGCTTCCGGCGCTACGCGGACAATCTCGCCTCCGTCCCTCCACATTCACGAGTTCGATTGGTCTCCCGACGGGAAACGCATCGCAGCCACCGCGTCTCCGCCTCCGGGCGACGACGGTTGGTACGTGGCGGAGCTCTTCGCCATCGACGCGGCGGCCGGGAAGGCCACGTCAATCTTCACGCCTTCGACGCAGATCGGCTGCCCCCGCTGGTCGCCGGACGGCTCGAGCATCGCGTTCATCGCCGGCCTTATGAGCGATGAAGGAGTTCTCGGCGGCGAGGTTTTCGTCGTCTCTCTGGCCGGCGGCGAGCCGCGCAACTTGACGCCGGCTCTCCCGGCGTCCGCGAGCTGGTTGTCCTGGCGGCCGGGAAGCCAGGAGATCCTCTTCGCGGAGTGGATGGAGGGACAGAGCGCTCTCGCCACCGTCGAAGTCGACACGGGACGCATCGAAGAATTGTGGCGAGGCGCGGAGAGACTGAGCGCGGCGCCCGAGATCTACGGTCCCAACCTTTCAGTCGCCTCGGATGGAAGGACGACCGCTGCCGTTCGCCAGTCCTTCGACGAGCCACCCGAAGTGTGGGCCGGGACGATCGGGGCGTGGGCTCGAGTGAGTCGCGCGAATCCCAAGGCCAAGCGGCTCTGGGGCGAAGCGAAAGGCCTCACCTGGAAGAGCGGCGACCTCGAGGTGCAAGGTTGGCTCGTCGCTCCCCGCGAGGTGGCTCCCGGACGGCGCTACCCGATGGTGGTGAGCGTTCATGGAGGCCCCGCCTCCGCCGTCATTCCCGCCTGGCCGTCGACCGCGAGCGCGGTCGCCCTGGCGACGGATGGATTCTACGTGTTCCTGCCGAACCCCCGCGGCAGCCACGGCCGCGGCCTCGCGTTCGTGAGCGCCAACATGAAGGATCTCGGGGGCGGCGACCTCGGGGACATCCTGGCCGGCGTCGAAGAGGTCGTGAGAACACAACCGGTGGACCGCGACCGCATCGGGATCACCGGCGGAAGCTACGGTGGCTTCATGACTATGTGGGCGGTGACCCAGACGCGCCGATTTCGCGCAGCAGTCGCGGTGGCCGGGATCGCGAACTGGCAGAGTTACTGGGGCCAGAACGGTATTGCTCGCTGGATGCTCCCGTACTTCGGCGCCACCGTTTACGAGGACCCGGCCGTCTACGCCAGGAGCTCTCCCATCAACTTCATCCAGAACGTGTCGACTCCCACCCTCGTCCTGGTCGGCGAAGGTGATATCGAGTGTCCGCCTCCGCAGTCCTACGAGTTCTGGCGCGCCCTCAAGGCCCTCGATGTGAAGACGGAGCTCGTGGTCTATGCGGGCGAGGGGCACGGGCTCACCAAGCCGGAGAACCAGCGGGACGAGCTCCGCCGGTCGTGGGCCTGGTTTCGCGAGAACCTCGTCGCTTACTGATCTGAGCGTATGAGGCCGAGCTGCAGCAACGCAGTCACCCCATCGTCCAGGCCGATCTCCTCGGCGATCCTGTTGTTTTCGACACGAAGCACGGTCGTTCCCGTGAACCGCATCTTCCGGCCAGAGGCCGCCGGAAGAGAACCGGCAAGAAAGTCGCTGAAAGCGGGGCCGGTATGCGTGCCACCGCCCACCCAACGACCGACCACATAGTCGCCCTCGGCGATGAGATCCGCGGCGCCCGCGAAACTTAGGTCGGGGAACGCCTCGCGGAACCCGGTCATGAACGCCTTTACGTCCTCACGA
>CAZKNR010000500.1:0-5056 GCA_964553925.1 uncultured Acidobacteriota bacterium
GCCGGCGGGCACCCCGATCTGAACGGCATCTGGCAGGCGCTGAACGCGGCGAACTACGACCTCGAGACCCACATGGCGCGATCCGCCATGGCGCTTCGAGAGGGGCCACACGGGCCGCTTCCCGCGCCAGCGGTTCTGGCCCTCGGCGCAGTGGGCGCGGTTCCCGGCGGTCTCAGCGTCGTCGAGGGGGGGGCGATCCCGTACAAGCCGGAGGCCCTGGCCAGGAAGAAGGAGAACCAGGAGAACTGGCTGACGCGGGACCCGGAGATCCGCTGCTATCTTCCCGGCGTCCCCCGGGCCACCTACGTGCCTTACCCGTTTCAGATTTTTCAGAGCGAGAACGGCATTCTTATTACTTATGAGTATGCTGGAGCCGTTCGCGACGTATACATGAAAGACCCCGGTCCGCCTCCGGTCGAGTCCTGGATGGGGCAGTCGGTCGGCCGGTGGGAGGGAGAAACGCTCGTCGTCGAGGTTACGGGGCAAAACGATCGTACCTGGTTCGACAGATCCGGCAACTTCCACAGCGCGCAGCTTCGAGTCGTGGAACGATACACCCGGGTCGCCCCGGATCACCTCCTCTACGAAGCGACCCTCGAGGATCCCGAGGTTTTCACTCGACCCTGGAAAATCAGCATGCCGCTCTATCGCCGGGTAGAGCCAGAGGCACAGCTCTTCGATTTCAAGTGCGTCGAGTTCGTGGAAGAGCTGATATACGGACAGTATCGCCGGAAACCGGTCACTCCATAGCGAAAGCGAGGTCATTCATGCCCGGTCCAATCCTCCTCGCCCTTGTACTGATGACGGGGCAAGACGCGCCATCGAAACCCTGGGCGGTCCCGCGGACACCGGACGGACATCCGGATCTGTCGGGGACCTATGACACGGCGACGCTAACGCCTCTCGAGAGGCCGGCCCAGTTCGGAGACAAGCTGTTCCTCACCGCGGAGGAGGCGGCGGCGATCGAAAAGCAGGAGCTCACTCTCACCGAAGATCTCGCTCGACCGAGCGATCCGGAGCGAGAGGCGCCGCCCGTCGGCGGAGACGGGTCGCCCGGCCCCTATGGAAACGTCGGGGGCTACAACTGGTTCTGGATCGATCGCGGTACCGAGGTCTTCGAGCTCGACGGCCGGCAGCGAACGTCGATCCTCGTCGACCCGCCCGACGGCCAACTGCCCCCGTTCACTCCCGAAGCAGCCAAGAGAGCCGCCGCTCGCAGAGTCCTCTATAAGGAGAACTCCGGAGACAACACCGGCGAGGCCTGGTGGATCGATATCGAAGGACCCGGGCCCTATGATGACCCGGAGCAGCGCCCGCTCGGCGAGAGGTGTTTACTCGGGTTCGGTTCGACGTCCGGCCCGCCGTCTCTCCCCGTCCTCTATAACAACCTGAAGCGCATCATTCAGACCCGCGACTACGTGGTGATTCTCGTGGAGATGGTCCACGACGCCCGCATCATCCCCTTGAATCGCGAGCATGCCCCGAAAGAGATCCAGAAGTGGATGGGGGATTCGGTAGGCCATTGGGAGGGCGATACGCTGGTGGTGGACACCACGAACTTCAACGAGACGCCCGCGCTCTACTCTGCTTCGGAAAACCTGCACGTGGTCGAGCGCTTCACCCGCAGCGCCGAGGACACGATCCTCTACCAGTTCACGGTCGAGGATCCCACGGTATGGACGAAACCCTGGAGCGGAGAATACCCTTGGGCTTCGACCGACGACCCGCTCTACGAGTATGCGTGCCACGAGGCGAACTACTCGTTCGAAGGCATTCTCAAAGGCGCCCGGCTACTGGAAGCCGAAGCCGCGGAGAAGCGGAAGTGACATTGATGCGCACGAGACCAACGGTCATTTTTCTCGTTCTCGGCCTGGTTCTGACGGCGGCGCTTCCCGCGTCGGCGCATCACGCGTTCGGGGCTGAGTTCGACCCCAATCGACCGGTCCTGTTGAAAGGCGCGATCACCAAGGTCGAGTGGGTCAATCCGCACGCCTGGATCCACGTGGCCGTCGAGAAGGACGACGGGACCAAGGACGTCTGGATGGTCGAGGCGGGGACGCCGAACACCCTTCTGCGGCGAGGTTTTACGAAAGACTCCCTGAAGCCGGGAACGGTCATTACCGTCGACGGCTATCAAAGCAAGGACCGCTCGAACCGCGCCAACGGCCGCGACATGACGTTCCCCGATGGAAGCAAGCTGTTCATGGGATCGTCGGGTACGGGCGCTCCGAAAGACGGAAAAGATCCGACGCAGTCGAAGAAGCCGAAGGAGTAAACGGTCGCCCTAGCCGGAGAATCCGATCCAGCGCCCTCCCCAGGCCACACCGCTCCAGAGCGCGATCGAGACGAGGGCCGCGAGCCTTCCCCAGAACGGTCCCACGCGCCTTTCATCGGCCGTGGTCACTCGAAAGCGCACCGTGAAGTTGAAGAGGATGGCCAGAAAGAGGCAGGAGATCTTCACCCAGAACGGCTCGCTGTAGTAGAGCTTCATCGGCTCGGAGAGAAAGAGAAGGCTTCCCGAAGCGAGCGCGAGCGCGAGGCTTCCGCGTTGCCATGGGCGAGCATCCTCGGCGAGCCGAGCCACGGGCTGCGACCGGAACAGAAAGCCGAGGAGTCGCAGATCGACCAGCAATACCGTCCCGCCGAGGACGGCAAACGCGACGAGATGGAGCGCCTCGATGACGGGGAACAACCAGAGAGAGTCGCGAATCGTTTGCCCGACGAGCGTCGTTTCGCACCATTCGAAGAGCGGGAGGAGAGTCATTCGGGCTCCACAGACTCGAGAGCGCAGCCCGCGGCCCAGTTGACGATCGCCGGCTGCGGCTGCCGGTCACAGTCGAACCAGTTGTACGCGATCATGCGACCGGCAAAGATGATTGAAATCCAGAGACCCAGGGAGAGAGCGCCGGCCAACCGGGCGCTCTTCGGCGGGACGGGATCGCGGTCCCACTCGGCGACTCGGCGCCAGACGCCCGAGTGAAACAAAAAGACGTTGACCCCGGCGAGCGCGAGCAGGATGACCTTCACTCGGAAGAAGACGCTCTGGTAGTTCCTGACCGGAATCGCGTAGAAGAGGAGGAGGCCGGTTGCGACCTGAAGGAAAAAGCCGGCGATCATCCACGGGAGCAGCCGACGGGCAGCCTCCGACGCCGGCACACTCCGCATCGAAAGCCCCAGGAGCCTCAGATCCAGGAGCACGGCGAAACCCACGAACAGGGCCAGGGACCAGACGTGGGCCGACTCGACGAGGGGATAGACCCAGAGGGATTCGTGGAGCGCGATACTCCACCGCGTCTCCGAAAGCCACTGGCAGAACGGAAGAAGCGACATCGGGTCCGACAGTATCTCATTGACCGTGGATTTCCGTGGGGACGATCATCTCCGAGCAACGCGTCGTCGAGTGGTATCCGAAACCCGACGAGTACCCCCGGTGACAGTTTATTACCTGTATTTAAAAAAGACCGGACTTTTTCGAAGGTATGCTATAAAATGTCGGAGTGGAACGCTGGCTGGAGGGCGTGGTGGAGGATCCGACCTGGGGGTCCAAGATGCGGTTCGTTGCCGGCCCCCGTCAGTGCGGTAAGACGACGCTGGCGCGCGCATTCCTCAGATACCATCACTCCGATGAGCTTCTTTTCAATTGGGACATTCCAGCGGTCCGGCGGCGATACCGCCAAGACAGCCTCTTCTATCGCTCCCTAATCGTTGACTCGCACGCGCCCTGGATGTGCTTCGACGAAATCCACAAGGACCGCCATTGGAAGAACATCCTGAAAGGGATCTACGACGCCGACGGCGAGCGAATCCAGATCCTCGTGACCGGAAGCGCTCGGCTGAACCTCTTCAAACGAGCCGGCGATTCCCTCGCCGGGCGGTTCTTCCTGTTCCATCTCTCGCCGGTGCTGCTTGGCGAGCTCCTCGGGCGACCGCGTCCCGATGCTCCCGAGGACCCGCGAGGCTGGATCGATGAGCGCCTCTACCCGAAGGGCTCCGCGAAGACCGCGGGAGAAGCCGAAGGTGCGAGGGAGGCTTTCGATCAGCTCACGCGCTTTGGACCCTTTCCCGAACCGCTTCTTCGCGCGAACGCGCGCTTCGCCGCCCTCTGGAGGAGGAACTACCTGGACTCGGTGATTCGGGGCGACCTTCGCGATCTCAGTCGTCTCAGAGACCTCGACGTCGTAGAAGCCCTGGTCGGACTCCTGCCGCAGCGTGTGGGGGCGCCGTTTTCCGCCAACTCCGTGCGGGAAGACCTCGAAGTCTCCCAGCCGACGGTGCAGAACATGATGCGTCACCTCGAGCGGCTCCTGGTAACGTTCTCGTTGCCCCCGTACGTTCGGAAGCTGACTCGGCCGGTGAAGAAGGAGCGGAAGGTTTATCTATACGACTGGGGGACTATCGACGAACCTTCGGCGCGTTTCGAGAACCTGGTCGCGCTCGAGCTACTGGCACGGACCGAGCTTTGGACCGAAAGCGGCGGTGAGGAGTGGGGGCTCGCCTTCATCCGGAACCGCGAAGGAAAGGAGACCGATTTCCTGCTTCTGAGACGGCGGCGGCCTTTCTGTCTTCTGGAGTGCAAGCTCACACGGACCGACGTCGCGAGCCACCATCGGCTGTTCGCCTCGAAGCTCGGGGGTATTCCTATCGTCCAACTCGTCTCGGAGCATGGAGTGCTGAAGGCGTTCGACCGCGACGTGGTGATCGTCTCCGCGTCACGGTTTCTGAGTTAGAAGATCCAGGTCTCGACCACAGAGTCGGGGTTGAGGGAAATGCTGTCGACAGAATCTCATTGTCCGAGGATCCGGCGGGCGTGCTACTCTTCGGCGCTCTCGAGGGCGCGCGTGATGCGAGCGATTCTCTTGTCGATTCCCGTGGGGCTTTGCTCGATCTTCGGTTGCGGCGACGGCCCGGGACCTCCCTTCAAACCACAGGCGAGCGTCAAGGAGCTCATGGTCTCGATCGTCGACCCCGCGGCCGACGTCGTGTGGGATTCCGTGGGGACGGTCATCTCCGAGGAAGGCGTCGACGAGTGGTATCCGAAAACCGACGAGGAGTGGGC
>CAZKNR010000501.1:0-5356 GCA_964553925.1 uncultured Acidobacteriota bacterium
GGGGCTTGGACATGAGGGTCTCCTGATTCGAGAAGGGATTGGAATCAGGATACGGCCTGGTCGCGACCCGGTCAACGAGGCGAAGGCGGGAGAGCCAAAGCCCTCCCGCCTCGAAAAACTAGAACTCGAAGCGGATGCCGATCATCGCGCGGCGAGGGGCCACGACCACGAGTGACTGGCCGAAGTCGTCGTCCCCGGTGTCGGAGCTGTTGTTGCGCACGTTGGTGAAGGTGTCAGCGTTGAACAGATTGTAAATGTCGATGTAGGTCCTCAAACGCAGGTTCTCTCCGAACACGAAGTCCTTGTCGATGCGAACCTGGAAATCGTTCACCTCCGGCAAGAAATAGGAGGCCCGGGGCTCGGCGAGGACCGCGCGCACTCCCTGCCTTAGCCCGGTGACGTTGATGAGCCTCCCGTAGGGGCGCCCGGACTCGTAAGAGTAGCGTGCACCGATGTGGAAACCCTTCGGCGCCTGGTACGTCGCCGAGAGGCGGATGTTGTTGGTGCTGTCGGTATAAAGGCGCCCGAAAGAGTTGATCAGATCGTTGGGGTCGCGCCCGAAGGAGCGCTGATCGAGGTTGCTGAACGACTGCGCGCCGACGCCGAGGGTGCCTCTTCCCGTGCCTTCGCCTCGCTGCCACTGGTACGAGCCCTGGAGCTGCCAGTTCCGCGAGAATCGCTTGTAGGCCTGGATGAAAAAGGACTTGTAGTCCTGCTCGAAGTCATCGCGGTTCGTCACTTGAAAGAGGCTCTGCGAGCTCGGCGACGTGCGGTTGAAGACCTGGAGCGTCTGGGTCTGGCCTTGGAACGTGTCGGTGAAGGGTATCTGCGCGTAATCGCCCCGGACGTCCTTGACGCGGACGAAGTCATTGTCCTTCTTGTAAATGAAGGAGACCTCGACCCCGAGGTCGGGGATCACCTCTCTTTCGAGACCGACGAAGAACTGATCGGTATATTGATTCTTCAGTTCGGGGTCGATCCCGTAACTGATGTTCGGGTCGACGCTGTAGTAAGGAACGTCGTACTGACCCGAGTCGGGATCGAAGAAAAACGCGGCGAGCGTCGTGTTCCCGTTCGAGGCGGCGCGGAACATGTCCCCCAGAAGCTTGCCGTAGTATCGGCCCCAGCTCGCCTTGGCCACCGTCTTCGCGGCCTTGTCGAGAGTCACGGTGAGACCGACGCGAGGCGAAACGTTGTTGTAGCTGATGACGTCGCCCAGACCGGGGTAGGTCACGCCCGTCGTTCCCTCGAGAGCGCTATCGGGCTGATCCACATCGGGGATGCTTCCCGACGTGCGATCGAAGCGCAATCCCAGGTTCAGCGTCACCCGATCGTTCAAGGTCCAGTTGTCGTTGACGAAGCCCGCGGCGACGCTGGTGCGCGCGTCCATGCCGTACGGCTCACGGAAGAGCGCGTAGTAGGGCGCGCCGCCGTAATCGTAGTAGACGGCGTTGTTGAAATAGGCCTGCGCCGACAACGAGTTCGCCCTCTCGAGCTGGACTCCGAATTTGAAGTCATGGGAGCCGGCGAAGTTGTCCGCGTAGTGGGTCAAGGCCGCGGCGACCTGTGTCTTGTTCTGGCTGCTCTTCCACGTGTAGAAGCTGTTGACGCTCCAACCGCCGGTGGCGAAGTCGTAGCGACCCGAGGTGCTGGTGTCCTCCGAGAACGGATCCAGCCGGTCGCGGATATAGATGCCGCCACCCTTCACCTCGAGGAGCGTCGCCGAACTGAAGGTGTGGGTCCAGCGAGCCGAGATCGTCGGGTTGTGCCCGTTCTCGACGCCGATGGTCTCGGTCGGACGGGTGCGCGAAGCCGGGTTGGGCGAGACGAAGTTGTTGTCGTTGTACATGAACTCGATGTTATCGTTCGACGAAATCTGCGCGTTCACCTTGAAGTAGGGGCGCCAGACGTGGCGCCTGGCAGCGAACTCCGGATTGACACCCACCTGGGAATTCCGGTTGCGGGTGAGCTCGAGGGCACCAAAGAACCAGAGCTTGTCCCGCAGAAGCGGGCCGCCGATCTGTTGGGTGAAGGTCTGCTGGTAGTCGATCTGGTAAGGGAACTCCTCGTCGGGAGTATTGTTCCCGACGAGAGCATCATCGATGAAGAAGAAGGACGACGTTCCGTTCCAGTCGTTGCTTCCCGATTTGGTGATGATGTTGACCACACCTCCCTGGAACCCGCTGTACTCGGCAGAGGCGCCCGCGGCCAGAACCTCGACTTCCTGAATGATGTCGAAGTTGGGAAAGTCCCAGGGGGAGCCATAGTCGGGCGCTGACACATCAACCCCGTTGTATTGGAAGGAGTTCTGATCGGTGTTCGAGCCATAGATACTGAACGCGGCAACGTTCGTGGCCGGATTGGTTTTGACTCCGGGGGCGTAGCTGATGAGATCGAAGTAAGAGCTTCGCGTCGTGGGAACGTTCTCCACGAGCTCGTTGTTGAACCGGGTGCTGGAGCTCGCTCGGAGCGTGTCGATGACCGGCGCCTCGCCCGTCACCGTCACCGTTTCCGCCGTCGTCGCGAGAGACAGGTCGGCGTCGAGCTGCACCGTGCGGCCTACCTCCACCCGGACGTTCTCGCGCTTGAGGGTCGTGAAGCCCTGAAGCGTGAACGTCAGCGTGTAGACGCCGACGGAAAGCCCCTGGTGCTGATAGAGACCCTGGCCGTTGCTGATGGCAACCGCCGCGCCGCCGATGCGCGCCGGGCTCTCGGCCTCGACCGTGACCCCGACGAGAACGGCGCCGGTCGCATCCTTGATGATCCCCCGGATGCCGCCAGTCGAGATCTGCGCGAAGCTCGAGCCTGCCATCGAGAGAGCCAGGATGAGCGCGGGAACGATCAAGTTCGGTTTTCTCATGTACACCCTCCTTCGAGCCGTCGAGAACGACGAAGTAGAAAAATAGAATTCGCCCGTTGCCTGGGCTTATACCCCCGTCGTCAATAGACAGTCAACCAAAATATTGAGAGGCTGAGCCCGCGACGGAGAGAAAAATTCCCGTCGTTCGCCTTTCAAGCAAGCACAGCGTCCAAAATCTTGGAGATTCAAAAACTGGGAGGAGTGCAGGCGCTGACGACTTCGCAAACGTCACTGCCGACGTTGCGGAATCGATGAGGAAGCCGGCTGTCGAAGTAATACGCGTCTCCTGCTCCGAGAACGTAGGTCTGGCCGCCGACGGTGAGCTCGAGCTTTCCGCGCAGAACGACCCCCGACTCCTCCGCCTCGTGCCGCAGCATGTCGACCCCGGTGTCGGCGCCCGGCTCGAGACGCTCGTGCAGGAGCTGGAGCGCGCGGCTCCTCAGACTGCGCCCCACCTGACGATAGGAAATGCCGTCTCTGCCGATCTCGACCAGCTCGTCCGCGCGGTAAATGATTTGCTCTTCGTTCGTGGGTACGTTTCCCGTGAAGAAGTCCGCGAGGGTCATCGGGAACCCGTCCAGGATCTTCTTCAGGCTCGCGACCGAGGGACTCGTGTGGTTGAGCTCGATCATCGAGATCAGACCGTTCGCGACGCCGCTCCGCCGGGCGAGGGTGCGCTGGGAAAGTCCAAAAGCCTCCCGAAGCGCGCGCAAACGCTCGCCTACTTCGAACTCGACGCCGGCGGCAACAGTGCTCATAACCTCGACTCCTGGGGGAAGCCTCTCCGGTCGGCGGACATTCTAGTACAATTCCCCCGGTCGCGTTTCGACCACGACACAGGAGGCCATCCGATGATTGTGACGACTTTTTCCCTGCTCCTCGCTGCCGCGGGAGCCCCTCAACCGACGACGGCGAGCGAGATCGAGAAGCTCGTGGTTGCCTTCAACCACGCGTACGAGCGCAACGACCTCGACGAGTACTTCTCTTATTACGCCGACGACGTCACCCAGTGGTTCGACAGCGGAAGGGTGGAGCTCGCCGACTACAAGAAGGACTGGTACGCACTCATCCAGGGCGGTGGCGGCGTCGAGAAGAACGCGCTCTCCGACATCCGGGTGCAGCTGTCTCCCGGTGGGGATGCGGCGGTCGCGACCTACGTCCTGGACGTCGTCACCCGTCAGGTCGGCGGGAAGAAAACCAAGGAGCGGGCCTTCGAGACCGATGTCTGGTACAAGCGCGACGGGAAGTGGAAGATCGCCCACATCCATTACAACTCGAAAGAGGTGCCCTGAAGAAATGACGCTGGACCTCGACCAGTCCGCACAGGACACGTTCGCCCGCGGATGGGAGACCCTCGACCGCCTCCCTCTCCGCTCGAAACGAAGCGAAGAGGAGAAGGCGACGGCGGCGCGGGCCCGGGAATCTCTGCTCGCCCTCTCGCAGCGGCTCGCGCGCGCGAACCGCCGCGAGATCTACGACCGGGTGACGGAGGGCAGGGCAGGGCGCGTTCGCGTCGACGACCTCGTCTATCGGGCCGCCGAGCTCTGTCCCGGCCTCGTTCCCACGCGCGAAGAAGTCGCCCGTGAGGCCGAGCGGATGCAGGCGGACAAGGATGGCCGCGAGATTCAGCAGGGCATCCTCGTCTCCGAGCTTCTGAGCGATCCCGAGATCGGCGCTCATCTGATCTCTAGCATGCTCGCTCCCACGGAAGAGGCTGTTTCGAGGCTCCCGGAGCTCGAGGCTCGAGGAGCTGTCGATCTCGGCGCCGCTCGCGTCGAAGCGCGGGGCGAGGTGGGATACGTCTTCATGAAACACCCGCGCTTTCTGAATGCCGAGGACGACGAGACTCTGGGACCGCTCGAGACCGCCATCGACCTCGTGCTCCTCCACCCCGGCATCAAGATGGGAGTGCTGAGAGGCGAGCCCGTCGACCACCCGAAGTACGAGGGGCGCCGGATCTTCTCCTCGGGAATCAACCTCACGCGCCTCTACCACGGAAAGATCTCGTACCTCTTCTATCTCGTGCGCGACCTGGGGCTGGTCCACAAGCTCTATCGCGGTCTCGCTCTCGAGTCCCAGAGCCTGGACGGGCTCGAGACCACGCTCGAAAAGCCGTGGATGGCCGTGGTCGACGGTTTCGCCATCGGAGGCGGATGCCAGATTCTCCTCGTCGTCGACTACGTCGTCGCCGAGAAAGGCTCGTACTTCAACCTCCCCGCCCGCAAGGAAGGCATCATCCCGGGGGCCGCGAACCTGAGGCTCCCGCGATTCATGGGAGAGCGAATGGCCCGCCAGGCGATCCTTTTCGATCGTCTCTTCCGGGTGGAGGAGCCGGACGCGAAGGCGCTGGTGAATGAGGTGCACCGGCCGGAAGAGATCGACGAAGCCGTCGAGCGCGCGGTCGCGAACGCCCTCGGCTCGGGGATGGTGAGCGCCTCGGGAAACCGGAAGGCGCTTCGCGTGCAGCTCGAGCCCCTGGACACGTTCCGGCGCTAC
>CAZKNR010000502.1:0-19886 GCA_964553925.1 uncultured Acidobacteriota bacterium
GGGACGAAGTGCCGCAGTTGCGCCTCTCGCATCATCACCGATACCACCGAGCCCACAATCGGCAGCCGCCCCGCTTGCAGATCCTCCATGACCACCCGAGCTTGCCGAAGGACGCCTCTGGTCACCTTCAGAATCTTCTCATAGCCATCCTTGAGACGCTGCTGGCTCGCCTCCGTGAGAACCTTCGCTGACCGGCTGATCTCCAAAAGCCGCCGCTTCACCGAACGGTCATGATTCACCACCGCAACCGTATCCGCCTCACACTGCTTCGCTATGCCTCGTAGAACTCGACTGAGCACCCGGATACCGTCTCCCAGCAGCGAGCTGTCCGTAGGGTAGTGAATGTTGCTTTCGACCACGGTGGTGTCGGTTCGCAGCTTGAGACCCCGCGCTACATTCTCCTCTCGGGCCTTGGCAACCTTTAGCGTCGGGGTGATCTGGATCCACCCAGCGGCGCTTTTGCGATCCACTCTGGGGGTAGGGACCGCCGCGGCCAATCGGCGGCTAGTGGATACGTTCTCTCGGCCAACGAATAGATCATCCTGGCACCTTGGTCGAGATAAAGCCATCGAACCGCACGTTTATGGGACTTGAGGCGCCCACGACTCGACATCGGCTAAAAAAACCTGAACAGGTGAAGAAAAGCCTTGACTGTCTCGCCTGTAGCGTTTATTACTGGGGCCAGGGAAAGCGCGGAAAACGCAGTGTTAAGAAGCTCATCGGAAGGCCTGTTGCCGCGAGAGTGTTGCCGCGCGGCAACCGTTTGGAGTTGCCGCGCGGCGACCGACTGCGCTTTAACGTCGACGGCGCTCGGATCCACCTGTCGCGTGACACCGCACCGGTCTCGATGAGGTATCTCGTTTTGCTGCAACAGTAACAGCCCGTGAGCTGACTGGCGAGAAGGAGACGCGTGGATCCGTTATCTCGCTGCAAACCGATTAGCGAGCAAGACCAACAAACCGGACTGGCTAGAAGAGAAGAGACGGCCAGCATTGGTTAGCGGAGAAGAGGACATGGCTTAGGGATGAACAGGGCTGGCTACGGTCAGCCACTCCGGACGGGCTGCGAGCGTTGCGCCTCGCTTCCGTGCTCCGTAAACCTCGAATAGCGCAACTGAGATTGGATCCGTTATCCCGCCCAGAATGGATCCGGTTGAGCCCACCGTTGAAGTTTGGCAACCACCCTCTCATGGACCTGCTTTGTAACCTCTGGGCCCAGAAGAGCAAAGCACCGGCTGAAGGTGGAGTAATCGGGCGTGGGGTCCGCATCGAAGCGCGTGAAGCGCCGATACACCAAGTTGGAGCGGACCTCCCGCTCCAGTTCCCGGAACGACCACCCTTTGAGGTGCTTCATCACGCAGCATCGAAGCAGACGGTCAGGAGCGATGCTGGGCCGCCCCCGGCGTCGGGAAAGGGGTCGACGTCCCGCCATCCTCTCACGCACGAGTCCCACGAGTTCCTCGTCATCGAGCAAAGCGTCGACTGGATCCAGCAGGTCATCCTTGAGAAGGACTGCCTGCCGGGCCAAGGGCACATAGAACAGGTTCGACTGGCGAGTGGTTGGACCGATCATGTCGTACTCGCCTATATCGAGTACGCTCGCTTACGTCAAGAACAATTTTGGGACAGAGAGCATCTTTCTTAGGGCGGGTCTGGGGTGCTCAGTCAGATCTGCCAGATTCGAACCGCGCCAGGTCGCGCCAAACAAGGAGTGCTCGCCGGATTTTGCAACAGCCTTTAGCTAAGGCGGCGTAAATTAATAAAGGTATCAACTCCTCTTTATTTTAATGATTTTGCTCTGATGAGGTCTGATGACGTAGTTCCACTCGCCATGAAACTTATCAGGATGCAGATTGAGAGCCTTCATTTCGTCCTTGGTGACTTTGCGACCCGTTGGATATTTGCGGCGATCCAAGCGGCACTTCACTTTCAGTCCTTTCGCAGTCGTCGTCTTCGCAATGAGATTGACGATCGTTTCGTAGTCACGCAGTGGCTCGCCACGCCAATTCGACGAGATGAACGAAAAGAGGCGATGCTCAATCTTATTCCACTTGCTGGTCCCAGGCGGAAAATGACAGACCGAAATGGGCAGGCCGGTTTCGTCCGCGAATGTCTGCAACTCCAGTTTCCACAGGCGCAGCCGCCAGCCATTGCTCCCTCCGGCGTCGGCCGTAATCAGGATCGTGGCCGCGGCCGGATAGAGCCGTTTCCCTTCATGGCGCCACCATCCCCCGATGGAGGCCACCGCAAACGCGCCCGTGTCGTGATCGGTCCCGACATTGACAAACCCGGTGTTACGCCCGATGTCGTAAATGCCATAGGGATAAGCCCGAGGCACGTCGGGCGTGGGAAAGTCGTGCCCGCGCACCTTCCTCGGCTGTTTCGCGGGACGCCATTGCTGGCCGGTGTTCGCGTAGTTGCCGATGAGTTCTTTCTTCTTGGTATCCACAGAGATCACTGGGTTGCACTGGGCCAGGGATCGTTTCACCACGGCATTGATGTGTCGAAATTGCGCGTCGCGATCCGGGTGGTCTTGTCCCTCCTCGGTCTTCCGGTTGCTCTGGAGGCTGTAGTTGAGCCCGTGAAGTAGCTGAGCGACCTTCGCGTGGCTGACCGGATGTTTATGCCGACCCAGTTCGTTCGCGATCGCCCGCGTGCTCTTGCAAATCCATCGCAGCGGCGATTCCGGGTCACCCCGCGTTTGGCCCTCGATCATCGCCTCCAAGGTATCCACGAGTCCTGGGTCGGACACCGTTATGGGTTTGCGTCCACCTCCTGGGCGGCGGATGCGGCCTGCCCCTGGCGCGGAACGCTCTTCGATTTCACGGACACCCTTGGAGATCGCCTTGCGCGACAGCCCGCACGCCCGACGCACCAAACTCACGCCCCCATAACCCAACGCCTGTGCTTCGCTCGCCGCCATGATGCGTCGCGTGCGTTCATCCAGTAGTGGCCACACCGAATGAAACTTCGCCCTCAACTCGGCAAGACGGTCCACGCTCGGGCAGCATAGCAGTCATCATCGAGAGATGCTACCTTTATTTGTTTACGCCGCCTAAGCTAGCTCTAACTGCTACTTGGTCTCGAGAGACTGGCAAAGCGGTTCGGGGTCGAGCATCTGGACATCTGACCCGATCCCCAGGCTTAACCGAACCTTAACGGACCAGTCATCCATAACTATGGCGCGCGAGCCACTCCGAGCTTCTCTCCGTCTCGACACCTTTCTCAAGAGAGCTGATCTCGTATCCCGACGCGCTCAGCAGAGCGCGGCATTCCTGTCTCTGACGTTCGCCGTGCAAGGAGAGGTAGATGACCGGTCGGAATCGAGTAAGAACGTTGGCGCCACCTCGCAACACTGCGTCCTCGGCCCCTTCAACGTCAATCTTGAGCACATCAGGGCTTCGACTCCCGCTCCGCTCGTACCAGGAATCGAGGGTCACCGCGTCCACCTCGATGCTGCCCTCGGAGCTCATGTGAAATTCGCTTGGGGACTCACCGCAGACCATGCGAGCCGTTCCGACTCTGTCGTGAACGGCGCGCGGCACGACGGTCAAGTTCTGAATGCGGTTGAGGTCCCGGTGCCGTTCGAGGTAGGTCAGGTTCCGTTCGTACGGCTCGAAGGCGTAGACATGCCCTTCCGATCCGACGGCTCTGGCGCTGGCTACGGCGTAGAGGCCAACGTTGGCGCCCAAGTCCCACACGGTCGAGCCTGCTTCTAGGCTTTTCACGAAATGCGTCAGCTTGGAGCGTTCCAGCGTTCCGAGCCAAGCGCCATGCGGAGCCGAGCCGACCACCCACCAAAGTCCGGCCATGGGGCCCGTGAGAACTGGCACAACCGCCTCACGGGGAATCAGGCGGAACGGCAGCCGGATAATTTGTCCAATGATCGTTCGGGAATCGAATTTGAGTCTACGACTCAAAGGAGCTTCCATTCGACGCTTCAATGCATATAGTACCGACAGGTACGGCAGATCTCCGGAATCTCGTTCTTCCGGAGCCAGCGCTCTCTTATGTTGCGTAGAGTTTCTCCATTCCACAGAGGGCCGAGCCCGTTTTCGATGCGACCGAGGATAAGTTCGCTGTTAGCCTCGTAGTCTCGACACTGGCAGGCACCAACTCTACCGTTGGAGTACACGTTGAGCCCTTTGTACAGCATCCTGCACGGACGATAGCCCCGCGGATAGAGAGGGCGAAGCATCAAGAAGTCGGGAAGCTCGACGGCCCCCTGCCAGTCGTCCACAAAGAAGCCTCGGTTCCGCACCTGCTTCTCGAGGTCATAGTTGACGAGATGCGCAACACGTAAAAAGTCGGGATGGCGGACGACCACTTCAAATGGCTCGTTCGTCGGCTTTACGTCTACATGAACGCTGATAGGACCGCCTTGTGCTGCGTTCGTCTCCAGAAGGCGGATGAGATTGGTCAGCATTTGGTCGTATAGATCCACACCAAAAAACTCTGCGTACGACTCGCGACCAGAGAGGCTACAAGAAGCCGAGACCCAGGAAATACCCGCGCTGAAGAAGTCTTCCAATCTATGGCGATGAAGCCACTGCAGGGTTGAAACGAATCCGATAGGGCTCATCTGTGGATACCGCTGGACGTACCGCGCGCGTTCCAGCAATTGGGGATCGAGAGTCGGTTCGCCAATGGTGGCGTTGAAATCCAGTCTTGTACCCCCAATCCTCGCGAAATCATCGACCACGTTCTTGAAATCCTCCATACTCAACGGCTGCTTCCGGCGCTCCATCACCGGATTCGCACAGAACACGCACGCGGCATTGCAAATGTTCGTGGTCTCGATCGAGATGTGAGGCACTTCAGGAGCCCGAAAACGCGCCGGGTCGAAATAGCTTCCGGCCCACCGGCGGCTGAAGGCCATCGCCCTTCTTAGAAAGGCACAGGCACGAGACGCTATGTGCCATACCGCGATGATCGATTCGGGCCGTCTCATCGGTTGGCTTCAGGGGACCGCGCGAAAATGGGCCACCACCCAGTCGCCTTTCCCGAAGATGGTCCCGACGCTGTCTGCGAGGCACCGCGTCGTATGCAACGCTAGACGCAGCAGATTGGTCCATGGCAGCCGCTGTCCGTCCACGCCGCAGAAATAGTTTCTGAGGAAGAAAGGGTCACAGTACTGACTCCACATGGAAACCGTGCGAACTCGCAGCGGTGCGAATCCAAAACGACTGACGGCCTTTACCAAAGACTGACCCGTGAATCCACTTATATGCTCAGGATAGTAGAGCTGACACCGTCTGTCACGCTTCGCCCCGAACACGCGATCGACCTTGTTGCGTGCTAAGAAGCTCAAGGGCTCGCGATGGGGCACCTGAACGACGAGAACGCCTTCATCGCGGAGTTTTGCACGTAATGTGCTCAGGAAACGTTCTCCATCATCGATATGTTCGATCACGTGGTGACAGGTAATCGCATCCTGGCTCGCAGTAGCGACACGGTCTAGTGTTACATAACGAACGCCGAACTGCTTCGCTCCTGCGGCGGTCGCGGGTTGTGACGTTTCCACTCCCGCAGCTTCCCACCCTTCTTCCCTTGCGACTTGGCAGAGATAGCCGGGGCCCGCGCCTACATCCAGCAAGATCTTCGCGTTACGATGCAGTCTTCGAATCATTCTCAACTGCGTTCGGTATTTCTGTCTTCGAATCGACAACTCCCATTCGAAACGGCCTCGGTCGAAATGACGAAGATAGGGGTAATAGTCGTCGTAGTCGGCAGATTTCGCGATTGGGCGCCGGAAGAATACAACCCCGCATTCGGCACATTCGTAAATCAGGTGTCCGGTCACGACGCCCCACTCAGAGACTGCCGAAGTTTTGCAAAATGGACATTCGGGGTCGACCACATGGAGGTTCATCAAGTGTCGACCTTTATCAAAGCAGAGCACTGGTACGCTCGCGCCGGGCCAATGAGTCCCGAAAAACGTATCCTCTCGCACCGACCGGTATCGACCCTCCAACGGCGCGCCTATGCCGACTCAAGGCTTACCCGCGTAGCTTTGGTGTACGACGTGAGCCATCGCTTTCATGAGGGGTGAGCTCGGGCCGCACCCGTAGTGGGCATTCGGTGGCCGCCTCGCAAGAAACGTCGTTGCCTTCCGAGCTCGGAAACGAAGCTCGACGCTCGTGAAGTCCTAAGAGTCCAGGAGCACACGCCTCAGTCTCTCCCGAAAGTGATCGCTCGTGAAGTTCTCGTTGAAACGGACTCTCGCCCGCTCGCCCATGCCCAACCGTAGATCCTCATCTCGGAAGAGGCGAACCAATGCCCTGGTTAGTGCAGCTCGGTCGCCGGGATCGACGACGAAACCTGTGCGACCGTTATCCACAATCTCGCTTCCGGCTCCGACACCCGCTATGACCGGTTTACCCTGGCGCATAGCCTCCAAGAAAACGAACCCGAATCCTTCACCTCTACTTGGCATCACCATGAAGCACATACTCTTGTAGAGACTATCGAGTGCACCCGAGGAAACGTGTCCCCTGAATTCGATGGACCGTCCCAGGCCAAGGGAGCTCGCCTTGGCCTGAAGCCGTGCCTGATCGTCCCCATCACCCACGACCACGAGCCGAGCGCCGGGCATTTCTCGGAGAACGTCGTTCCAGACCTCGAGGAGGGTATCGTGCCCCTTGTAGCGCTCGGAGATGGCCATTCTTCCAACAATCAGGGCCGCCTCGCATGTCTTGGCGGCGGGCCTCGCTTCTTCTGCACTAGGCAAGCCCGGATGACATACCACCGTCTCGGCATCTGCAAATTCCGGATTGGCCCTCCTGAATTCCTCGACGGTATGCCGCGATATTCCGACGAGCCGTGAGGCACGAAGAAGAGCGCGCCGTTGTAGCAGCGTGAGCGGCTTCCAGACCTCGACGCCGATTAGGAAATGGACGAGGCGCGCCCCACGTGCGACCATCGGGAGTGCGACGGGTGCCAAGTGAGCATGAAGGACGACGACCAGTCGTCCCTTTTGGGACATCACGCCCGCGCTCGCCGCCCACCGGAGAAGCCTATGGCGTTTTCGCCTCGCGGTACGAAGGGGAATTCCGGAGATTTCAGGCACGCTAATCTGATCGCCATCAATCCAAGACCAGACCTCGGGGGCCAGATCTCCATTGATCTCCCCCAGCGCTCTGACAACCTGCCTTGTCAAACAGGAAATCCCGTCCTCGCCCATTATGCCAGGCGTCACCACGAGAGTGCGCCTTCTCTCGTGCATCACTTCTCGACCCCGAGTGCCCTCTCGTAGTGGCGTGCCATCTCTTGCCCGATGGCGCGCCAGGAATAACGACCTTCAGCCAGTTTACGCCCCCGCTCGCCCATAGCACGGGCCTCCAAGGGGTGCTGCAGGACCTCTAGAATCGCCTTCGAAATTTCGTCGGCTCGCTGTTCGACCCAGAAGCCACAGCGCACTCTTTCGACGATTTCCCAGGGACAGGTTTTGGTCACGACGACGGGGGTCCCCGCAGCCAGTGCCTCCAACACACTCGTTCCAAAACTCTCGGAGTCGGAGCACATAACAAGGACTCTTGCCGCTGCAAGTAACGCCCACTTGGCTGCATCATCCGCTTCGCCGATCCAGTGGCACCAACCACGTGCACGGTCGAGGAGGGGCTCCACGATCATGCCGTCGCGTGCACCGGCGATAATGATTTGGATCGTCGGGTTCTGTCGGCGCGCGAGGGCCACCGACTCGACGAGAAGATCGAGCCGCTTAGAAGGATGGAGTCTTCCCAGATAGAGCACGACTGGGGATTCCTTGTCCAGCCCAAGTTTCTCCCGAAACGCAAATGCGGGAGCCTTCCCGGGAAGCCACACGCCGTTCGGCACGCAAGCAATCTCCGGACGGAGTGCCAGTTCTGCTAGCGAAACAGCCTCACGTTCGGAGGTGGCGTGCAGCAGGGCCGCTCTCTGCAGGTACCGTCTCTCCCAGACCGCGTAACATAACTCCTTCCTCCACCGATGGTGCGCCAGCGAACCGGCGTCGAGCATGCCCCGGGGGGAGATGAAGAAGGGAATTCCGAAACGCATGGATTCGAGAGCCGCCGTCCAAACGGGGTAATTCCACAGGCCGTGGAGGTGAACCAGATCCACCTTGGGCAAAGTTTCACGAACCGCATCTCTCATCCCAGTCGTTCCGAAGAGACGTTTCGGAAACGACAGGGGGAAGTAACGAACTGAGATTCCCTCGAACGTTCCGCTATGGGTCAGAGAGTTTGGCAAGGCTTCCTTGCCGTTGGCCGAAGTCGTCAATACCTCCAGTTCCACACCCCATGCTTGTAACCCCTGGCACAGTCCCAACACATTTCGCGGTGGGCCTCCATAGCGGTACGCCGGAGCAAAGTAGGGGATCACGTGAAGAACGCGCAGGGGACGACGCGTCGTGAACCGATCGGATTTCATTAGCGCCTGAAGAGGGCGGTCTCCCTCCGCGGCCTGACGTACGTGTGAGCGCTAGAGAGCACACGTTCTTTTCGCAGGAAGCGATCCACGACAAACACGAGGCCACCGAGGTAAATGACCAGCGTGCCTGTGAGCCCCAGGGTCTTGACCCAGGATCTTTCCCAAGGAGAAAGAGTCAACCAAAAGACGACCGTTACGAGGGCGACCATAAGCTCATAGTCGTGAAAAGCACCTTGAAGAGCTCGGTACAGCACTCCCATGAAGATGCCGTATACGACAGAGGGCAGGAACATCAAAGGGACGCCGAAATCGACATACGACTCCGCGGCGTAGCCGAAAGCGATCGTAGTGTTCTGATCGGTGCTGGCTACAAAGACCCCCGAATACTTCCTTACCATCTCGCTGTCCGAGGGTAGCGCCGGCTTTTCCGGGAACAGAAGACGTGGAGTGACGATGTGGCGCAGAGCGGCCGAGAGGATTGCACCATTCTCGTGGGGCAGATAATCAGGTACTCGTGCGACCGCGAGAGCGGGATAATAGATGGCCCATAGTCGCTCGACGAGCCTATCCATGTCCGTCAAATACTGCTCCACGTCATTGGTTAGCCACTCGGTCGACAATGAACCTACGCGTTCGAGCCGCGCGGAGCGGGTGGACAGCTCCTCTGTGCCGAAATCCTGCCGGAAGCTAGTCTTGATCCCGGTCCAAAGAACGCCGACCACGAGCATCGTTGTGGCTAGACCGGTCATTCGAAACCAGTGCCGCGTCGAGCGCGGATCGAATACCTCGAGGAGAGTCAGCGCCGCGAGAACGAGCGGCTCCCGAAAGTCCGCAAAGAAACCGGTAAACCCCATGGCCGTCTCGACACCCACCAAGCCGGCGAACCACTCCCAACGAAACTTGGGCGAGACGACGCGCCTCAACAAAAGGAAAAGAAATGCCAGCCTTGCAAAATTGAAGGCGAGTAATGCCTGAGTCACCGCCGGAAGGGACCACGCGGCTTCTTGGAGAAATCCGCTCAGGAGGAACGTAACGATGTATGCAGTAAGAAGAAAGCGCCAGCTAAGCCACGGTTGCTCGTCCGGGATGAGGCGGCTCCGATGTGAGGGCCATAGCTTCTGACCGATGACCAGCCCAAGAAGTAGAGCGGAAACGCAACCCAGCCCCATCAAGACCATCGAGCGATAATCTGATGCCAGCATCGCTTCGACTCTTCGTCCCGTCAAACCATAGTAGTAGATTCCACAAGTCACCTGCACCCATTGATACGTCAAGGCTACGGCCAGGACCGGGGTCGACCCTCTCTTGTATAGAAGGGCCCAAACAACCCAAAGACAGAGGATACCCGCCCCAGCGATCCAGTCCTGGGCATAGAAGGAAAAGCCTCCCGCTAGAATCAGCGCCACCAGAAGAGGTCCGACCACGGTCGACGATGACCTCACCCTCGATGCGTGGGGCCGTGATCGCGGGCGGCGATTCATATGCCTGCCAGGCTGTTCTCGATTGTCCACTTTCATTGTCCGCGGTGCCTAGAGCTATGATAACGCCAACTTTGGGAATTTACGGACGCAGCGAGCAGCAAGCAGAGAGAAGGCCAGATGTGGCCGCTCCGTAGGAGTAGCCGCGCACTTTCTCCTGGCAATACTCGGGCCGGATTCGTTCTTGTTGCTGATACTCGTACAGTCGAACTAAGGCCTCGCTCAGCGCGCGAACGTCTCCTGCGGGATACGTGAAGCCCGTTCTGCCTTCATCGATCAGATCGGGAGCACAGCCCGCCCTATCGCTAACTACACAGGGAAGGCCGGAAGCCATTGCTTCATTCACCACGAGCCCCCACGACTCGCCCCAATCGCTCGGCAGTACGAGGCAATCTGCCGCGGCGTACGCTTTTCCGAGCTCGGATTGATTGAGGAAGCCGGCCCACCGGACGGCGATGCCAAGATCGCTGGAAAGGCGACGGCATTTCTCCTCAAGAGCACCCTTTCCCACGACGAGCAAAGTCGCTTTCCGTTCCCCAATCGCAAGCGCCCGTATGGGGTCCAACGGGCGCTTTTTGGCTTCGAGTTTACCCACGAAAAGGACGACGTAGTCCTCTGCCCCAAGTTCCCATCCAAGCCGCACCCGTGCCCTCGGGGCGGGAATCCGAAACGGAGCGGAACTCTTCGCGAAGAAGTCGTTGTCGACGGCGTGTGGCGAGGCGTATATCAAATCCTCTGGGATGCCGAAACTTCTCAGGTATTCCCTCGCTCGGGAGCCCACACTCAAGAACCTATCGAAGTGCCCGAGCAACCATCGCGTGCGAAGACGCCACAACCAGTGCTTGGGACCGGCGCTTCGGCCTCCGATTTGCGTGTCGCCTCGATAGAGCATGGGGACGGAGCGACGCCGACAGGACCTCATTGCGCGGACCAAAGAGATAGAGTGCCAGCCACTCAGCAGCACGACGTCGGGTTTGGAGCGGTCGATGGCTTTGTTAATTTCGGGCGCGTCCAGCCCCCAAAAGGCGTTGCTATCGAACCGGCTGCGAGTCGTGGAAGGGCGGACAACGACGTTCCGGTATCCCTCTCTCAGGGGTACGTCCCAAACAAAGGCTCGACCGAAACCCACACCCTGTTGCTCCGGTGTCGGCTCGGAAGCGTAAACGACATTGAGATCTAGTTCCGGCACCTCTTTGACGATGAATCGAAACCAAGGATCGTAATACTGAATGGGATGCGTCAATACGACGGTGAGTCTGAATCGTCTGCTCATTGCGTCGCGCAAAGATCGTCAAACAAACTGGCCAACCTTCCGGCTATCGAACGAGCCGAGTACTCTTCGACTACGGATTGCCTGACGTCGGCGGGATCGTAAATAGGCGCGATCAGCATGGATCTCAGTTCGGCATAAACGGCTTCGACGCGGCTTTCGGCGCGGTTCGAGTCGTCGTAGGTGATCAGTCGGACGGAGGGTGGACGAGCGGCACGACCGAGGATCGCCACGACGCTACTCTCATTGTGATACACAGCCAGCAAGGGGCGTCGCGAGAGAATGGCAGGGTAGAGCTTGCTGGCCGTGTAGTGACGTTCGCTACTCCCAAGAAGGAGAACGGCGTCGGAACGTACGAGGACGTCCAACGCATCGAGATAATCGACGCGAGCGGGTATTTCATCGATAACCTCTGCTACACCGAGAGCGCGGGCCTCTGGGAGGACCCGCTCCGCCATCCGACCTACGGACTGGTTGCTCGTTCCCACAAAATGGACCCGAAGGGTCGAGAACATCAAGGGTTCCCGCACCTTCAACAACGCCAGGGCTTTCAAGAGACTGCGAAGTGTCTCGATTCCGTTCGGCAACAACGTGCCCACGTATGACAGATGGAACTTGCCGTCGCGTGAGTCGAAAACGGGGTTGCCTGGAGGACGAGACCGAATGAGATCGAAGTCCAGAGGCTCCCCGCCCATCGGCAGGGGAACGCAAGGCTTCGACCGCGCCTCGGGGATTCTTTCCCTCAGCGCTTCGTAAGTGCCCGCCGAGACGGAGGTGATCGCGTCCGCGGCTCGCACTGCGATCGGCTCGAGTCTGGCGGCGACTGCGCGGGACAAGCGGCTCTTTAGGTCGGGCTTTCCGCCGGTCCCGGGACCCGTGGAACTCCCCCACGATCCTACCCATGGATCCTGGTAGTCCAGGACAAATGGCATACGGCCCACCCCCTTCACCATTGGGCCAAGAAGGGCGGGATAGGACGGGAAGATCGTTACGAAAAAGCACTGGAATCTCTCGAACCGCACGAGATCGCGACACGTCCGCCAGAGCCCGGAGTAGGCACGAAGTCCGAGATCTCCGAAACCCAGCCGCCGAGTCCAATTGGCCGACCATGCGCGCACCCGGACCACCTGGACACTGTCGGGAACCGTTGCGAGGAGCGCTGGCTCGAGACGACCTTCGTAATATCTCGGATCGACCGTAACGATAGTTGGCCGCCATCCGAACTCCAACAAGTGCGGTGCTAATAGCCTGAGTCGATGGCTCGCCGCGGAGGAATCGGGCGGGAAGTGGGGACTCACCATTAAAGCACGCCGCACGTTACCTGACCGCGTCCACGTACAACGAGTAGCGAGAATGCTCTTCCCGGTCCGTCGCCAACAGCGGATCGAGGGAGTGCGCAAAACTCGTTCTTTCAACACTCTCGAACGCCGATTCCATCAATCGATGGGCCAAAGTCTCGAAATCGTAGCCCCATCGATGCTCGTGCCACTGATGGAAAGTATGATTCACGATATCCATACGGGTTGGCAGATCGTCGGGGAAGGGTATCGGCACTCCGAGCTCACGAAACCCGCCAAGATCTCCGAGACAATACGCCTGTAAGTACCGCTCCGCGTCCGGGACGATAATCCGAAGTACGCCGCCACGAACCAACACTCTCCGACAGTGACTGATGAAGGACGGGAGCTCCTCTCGCGGCTCTAGATGCTCTACGAAATGCTCCACACGAATCCCCTCAACGCTCGCGTCACGGAAGGTTAGAGAGCGGCGACAGTCGATTTCCACGATGTGAGGGTGTGTGGCGTGAGCGTCGAGATTCACGAAATCAGGCAAGACATGCGGGCCGCTGGCGATATCGAGACGAAGACCGGAACTGCGCACTATGTTGCCGATTCTGAGTCGACGCCAAGGAAGCAGTCGATTCTTCGCCGCTAGCACGAACGAACCCATCTCGGCGCGGAGAATCTCGACGACGAAGCGGGTGACCGGCAGTCGGGGCAAGAGCCACTTGCCCAGACGATGCTTCCAAGTCACGCCATTGTCTCCACGCTGTGAACAACCTCGCTCCCTACGCTTGTCGACATCGCCGTGTAGCTAACGACGCTCCCCCCTCATCGGGATCGAAGAAGCCAACGACAATTTGTGCCACCGCCACCTACGTGGAACCAAAACTCCGTCGGATATCGGCTTCATAGCTTCGCCGCTATCCGATACAGCCTTTCGTAAGAGGAGACGATGGCGTCCGACCCGAAGCGGACCTCCGCGTCTCGGCGCACCTCGGCACGAGACAACGACGCGAGCCTCTCGACCGCCTTGACCGCCGTGCGACGATCGTTAGTGGTGAATCCATTGATGCCGTCTCGAACTATTTCTCGCGCACTCCCCCGGTCGAAGGCTACTACCGGAGTGCCGCATGCCATTGCCTCGACCATGACGATGCCGAACGGTTCTTCCCATTCGATAGGCATCAGAAGGGCCGCGGCGCCGCCAAGGAGCGCGTTCTTTTGTTCGTCATCCACTGGCCCCACATAGCGAACGCGATTGCCGTCAATGGCAGGGGCAATCTCGTCGTCGAAGTACGACGCATCCGGACCGGAACGGACGACGTTACCGGCGATGACGAGCCTCCTTCCGCTCGCTCTCGCGATTTCGATGGCGTGATGCGCGCCCTTGATGCGCTCGATGCGTCCGAGGAAAGCGAGAGGCGCGTCCGGCGGAACCTCCGTGACAAAGGTGTAGGCGTTCACGTCGACGCCGTTTGGGATCGTCGTCCACCTCCCGGGAAGCGATTTGTCCGCGTACATCGAAGTCGAGCAGGCGGTGAAGCCGAGGGAGTCTCCGGCGAGACGGTGGGCCCGGCGGATGCCGCCGCGCGGAATCTCTCTCTGGTAGCTCTGGAGCTTCGGGAGCGAGCGCAGCGGCAAAATGGGAAGGAGCGCCGCAAGCCTTCCGAAGCTGTGGACGAGGTCGAGCTCGTTTCGAAGTGTCCAGAGCTTTGACCCCACTTGCCAAAGCTCCATCGCCCGCTTCGTTCGACCCCTGTGTGGCGCCACTCCATAGGGAACGAGCCTCGCCCTCGTTCGGCTCTCGGGGTGTGCGAAGAGCGTGACTTCGTGTCCGTGCTCGACGAGGCCCCGCACGAGAAAGTCGACCACCCGTTCGATGCCGCCGTAATGGACCGGCGGGACCGGGATGTAAGGGTCGACAGTGATAGCGATTCGCACCCTTCAATTCCTCTAGGCCCACGAGTTGTCTGCGCAAAGAAGTGTGCCTCGGCGAACGAAGAACACGTCCCCCAACCGGAGTCGTTGATCTCGCGGTCGCCCCGCTAGCGTGGCAAAGTCATAAAGCTCGAATCCGGCCCCGCTCATGACGTTCAATACTTCGGTGAAAAGGGGCCGACCCCAGTTCTCGAAATCGAAGAACGCCACCTCGACAAGCACAACCTCTGTGACCTCGAGAAGCGATCGTGCGCCGCGAAGCGCTTTCAACTCGTGCGATTCGAGATCGAGCTTGAGAAGAAGTCGGTCGTCCGCGTGGATTCGTTCAGCGAATATCGAATCCAACGTAGTCGCCGCGACTTCGAAATCGGCGGGCTCATGATCTTTTACGGCAAAGGCACCGGTGGTTCCCCCACCCGTCATTCGAAGCGAAGCAACCCCGGGCTCAGTGATGCCAACCTTGTGGAACTCTGTCACCGCAGGACGCTTCGCGACAAGCCGGAGAAGCCTCTCTGCGCAGGCGGGTTGAGGCTCGATTAGATGATAGTGTGCCCTGGAAAAGACTCGCTTACTGAGAGAGTAAAACTGCCCTACATTTGCGCCACCATCGATGACGACGCGCGGGTCGTAACCGGACTCTTTCATTCGATTCAGGCACTCGTCGATTGCCTGAAAGCGATTCGCAAGTCCGCGCCTGGTGACTCGCAGTCCAATCGAGGCAGCGAGGTGCTTGATCAAAGATTGCGGAGAACTCAATTCGGCAAACACGCTTCGTAGAGGTTCAAATAGTCCAGCGCGACGTCATTCATCGTCCGAGGCGTCGGCAGTCGGCCTCGCCACTGCTCGACCATCTCCGGGTGCTCCGCAACTTCAGCGATCGCCGCCGCGAGGGCGATCGCGTTGCCGGCAGGAACCAGACGCCCGTTGACATGGTCTTCAACTATCTCGGCGAGCCCGCCGATGCGACTCCCGACCACTGGTGTTCCGACGGCTTGAGCTTCCATCGCGACCGTTGGGCCACCTTCGAGCCATGTGGACGGACAAAGCAGCACATCGTATTCCGCGAGAACCCGACCAACGTCCTTGTGCTCGACGGCGGGCGCGAATCGAACGCGCGAATCCTTCCCCATCATCGCCTCAAGCTTCTGCTGGGTCGCTCTATCTTCGTTGCTGAGGGTCGGTCCTCGCAGCTCCAGCGAAAACGGAAGATTGCGCGGCAACTGCGAAAGTGCCTCCGCGAGTACGAAGATGCCCTTCGTGGCATGAAACCTTCCAACGTAACCAAGTCGCACCGGCACGCCAATCGGTCGTTCGATGTTTCTCTTACGAACGCCATTCAAGTCGATGCCGAGACGGTTCAGAACTAGCTTCCGCTCGGAGCCGTGGTTCGCTGCAACGGTGTTCCATGCCCACTGGGTCAAAACGACAAATGCATCCACAGTTTCCAGGAGTCTGTGCTGGCGGTGAGTGTTGTGGCGGATGAGGTCTCGCATTCCCACGGCTGTACCCAGCCGGCCGGGGATGAGAGCACCGAGCTGCGACAGGCTCTGGGGAATACCTCCGACCGTTTTCGCGACAGTCTGCGGCAGGCCGCCTTCGACAAGCGCACATGAAGCGCACTTCACCGGCTCTGCTAACCCATCACAGAGATCCATCCCCCATCGCATCATTGTCCCGCGCTGACAAATAAATCCTAAGCTCGGTGTGTGGCAGGTCGCGATGACTTTCGCACTGAGCGTTCGCGCGGTCTTGAGCTCCTCTAGGCCGAGTCCGGTCACGAGCGAATGGCAATGAAGCACGTCGGGTTTGTTCCACTCGAGCCAGCGATGGAAACGCTCGGCGCCTCGGGTCGAGACTCTTCCCTGCACTTCGCTTCGCGTCGGATGTTTCGGAATCGAGTACCGATAGACCTCGACGCCCTCGTGCTGGTAGTGATAGTCGCCATCACAGCGCGGATCGGGTGCGGCGATCAGCACCTGGTGTCCTTCAGCGCGAAGTCGCCTTGCAAGCGCGGCGACGTAGACTTCCGTTCCACCCAGGCTGTCCGGGAAGTACCAACCGAGGGCGTGGACGATCTTCATTCCTTCACAGCGACACAGCTCACGAGGTCGCCGCGGTCGCGCTCAGCCAGCAGACGGCGAAACCGAGCATCGGCGCTCCACCATTCCCGGAGCGCAGCGTGAGTGGGATCGGCGCTGGTGCCCCACGACAGGTGCGTTTGGAGCTCCGCGATCCGCCAACCGAGCCGGGGGAGCTCTTCGCGAAGCGAGTCGACGCTCACGGCGTCGACGCCGTGATGGGAGGTGTCGAAGTAGCCCTCCCACTCCGTTCCGAACAACAGTCGATTCAGACTTTGCGCGTTCGTTGTATTGATGAAAAGGGTCGAGCCGCGCGAAGTGTGTTCCGTTAGGCGTTCGAGCAGGGAAAAGGGCTCGTGAAAATGTTCTAGGACCGCCCACAAGAGTAGGGCTCCGAACGGGCCCTGCGCCGCCACGGCATCCGGGAGTCCTTCTTTTTCCACGTTCACGAGGAAGACACGCTCCGCGCCTACCCGCTCTCGTGCCTTTTCAACAGCCCACGGAGCGTAGTCGATTCCGCAGTACGAAAAGCCTCTCGAGAGGAGGCCTTCCCCCATCAGCCCCGTGGCGCAGCCAACTTCGAGCACCGGTCCCTGAGCTCCGTGCTTCTCGAAGAGCTCGAGAACCCGGGGCACCTCGCCCGCGGCCTCGGCCTCGTAGTCGACGTAGTTGTCGCCCTCGAAGTAGGAGCCGTTTCCGTTCGTGACCAGATAGTGTCCGGTCAGGCGGTGTTTCCTCCGTCCCGCCGTTTCGAGCTCGAGGCGAAAGCAGAACCGGCGGGTCGGAAGGGGCACGGGGACGCTCCCTAGCGCGCGCTCACCGAGACGGATTTCGCCCGTTCCCAGATCGAGAGAGAGATCCTGAGGCTGGCCGTAGTGGAGAGCCGTCTCCCAGAGAATCTTTCGCGGGAAGTGTCCCTCGTATCCGAGGAGCGTGATGCGCAGGTTTCCGGTCTGGGTCTCCGACAGACTGACGCGAAGGGAATTTCCTTCCACACGGTAAGGTGCCGAAAGACTCAGCATGCTGTCCTCGTCGGCGGCCTCCGGAGGAAGGAGGACGGCGTGGCGGCCGGTCAGCTTGCTCACCGCCGCGAGAAGACCGGTTTTCGCCAGGCTCTTGAGGCTCATGCGGGTGCTGCCGTCAGCTCCATCGGCTCCTTCGTCGCTCGAAGACCAAGAACGCGTTCTCGCCACGCCGAATAGGCCACGAGGGCCCAGGGGCGGGACCAGTGCGCTCGGCCCTCGGCGAAGCGCCGCCACAGCTCGAGCACCGCGTCTTGCTGGAAGAGGCCCGAGCCGAGGGTGCGCTCGGTGAGGTCGCTCCGATGGTCCTTCATCCATCGATGGAACGGAAGGGTGAAGCCGCGCTTGGGGCGGTCCCAGATTTTCCTCGGCAGGGGGGCGTCGAGGGCATTCAGGAGAAGCGGTTTGTTGACGCCGCGCCGGAGCTTCGTTTCGTAGGGAAGGCGCCGCACGCACTCGACGAGGGGGTGGTCGAGAAACGGCACCCTTGCCTCGATGGAGTGGGCCATGGACATCACGTCGGTATCGCGGAGGAGCTGGTTTCCGAGGTAGTGCGAAAACTCGAGCTCGACGGCGGCGTCCAGAGCGTCCTCTGTTCCGGCGACGAGCGACGCGGGCGCGGCCCCGGGGAGGAGCTCTTCGATCTCCCGAGGGGCGAAGAGCCCGCGGAACGTGAGGTAGAGGTTCGAAGGTGTCGGGTTCCGCAGGTAGTCGATCTTCGGCCGGTATCGGCTCAATTGATCGAGAAGCGGTCGCGGAATCCAGGGAAGCCATCGCGAGAGCGATCGGATCCGCCGAAAGTGCGGGTATCCGAGAAAGACCTCGTCGCCGCCGAGGCCGGTGAGGACCACGGTGAGGCCGGCCTTCCGGGCGGCGCGGGAGATCAGATACGAGTTGACGCCGTCGACCGTGGGCTGGTCCATCGCGCGGAAGAAGTCGGGAAGGGTGTCCAGAAAGTCCTGGGCGCGCACTTCGACCTCGCGGTGGTCGGTCCGGTAGGTCTCGGCCGCGAGGCGCGCGTAGGAGCTCTCGTCGAGGACGGGGTCGTCGAGCACGATCGAAAGGGTCTTGAGGGGTTTTTCGACGAAGCGGCTCGCGATGGCGACGAGGCTCGCGGAGTCGATGCCTCCGCTGAGAAAGATGCCGAGAGGAACGTCGCTCACCAGGTGCGACCGGACTGCATCGCGTAGAAGAGAGGGGACGGCCTTTTCGCTCGAAGCACCGCCGGACGGTTCCCCATAGCGACGGGTCCTCTCGCCCTCGCGCGAGATCTCGAGATAGTGTGCCGCGGGGATCGAGACCACGCCCTTCAGCGCCGTCTCGGGGGCGGGCACCGATCCAAGCGCGAGGAATGCCGAGAGCGAGGACTCGGAAGGCTCGACATCGACAAGACCACTCGCCGCGATCGCGAGGATCTCGGAGGCGAACACCAGGAGATCTCGGCCACGGGCGCAGTAGAGCGGCTTGATGCCGAAGCGGTCGCGGGCGAGAAAGAGCTTCCGCTGGCGCGCGTCCCAAAGCCCGAACGCGAACATGCCACGAAGCCGCGGAAGAAGCCTCTCCATTCCCCAAGCTTCGTAACCATGGAGAACGACCTCGGCGTCGGTCTGGGAGCGGAAACGATGTCCGAGGTCCTTCAGCTCGCTCCGGAGCTCGGCGAAGTTGTAGATCTCCCCATTCAGCGTCAGCCAGACGTCCTCGGTCTCGTTGGGCATGGGCTGACTTCCCGAGGACGAGAGGTCGATGATCGCGAGCCTTCGATGTCCGAGGAGAATCCCGCGGTCTTCGTGCGTTCCTTCGCCGTCCGGGCCACGATGCCGCTCGGCTTCGAGCATTCGAGCGAGGGCCTGTCGCTCGGCGTCCCTGATGAGACCCCGGGGTCGAAAAATTCCGGCGATGCCACACATGGGTTGAGAAACTACTTTAGCTTCCGATCATAAACCTTCTCCGTGGAAAAGGCACCTTCGGTCTTTGACAGCGATGAATCCCCTCGTTAGACTGGTTTCACATCGGTTTCGCCGCTGTTCCCGACGTCGAAAAATGGACCGTCTCCTTTCGATCTTCATCTGGCCATTCCTGTTCGGGCTCGCTTCGGGTCCGGCGGACGGCCAGGCGCGCGCGACGAAGCTCCTGGCGCTGAAGCTCCTTCCGCAGGAGGCCGGTTTTCTCGCGATCCTTCAAGCGGATGGACCGATGGAGCACCGCGTGGTCGAGGAGCAGAATCCGGAGCAGCGTCTCGTCCTCGACGTTCTCGGCGTTTCGAATCCGCTGCGGCACTATTACCCGGAGAACCATCCGTATCTCGAACGGATCCTGATGTACGAGTACCCGCCCGCGACGAATCCGAGCGGGACCGGCCCTCTTGCGCGAATCGTGTTCGAGCTGAAGCGTGACATCGGATACCAGATC
>CAZKNR010000503.1:0-1762 GCA_964553925.1 uncultured Acidobacteriota bacterium
GTGCTCCATGGTGTTGTATACGTGGGGACAGAGCCTTAGTCCGCCGGTTCCCGCAGCCGCGATTCCATGTTCTCCATAGAGTCGGTTGACGATTTCTCCGCTCTTCCTACCCTGCACCCTCAGGATGCAAACCCCGCCCGACATTTCCGGGTCGAGCGGAGTTACGAGCGAGAAGTTCTTCGCCGCAAGGCCGCTCTTCAGTGCGGTCGCGAGCTCGAGCACGCGAGACTCCATGCGGTCTTGCCCGATCGAGCGGTGGAAGTCGACCGTCGTCCCGACGGCGGCCAGACAGGAGTCGTCCCGTTGTCCCAGTGACTCGAACTTGCGCGCTCCCTTTACGTCGGGATCGACGTCGCTGCCCCAGCCCGGGGCAACGATGTTCGGCCAGATTCGGGGAATGTTCTCTTCCTTGACGTAGAGAATCCCGGCCTCCTTCGGCCCCATGAACCACTTGTGAGCGGAGGCGGAATAGGAGTCGCACCCGATCTCCCTCAGGTTCACGTTGAGGGCGCCCCAGCTCTGGGCTCCGTCGAGATGCACGTAGATCCCGCGCTCGTGCGCGGCGGAAACGAGCTCGCGCGCGGGCAACCTCACCCCGCTCACGTTCGAAACGTGGGTGATGGCGAGGACGCGTGTCTTCGGAGTGAAGGCGGAAACGAAGGCATCGACCAGCTCCTTCGCGCTCTTCGGCTCCGTCGGCGTCGAGACCCGTACGATCGAAAGCCCGAAGCGCTTGGCCCTCACGTCCCAGGCGACGTTGTTCGTGGGATGGTTCTGCTCCCAGAGAACGATTTCGTCGCCGGAGTCGAGATCGAGGCCGTTGTTGATGGTGTTGTTGGCCTCGCTCGTGTTCCGGACGAGCGCTACCTCCTCCGGACTGACCCCGAGCTGTCCCGCGACTTTCGCTCGCGAGCTCTCGAGGAGGTCGACGAACTTGGCGCGGTTGTTGAACGAGCAATCCCGATCGATGTCGGCGGTGAGCTCGCTCACGCGCTCGGCGACGGCGCGAGGCGACGGGCACAAGTTCGCCGCGTTCATCGGGACCTTCTCCTCGGTGAAGGAGAACTGGGCCCGGACGAGGCCCCAGTAGGCTTCGCCGTCGAGCTCGCTCGCCGCGAAGGCTTCCCCGCCTCGAAACGCTGCCGGAACCACCGCGGCGGCCGCCGCCATCTCCGCGAGAAAGGATCGTCGCGAGGTTTCTCGGTTCATGGAAGTCCTCCTGGAGGATGATATAACAGACCTGGTACGGGATTTCATCAATACCATCAGATATCGCTTTGGAACCACGACACTGAACCCATTCGCTAGCGTAATCCTTGGAGGCGAAGCATGAACGGTGTCCTGTTCCCACTCTTGCTCCTCGCTGGAAGCGGGTTGACCCGCGTCGCGGGGATCAAGGTCGGCCATTTCACCCTCGACGAACGGCCGACGGGCTGCACCGTGATCCTGACGGAGGGAGGCGCGGTCGCCGGAGCGGACGTCCGCGGGGGCGCCCCGGGGACTCGCGAGATCGATCTGCTGAGCCCCGTCGCCACCGTCGAGAAAGTCCACGCGATCGTTCTTTCGGGGGGGAGTGCCTTCGGGCTCGACGCGGCGTCGGGCGCGGTGCGCTACCTCGAGGAGCGAGGCATCGGCTTCGACGTGGGCGTCGCAAAGGTCCCGATCGTTCCCGCCGCCATTCTCTTCGATCTCGGAGTTGGAGGCAGACCCGACGTTCGCCCGGGAGCCGACTGCGGCTATCGCGCGGCGAAGGCGGCGAGCG
>CAZKNR010000504.1:0-6646 GCA_964553925.1 uncultured Acidobacteriota bacterium
CACCTTCGGCAACGGCGAGCCTTTGGTAGGTCACCGAGAACCGATCCAGGAAGAACATCGAGTAGAGCGCTCCGGTGTCCTGAAGACCCTCGATCTCGAGCGAGTTCTCGCCCTCCCTCAGGATGCCCGCGGCGAGAGCGATCTCGATCCGGCGCGGCTCTTTCCCGTTCCATTCTTCGTCACCGACGTGAGTCCCGTTTACGAAGAGGCGCGCGTGATGGTCGGGAGATTCGGGGAAGTCGCTCGCTCCTTGGAGCCACACCTCGAGCTTCGCGGCCGCGCTCGAGGAAACGAGGGAGCTCACCGAGAACGGGAAGCTTTTGCGGCTCGGGGCGAGAAACATGTCCCATAGCCACAGATCCGGAGCTTCGAGAAGGGCGGCTTGATAGTAGCGGTCTTCTTCGCGCTCGATCGTCGCCTGGAGCACTTGGATGGGATTTCCCGCGGGAGCCGCGCTCTCGGTTCGCATACGCTCGCCCGCGCGTCCGGTCTCGAGCTCGTAGACCGCTTCGTTGCCGTAGGGGTTGGCCTCGGCGCCCTCGCTCAGGAAGAAGAGCGTCGAGCCCGGGGCGAACCGATTCGTCGAGGGCTCGAGTTGGAAGGCTACTGCCTTTCCGAGACGGCTCAGGCGCAGCGCTGCCGCGTCGATTCCCCGTCCACGCGTCTCGCGGAAGACATCCTCATAGCGGACGCCGTGAAGGCCAGCCCGGAGTGTGGCAAGGCGAGCGACGATGCCACGCGAGGCTGCGGTCGCGCGCTCGCGGCGTCCTCTTCGGCCGTCGACCGAAGTCGTTTCGGAGGGCTCCCGTTTTCGGAAACTCACCGTAACCTGAAGGGTTCGAGCGAACAGCAGCCGTCCGGTCGCGCCGTCCCATCGAAGGGGCGCGAGCTCGAGAAGCGCTTTCTTCACGTCCCCCTGGAACGCTACCTCGGCGATGCGCGCTGCCTCTTTTGGAGAGAGTGCCGTCGACTGGAACGACGCCCGCGAACCGCGAGACCTTCGAAGCTTCTGCGTGCCGTCCCACGAAGCCTCGATCTCGCTCGCGGACGCGGCTGATGGAACGAGCCCCAGCACTTGTACCTGCCACGCACGCACCGAAAGGATATCGATCTTACGGCCGGCGATGGCCTCGAGCCAGTGGAGCTTTACCGGAAGACCGGGACTTTCCTTCGAGGGTGTGAATCCGGGGATCTCGATATCGACGGTGCCGTCCTCCCGCGGAAAGGCGTAAAAGCCGCCGGTCGTGAGCTCGATCCGCATCACGGAAGCTCCGCGAGACAAGACGCGCAAGAGCGTCGCGTCCGGATCTCCATAGGTCGTGGCGGCGCGCGGAAGAGTCTCGTCGGCGGGAGACGCCTGCGCATTCGGGGTCGCGTCCACCGGCCCGTGTCTCTCGACCCGTCCCGTGGTCTCGACGTCCTCGAGCAAGTAGTAGTACGTGGTTCCGTTCGAAAGAGAGGAATCGCGATAGACGTAGCGGGCTCCCTGAGGCGAGGAGCCGAGTCCGGGGATGAGATTCGCGGTCAACCGCTCCCAGGGACCGGTCGGCGACGACCCGCGGTAGATATGGAAACCCAGGTTCTTCAGCTCCGATCCTGTCTCCCACGAAAGCTCTACCGCTCCGTCGAAGGCCCGCGCTTCGAACGACAGCAGGTCGACCTCCGTCGTCGCCAGGATGTCGTCGGCCCCGATGTCCCACGGGTTGACTCGCGTGCCGCCGTCGATGTCGAAGTACACGACCCCGCTCAAGTCCGTGGCCACGTTCGCAGCCGCGCTCCCCACCTGGATATGCAGGTTCTCGGAGCCGACCGTCGTGGACACGAACACCATCGCCGGCAGCCCTACCGAATTGATTCCGCCCGTCGTGCTGTGGGTCGTCCCGGTGAGATCGCTCGCCAGGTTGTGTGAGCTCGCAGCGTTCAAGCCGGAGACGGCGAATTCAGCTCCGCCGTTGCTGTGAGAGATGTTGTTCCTCAGTGTGGCGGTAGGATTGCTGCCGGCCGCGGTGATCCCGCCGCCGGTGTTGCCGTAGACGGTGTTGTTGAAGATTCGAACCGTACCCGTGGTCAGCGTGATTCCGATTCTGATGCCCGCCGCCCCGGTGGCGTAGACGATGTTGTTGTAAATGTCGACGTTGGCGAAGGCCTCGTCCGTCAGGATCCCCTCGAGCGGCACATTGTGGACGAGCAGGTTGCGCAATACGCCCTTGTTGTTTCCGGGAGAAACGGTCTTGAAATCGATCCCCTCGTCGGTCCCTCCCTTGATCTCGAGCCATTCCACGTTGACGAAGTTGTCGTCCACCAGGACTACCGCCAACGCGGCGGCGGCCCCGTCCACGACCACCCCGCCTCCGGCCACGCCCAGGTGGCGGTTGCCGGGGTCGGCGGTGAGCGTGATCGTGTGGGTCGCATCGGTGATGGAGCCGCTGATGGACACGCGGGTCAAGACGCTGTCGTCGTACGCGATCCCCACCTCGCGGCGGTCGTCGGTCACGAGGCTGGGCGAGGGGACCACCGGGTCGGGACCGCAGGAAGTCCCTCCGCCGTCGATGCAGTCCTCCCACAAGGCGAGAGTCAGGAACTTGCGGGAGATCGTGTACCCCGGCGAGCCCCCGACGGTGGAAGGAGAGGTGAGCGTGAGCTGGGTCTCGGAATCGACGAACAGGATCGTTCCGGTGAAACCTCCGAAGGTGATGCTGTCGCCACGCCCGCGGTTCGCGGTGATCCAACCGGTGCCCACGCCGCTCACGACTGGGGAGCCGACGGTGGCGGTGATCGTTCCCGCACTGTGGGGACCCGCGGTGCCGATCGAGCGGTAGTTGGTCTGGGGGACGTGCGGGCCGAAGGCGATCCAGTGGTAGGCGATGGTATTCACGTTCACGCGCGGGCTAGCGCCGACCTGGAAGCCCAGCGGACGAAGAGTCTTGATGTCGCCAAAGCCGTTGACGACCGGGTAGGGGCCGAGACCGACCTGGTAGTCGGCCGAGAGGAACAAGGAGGCTGGCTTGTGTATCCAGGGACGGCTGTTGTCGTTCCTCTTGACCAGGACCCACTCGGGCATGAAGCCGACCTCGTCGTGATTCGTGGGGTCGATGCCGTTGCCGGTGTACTTGCCGACGCCCATCCGTCCCGCCACCTGGTTCCACGCGATGTAGTGGATGATGGCGCCGCCCCCGTTGACGCTGGCCTGGTTGCCCACCCGAAAGCCGTCGGGCTCCATGCCCTGGATCCTCTCCGTAACCAGCCCGGTCACATCCGCGGTGAAGACTTCGTTGCCAACCATCGTGGACGAGCGCAGCCAGGGGACGCCGGACACGCCCCCGCTCGCCTCCGGCAGCGTGATCACGAAATCCGGCTGGAAGCTCACGCCGGGGATCACGCGGCCCGACACATTGTCCCCCGTGTACCACCCGACCTTGAGCTCGCCCCCCGCGGCCTTGAAAGCGATCCAGTGGTAGGTCGTGTTCGCGCCGGTTCCATTCACGTCCGTGTGGGTGCCCAGGGTGAAGCCGTCGACGGTGAACGACTTGATGCCGCCCGTGTAAGGCGCGACGCCGTTGTCGTCCAAGGACTTGGTCTGGTCCGGCCCCATCGTGGACGTGCGGACGACTGTGTTCGCGGGGTCCTCGCGCTTGACGAACACGACGTCGGGCTGGAACCCCACGAAGATGGGGCGGTCGTTGGTGTTGTTCCCGGCGTACGTGCCGGACTTGACCAGCATCCGGGCGGGGGGATCGAAGTCCACCACCTCGAAGGAGCCCACGCCCTGGCATTCGCCCGGGGTGCCGCAGACGCCGTCGCGATCTCCCTGGACGCTGGTGGCGCTCGCCAGCTTCAGCCGCTGGAAGCCCCCGTCCGAGTCCGGAGAGCTGAAGGCCCGGTGCTCGATCGCCCCCGGACCGGTGGACACACTGTTCCACACCATCGCCGTGGATGTGCGCACGGACTCGATCGTCGCCGTCTTCTGCGTCTCGGCGTCCGCGTAGGGCAGCGTACCGCGCTGGACACGTACCCCTCCCGGAAACTGCACGACGAAAACCCGGATGTCGGGGGTGTTGTTGGAGCCGGATCCGCCGCCCCAGGTCCGGTAGGCGGTGACCGTCGTCGCGCTCGTCAGGGCCACGCGGAACTGCCCGTCCTCGTTGTCGTCGTCCGGGTAGTCCGTGCGATAAGAGGCGATCACCATCGTCTTGTCGGGATCGACCGGCGTCGCGAGCGCAGGCGCGGTGGCGCTCGTCGCACTCGCTCCCAGGGCGAAGCTCAAGGGCTGGACGGAGAACTCGGCGTTGCGAGCCTCGAACACGTAGTAGTGGCCGTTGACGGTGCCGACCGAGGCGTCGCTGCGCTGCCAGTTGAGCTGGGTCGTGGAGCCGAGCCAGCCGGCCGTGGTCACCTGGCTGTAGGGCACGGTCTGAGTGTCGTAGCGGTAGTAGAAGACGAGCGCGGCCTTGGCCAGGTTCACGAGCGGAATGGGGCTCGTGGTCGGCTGGGCGGCGCCCTGCGCGTTGACGAACGTCCCCTGATGGACGTTGACGTAGCTCGGGTCGAACTCGACGACGAACACCCCGACGGATACAGTGCCCGTCGCGTTGTCGCGCTGAACCGTCACGCGGCTCGGCGAAGCCTGGAAGTAGACGTCGGTGAAGACGCGGCCGAAGCGGGCGTCGGTCCCCGCGACCGTCGCGCTCGCGAACGGCACGCAGTTGGCGAGGATCTGGCCCTTGCTGAGGTTCGTGGATCCGATCGTCGTGCCGGTCAGGGTGACCTCGACGTACTCGACGGACTGCACGTAGTTGACGGCGTGGGCGGCCCGGGGAGCCACGAGGCTCAGGAACCCGAGCGTCAGGGCCCCGAGAGCCCCCCGTCTCGCGAAGCGGTGCAGTTTCGATCGCATCGTAGGCCTATCGGATCCTCGTGGCGGGATCGCGATGTCCGGATCCCGAGACGCCGGCGGCCGAGAAGCTCTTCACGCGTATCGCCCCCGAGGCGAGGTCTTCCCAGAGCCGCGGGTCCGTGTCTTAGTCATGCCCGGGCCTTGGAGTGCAAGCAGCATGCCCGGTGAGCGCGTCTGGAAGTAGTGAAAAAGGCTGCTCTTCCGCGCGGGGTTGGGGGGCAAGACCCTCAGGGGTCAGGGGGAATTTGGGCTTCAGTATCCGGGGGCGATACCCCACGCGGTAGGGCTTCGTCCCGCCGCGGAAGCATCCTTTGTCGGAGTCCACGAGGATGCCACTCGGTCCCCCGAACCACGAGCTGAAGAGCCCATCCTTCTTTACGAGAACGTCGTGACCCCTTCGTGCGAAGTCCGTCCGCGACCGCGTCGGGGAAGTGCGATTCCACGAGAAGAGGCGGCGAAGCCTCCGTGTGGATTCGAAGGAGTCTCGATCGAATTCTGGATTCCCCAACCGGTGGTCGAGGACAACATTCTTTCTCGTTCACATAGGGGAGAATCCTGGCCCCGTAGTACGTAACGGCGGGCAACGGGAAACCGGACGGCGGAGAGGAACGAGATGGACGCTGCCTCGGCGCTCGTGCTCTTCAGCGTGACGCTCCTCGGGTGCTACCTTCCCGTCCGACGCGCGGTGATGCCGCTTACTTGAGTTGGAGGGCCGGGTCGCCGAAGAGGTGGTAGATCGTGAGGAGCTCGGCGAACGAGCCGGTGTCGAGGAACTTCGCTTGCGCCGCAAGAACGGCGTCGCCGATCCGTTCGTGCCCACCTTCGAACAATTCCCGGAGCAGAGCCTTGTGAAGCTCGTGGGCGGGCTCGTTCAAGCTCAGACCGCTCGGAGCGAAGACGGCGACGGCGCCCTTCCCGTCGGCTTTGAGGAGCTCTTCGGCGAGCGAGTCGAAAAACGGGAAGTGGAAGTAGCCGTTCAAGCAATCGAGGGCGTTGACGATGGGCTGCTGGCCTTGAGGAGTTAGAAGGGCTACCGAGTCGTTGTTGAAGACATTCTCGCTCGCCCAGAGGTGGATTCCCCCGTGACCCATGTAGCTCACGACGGAGGCGCCGTCATCGAAGGCGCTGAGGATCGACTCCCTCGTGCGCTCGACCCCGAGCGCGCCGAGAGAGATGTGTCGAACGGAACGAGACGCGAGAGTCGACGTCATGAGGTCGCGGGCATCGGCATCGAAGTCGCCGGCGATGTCTGCGTTGTCGGTGACGAGAACCACGGGAGCCGAGAGCTCGCGCCCTCCCGTCTCGTAGGCGAGGACCTTGTCGATCATCACACGGAGCTCGGAGGCGTCGGCCGCGGGGAGTCGTCCGATGGCAACGTCGGGAAGGAGATCGTCTCCATTCACGGCGGCGAGGCTCGGGTCCGAGGCGGTCCACAGATAACTCGTTTGGATGGGAAGCGCGGGAACTCGGTTGGGAGCGCCGGTTCCCATGTGGTCCTTGAAATCGTAGGAAGCGTCGCCGAGAAGGAGGACGTAGCGGATTCCTCCGGGCCAGTGGTGGTACGCGTAGGTGAGGAAGTCGCGTAACGCCTCGGGTCGTCTTTCACCGTAGCCCATCTCGTCGAATATCTCGTCGATGGGCACGGAGGCGACGGCGAGACCCTGGCCTCGCCGGTGGTCGAGGAGAGGCCGGGCGGCGTCGAGGAGCTCCCGAGGGCCGATGGCGACGTAGTCGGCGCGCGGCGGATGTTTC
>CAZKNR010000505.1:0-3855 GCA_964553925.1 uncultured Acidobacteriota bacterium
CGCCTGCAGCCGCTGCCTCGGCTCCTTCGTCAGACACCGACGCAGCAGGTTCCGCAATGCCGAAGGAGTGCTCGCCGGAACCGCCTCCCACTCCGGCTCCGTCTTCAGCACCGCCGCGAGCGTGTCGCTCACCGTCTCGCCCGTGAAGAGCCTCTTCCCCGTCAACATCTCGAACAGCACCACACCGAAGGCCCAGACGTCCGCGCGCTTGTCTACGGTCCCTCCACGCGCCTGCTCGGGCGACATGTACGCGGCGGTGCCGAAGATGACCCCGGCCTCCGTCATCTGCCGAGACATCGTCGGCGACTGAGAGAGCGCGCCGACCGCCGTCGGTTCGCTTTCGTAGGCCTTCGCCAGACCGAAGTCGAGGATCTTGACCGTGCCGTCCTTGGTGATCTTGAGGTTCGCCGGTTTGAGGTCGCGATGGACGATTCCCTTTTCGTGCGCGGCCTCGAGGCCTTCGGCAATCTGCTTCGCGATGGCAATCGCTTCGTCGACGGGGATCGCGCTGCGCCTCAGCCTCTCGGCGAGTTCTTCGCCTTCGACCAGCTCCAGCGCCAGCGCGACGACGCCGTCCGACTCCTCGAGCCCGTGGATCGCGGCGATGTTGGGATGGTTCAGCGAGGCGAGGAGCTGCGCCTCGCGTCGCAATCGAGCGACGCGCTCTGAATCCTGCGCGAAGGCGGCGGGCAGAACCTTGATCGCGACGTCGCGGTTGAGCTTCGTGTCCCGCGCGCGGAACACTTCGCCCATCCCCCCGGCTCCGAGGGGTGAAGCGATCTCGTACGGACCGAGCCTCGTGCCGGGAGAGAGTGTCATCGCTTGTCTGCGGGCGCGATCCGGCGCAGCTCGTCGAAAAAGTTCTGGATAAAGACCACCCTGTCCCCCCTGGCGTCGGCCTCGTCCCCCGAGGCCTTCAGCACCGCCACCCGCTCGCCGTCCGGATGCAGGTCGTAGGTCCGGGCGCTGGGTCCTCGCCAAGGCGCGATCCCCGGTGACCACACCCGGGGCTTCTCGGCGCTGAAGTCGCCTTCCACGGTATACGCCGCCACCATGATCCTCCCGTCCTCGACCACGTAGAAGAGCTCTCTTCGGCTTCGAGACCACGTGGGGAAGCCTCCGCCGGCAGTCGAGACCTGCCACTTCCCCCCCGAGCCCGGGAACGGACGCACGTACACCTCGCGGCGGCCGGACTCGTTGGAGGTATACGCCAGCCAGAGACCGTCCGGCGAGAAGGCCGCGTGGGCTTCAAGGAAGGGGCCGTTCAGGAAGACCGTGGGCTTCCCCGGCTTCCACCCGGAGGCCTCGTCACCCGTGAGCGGCAGGATCAAGATGTCAAAGCTCGTTTGCGCGTTGTCCTCCGCGAAGGCCAGGAACTTCCCGCTCGGATGCCACGACATCGGGACTTGCAGGTTCTTGCTCTCCGTCAGGCGCTCCGCCTCGCCCGTCCCGTCGGCTCGCTGCCAGTAGAGGTTCCCCGTCGCCTTGTCCGCCCGCGTCGACGCAAACGCGATGCGCTGGCCGTCCGGGGTCCATACGGAGCCGCCATCCACGCCGGGATCGAACGTGAGACGAGAAAGGGTGTCGCGCCCCCATTCGTAGACCCACACATCCGGGTTCTTCCCCTCGAGGATGTTCAGCGCGAGCCTCTGGCCATCGGGGGAGAAGCGGATGCTGTTGTAGACGCCGGGCGCCCCGCGCAAAGGCTGAAGCTTCCCTTCCCGGTCCATCCATTGAATGGGCGTGGCGAAACCGAGGCCCTCTCCCCGCTGGTACACGAGCGTCCCGTCCCGGGAGAAGGCGAACTGCGCTCCCCCAATGACCGGGTTGGCAATCACGCCCGCGAGCGCGGGCACGGGCTCGCCCGTCAGCTCCAGCCGATCCAGATCGAAAGGCGCGGCGAAGAGCGTACCCTCGTGAATGAAGACCAGATGGCCGCTCGGAAGGTAACGGCCATGATATCCGCCGCGATGCAGCACCTTCCTCGTGTCGCCTTCGAGATTGTGCACGACGAGGCTCGCGTCCTCGAAGTTGCCTCGACTGCCCGCCGTGTACAGGACGGCCTTGCCTCCGGGAAGGGCCTGGGGCCATCGGTGTGCGAGCTCCTGTGAGGCTTGATCGGGTGTCGTCAGGGTCTGCGGCGTGCCTCCCGCCGACGACACACGCAAAAGGCCCACGCCCGGCGTGGGGACAGGCGCAAACAAGATCGTCCCGTCCTCGGCCCAGGTCCCGCCCCGGTCGTCCTCGGCGTCGCAGAGCGTGACGGCCGCACCGCCCGAGACTGAGACCTTCTTCAGTTTGCCGTCGGCGAAAAACGCGATCCACTCCCCGTCCGGCGAGAAGAACGGGTTGCGGGCGCCTTCCGTCCCCGAAAGCGGCGCGGCGTCGAGCTGTTCCAGGCGCCGGAGATAGAGCTGCGAACGTCCCTCCGCGCCCTGGCTCGCGACGAAAGCGAGGATGCGGCCGTCGGGCGAGAGGATCGCGGCGGGACCGAGGTCGGTCGCAAGCGATGCGGAGGCACCCAGCTCGGCGCTGAGGCGCAGGGGTGGAGCGGGCTGGGGCGCGGGGCGCCACACCGCCCAGAGCGCGAGCGCCAGCACCAGAGCGATGACCCACGGTAGCGGCCGCAGTCTCGAAGAGACGCGGACAGCATCGGGCGGGTCGAGCCTCTCCGCGAGGGCGACCCGCGCCTCGCCAATGTCACGCAGCCGATTCTTCGAGTCGCGGTCGAGACACCGTTCCAACAGACGACGAAGGCCAGGCGGCGTCGAAGCGGGAAGCGCCCTCCAGTCGATCTCCTGACGCAGCACCGCGGCCAGTGTGTCGCTCACCGTCTCGCCGGTGAAGAGCCTCTTCCCGCTGAGCATCTCGAACAGCACCACTCCGAACGCCCAGATGTCCGCGCGCTTGTCTATCGTTCCTCCACGCGCCTGCTCGGGCGACATGTACGCAGCGGTTCCGAAGATGACGCCGGCCTCCGTCATCTGCCGCGACATCGTCGGCGACTGAGAGAGCCCTCCTGCTGCGGCTTCCGCCTCTCCTCCGTAGGCCTTCGCCAGACCGAAGTCGAGGATCTTGACCGTGCCTTCCCGGGTGAGCTTGAGGTTCGCGGGCTTGAGGTCGCGATGGACGATCCCCTTCTCGTGCGCGGCCTCGAGGCCTTCGGCGATCTGCTTCGCGATCGCAACGACTTCCTCGACGGGGATCGCTCCGCGCCTCAGCCGCTCCGCGAGCTCTTCGCCTTCGACCAACTCCAGCGCCAGCGCGAGGACGCCCTCGCTCTCCTCGAGCCCGTGGATCGCGGCGATGCTCGTCTTCTTCTTCTCCGCGTTGACGATCAAGGCGGTCGGCCGCGCGGCGAAGGCCGTGATCGAGGCGGTGCGCGAGCAGTTCAAGCCGTTCCGGAAGGGCGAGGAGCTGCACCTGCCGGAGAAGTTCGTGCCGGACTACGGCAAGGTCGTGGACATCGTCACGTCGGGCGCGCTCAGGCAGATGGTCCTGCCCGGCGTCGTCGTCGTCGCGATGCCGATCCTCACCGGCGTGATCTTCAAGATGATCGGGAAGGCCATCGGCCAGCCGGGCCTCGGCGCCGAGGTCGTGGCCGGCTTCCTCATGGTCGGCACGATCACCGGCATCCTCATGGCGCTCTTCCTCAACAACGCCGGCGGCGCGTGGGACAACGCGAAGAAGTACATCGAGGCGGGCGCGCTCGGCGGCAAGCGCAGCGCGCCGCACAAGGCGGCCGTCGTCGGCGACACCGTCGGCGACCCGTTCAAGGACACCGCTGGCCCGTCGCTCCACGTCCTCGTGAAGCTCCTGGCCACGATCACCCTCGTCCTCGCCCCGCTCTTCATC
>CAZKNR010000506.1:0-2224 GCA_964553925.1 uncultured Acidobacteriota bacterium
ACGCCGGTAGGAATCCCTCCGCCGTCTCCCTGTCCTCCTTTGCCATTGCCCGATAACCGTCGGCCAACTGCTCCTCCAACGCCTTTTTTCGCCAGACTCGGAGCGCCTCCTGAACCACCCGGCTGCGGGGCTTGTGGCTCTTGCGACCGATCGTGTCCAGCGTCTGTACCATGTCCTGGTCGAGGCTGAGAGTGACTTTGACTTTGGGCATGCTCTCCTCCCCTTTATCATACCACTCCTAAGGGTATTTCTTACTACCAGTTCTCATACTCCATACTCTGCGTGTAACCGTCGATAGTCCGAACATCGCATCATCAATCGTCAAGTAAGAAACTTCACTCCAGCATCGCCTTCACGTCATAGACCCGGGTTGAGGCTCTCTCGAGCGCCTTCGTTCCTCCAGACCGGCTCCAAAACGCGTAGATCGGCTCTTCCACGAGGGATGGAACCCTCTCGCTCTTGCGGATGAGCGCCTCGAGCTCCCTTGCCCCGACGGGAGCTTTCTGCCAGCGCGCCTCGCCGAGGAGCACGGTTGCCGAACCCCGGAGGCCGAGCACGTCGACCTCACACGGAGCTCCAGTGCTCGCCCACCAGCGCCCGACGACCATGTCCTTGGAGAGATCGCCCCGCGCGATCAGTCGCCGCGCGTGGCCGCGCGCCATCTCTTCAAAGACCCGACCCACGTGCGTCTCGAACCGAGGCCGGGCTCGTTCCATTACCGCAGCGCCTTGGCCGCCTTCGATGAGTCCTCGGTCGGCGTAGAGGACGCTGAACCAGAAACGGATATATGGGTCCACGATTTCATAATCAGGCCGAGCGCCCTTCGGCGCGCCGATGGGGAGCGCCTTCTGGACGAAACCCGATTCCGCCAGGACCTCGAGAGGGCGCTCGATCCGCTGATCCGCCGCGTTCGCGATCTCGGAAAATCGCGTCAACCCCCGCCCGACGGCCGCCATTACCCGGGAGTAGCCGCCGATGGAAGGAAGCTCCTCCCTCAGGATGCCAGCGGCATCTTCCAGGAGAATGCCTCCCGGGCTCCCGGCAAGCCGAAGCAGGTTCTCGTTCGTCGTCGCCTTCGGGTCCCAGGCGAGAAGATGAATTGGGTACCCGCCGCAGGCGGCATAGGCCTCGACGAATTGCACCGGAGCGAGCCTAGGAAGGAAGGCGCGCGCCGCCCATGGGTCCATCGGATCGAGACGCACGCGCAGTGTGGGCCGTCCGCGCAGAGGCGCACCGGCTGCCATCCATCCCTCCACCACGCCGATCGCGGAGCCCGTGAGGACGAGAAGGAGCTTCGTCCCAGGTCTGAGATGATCCCAAACGCTTTGCACGATGCTGGGGAGTGCCGGGGTGCCCTCCAGCAGATAAGGGGCTTCGTCCAGCACCAATACCAGCGGTTCCTTCACCGCCTGGCTGGCCAGGAATTTCAGCGCCGCCTCCCAGCTGGCAAAACCCCCGCCAGATGCGTCGGCGAATTCCGCGCCCAGGTCGCGGCCAACCGCGTCGAAGAGCCTCTCGAGCTCGATCTTTTCGGCCTGTTGGGTAGCGCTGAAATGAACGCCTCTCTTGTCCTCCAGGAAGTGGGAGAGCAGGAAAGTCTTTCCTACACGCCTTCGCCCCCAAAGCATCACCATCTGGGGCCGGCCTCTCGAGGCTTCGCTCCAGGCGTCCTCGAGACGAGAAAGCTCCTCGTCGCGATCCAGGAGCGGGTCGAGATTCACGCACCCAGTGTACTACAAAGCCCTTGTACTACAAGCTCGTTGTAGTACATAGCCCGCGTGCATCTCAGGGTTCGACCCCGAAGTGCCTCCGGTACCACTCGATACTCCGCTCGATGGAATCGGCCACGTGCGCGGTCTCTCGGAATCCGTGCCCTTCCCGCGGGTAGCGCACCATCACCGTCTCGACCCCGACGTCGTGAAGGGCGATATAGAACTGCTCCGCCTCCGCGATGGGCACGTCGTTGTCGTTCTCTCCGTGCAGAAATAGAACCGGAGTCCTCACTCGGGCCACGTGCTTGAGGGGCGAGCGCTCCCAGAGCCGGTCCATCAGGTCTTCTTGATGCGGATAGGCGCCGTACTCCACGGCGAGATAGTCGTGGTAGTAGGCCATGTAGTTGAAGCTCACCAGGTTCGCGATCCCGGCGCGCGGGATCGCCGCTTTGAATCGTTCGGTCTGGGTGACGATCCAGTTCGTGAGCTGCCCGCCGTAGCTTCCGCCCTCG
>CAZKNR010000507.1:0-24913 GCA_964553925.1 uncultured Acidobacteriota bacterium
CGTGCAACCTAGTTCCGAACGTTGAAAGCGTCACGCTGCATGACGATAGAGAGAGAGCCCTCGCGAACCGCTCGGAGGAGTCGTAAGCCCTTCCGACGTGTCGATCCTCACATATCGGCGGAACTCTTTCGAGCATCACGACTTCGCCCCGGCGACGAGCTGTCAGGCGTTCCGACACCCTCGTGTGTTCTTGACAGCTGTTCCTGGAGCGTGCTACACCTTGTGCTCCCCGCCAGCCCCCCGGACGGACGATCGCGGTTGCGGCTTTGACGTAAGGATCCTCATCTGTGGGCTCGACATGAAACGCGCAGTCGTTTTTGGCATCGCTCTCCTCGCCGCGGCGATAAGCGCGATCGGTCTCCTGCACCGCGAGGAAGCGACCGACATTCGATTGACGGGCATCGTGTCGGCGAACGAGGCCCTGGTCGCCTCGGAAATTTCCGGACGAATCAGAGAGCTTCGGGTCGACGAAGGGGATCGGGTCGAAAAGGGTCAGGTCATCGCCGTCCTCGCCACCGAGGAAATCGACACCCAGCGTCAGCGGCAGCTCGCCGCCATCGACCAGCTTTCGGCGCGCCTCGAGCAGGGCGAAGAACGGGTGGAGCTCGAGACCGCCCGGGTGAAGTCGCAAATCGAGGCAGCCACGGCGCAGCTTCGCGCGAGCGAGAGCCAGCGGGAAGAGATCCGAGCCGAGCTCGACCAGGCGATGAAGGACCTGGAGCGGACGTCCGAGCTGCTGACGCAGGGACTGGTGGCGCGCCAGGTCAAGGAACGAGAGGAGTCCGTGGTCGAAGTCATCCGGGCCCGCATGCGGACGGCCGACGACCGGGTGGAAGCGGCGCGGGCCGAGCTCGAGATCCATCGCGCCAGCGAGCGTCAGGTGCGGGTGATGGAGCAGGAAGTCCAGCAAACGGAAGCGCAAGCGGCGCAGGCCCGCGCGGAGCTGAAACAGATCGCCGTGCGCCTCGGCTACACCGAGCTCCGGTCCCCCTTGACGGGGGTCGTTTCGATACGGGTCGCGCGCGAGGGAGAGTTCGTTGCGGCGGGCTCCCCCGTCGTCACCGTCGTCGACCTGAACGACGTCTGGGTGCGTGCCGAAGTGGAGGAGACGCTCCTCGGCCGGCTCGTTCTCGGACAGCCCCTCGAGGTGATCCTCGCATCGGACCTGGCGCTCGTGGGCAAAGTCACGTTCATCTCTCCCGAGGCGGGGTTCGCGACCCAGCGCGACGTCGACCGGGTGAAGCGCGACATCCGCACTTTCGCCATCAAGGTCGCTCTCGACAACCCGGACGGGCGCATCCACCCGGGGATGACCGCCTTCGTCGTCGTTCCCGGTGAGGAAGCTCCTCCGACCGCTAGACGCGATGAAAACGAAGCACCGGTATTGCCGGCGGAGACGGAGCCGGGTCCAGCTACCGAGCGGCTACCCGTTCTGACGGGAACCGCGATCGCCGCACCGGCCCCAAAACCGCCGGTTCCAGCGCCGGTGCCGACGCAAACACGACCCGAGCAGAAGCCGAGGCCGACGCCGAGAGACGTCTCCCAAGCCGGAAACCCTGTCTCGACCGCTCCACCGAAGCCCGCGTCCGTGACACCGGTTGCGCGCGAGAGCCCGGTCCCGGAAAGGCCGGTGACGAGTGCGAGCCCCGCTTCCGCCAAGTCCACCGCACGGGAAGATCGCGCCGCGCGCGTTTCGCCGCCGGTGCCCGAGAGCGAGAGGATCGAGAACACCGCCTCCGAGCCCCCGCCGAATTCAGCCAGGCCCGCGAGTCCGGCAGCGCCGGCCAGCCCCTCCTTGGAAGAGCTTCTGGAGAACATCGACATCGAGGATCCGACCGAGGCCGATCTCGCTCTCCTCGAGGCCGCGCTCGACGCCGAAACCGCAACGGGCGAGGGGGCAGCGGGTCGAAGAGGAGCCTCGAAACCAGAAGCACCCGCCGTCACCCGGGCACCACCCCCTCCCGATCCGCCGCCCCTTCAGCTCGAGGGCATCTCGGTCGCCGACGGAAAGCCGTTCGCCATCATCAACGGCGCGCGGGTAATCGAAGGCGATTCGGTGGGAGGTGCTCGAGTAGTCCGCATCACCCAGGATTCGGTGGTCCTCGATTTTGGAGGCCGCTCGATAACGCTTCGCTTCTGAGCCGCCCATCATGAGCGCCATCGTCGCCGAGGATCTGCGGAAGCACTTCGGTGCTTTCATCGCCGTCAACGGCGTCAGTCTCCACGTCGAAGAGGGAGAGAACTTCGGGCTCCTCGGTCCGAACGGCGCAGGAAAGTCGACGTTCATCCGGATGCTGACGACGCTCATCACGCCCACTTCGGGCACGGCCCGCGTGTTGGGGCACGACATCCGGATGGACCCCGACGCCGTTCGCCGGGCGATCGGGGTCGTTCCCCAGTCCATCACCTCCGATCTCAAGCTGACCGCGGCCGAAAACCTCGACTTCTACGCCAAGCTCCACAGCGTTCCCGGGTCCCGGCGCCGAAAGCTCGTGCCGGAGCTCCTCGAGTGGATCGGCCTTCTCGACTGGCGGGACAAGCTCGTCGGCACGTTCTCCATCGGCATGCGCCGGCGGCTCGAGATCGCGCGGTGTCTCGTCCACGGACCGAGCATCATTTTTCTCGACGAGCCGACCACGGGCCTCGACCCCGCGTCGCGGATCTCGATGTGGGAGATGATGTCGCGGGTGAAGTCGGAGCGCACCGTCACCGTGTTTCTCACGACGCACTACATGGAGGAGGCGGACGAGCTCTGCGATCGGATCGCCATATTCGATCACGGCACCATCGTGGCGGAAGGAACCCCGGAGGGGCTCAAGTCGCAGCTTCCGAACGCGGAGGTAATCGAGGTGCGCTTCGATTCTCCGCCCGACGGCTTCCTCGATTCGGTGAGAGGTCTCGCCGCGGTCGAGGGGGTCGACGAGGAAGAGGGCCTTCTCCGAGTTCACAGCCGCGACCGCTCCCGGGCGCTTTCGGCGATTGTCGAGGAGGCCCGGGGCCGAGGCGTCGCCATTTCGACGATGGCTCTCCGGGACAGCACGCTCGAGGACGTGTTCATTCATTTCACGGGGCGCGCCACGCGCGACGAGACCGGCAAGATCCGGTTCGACGAGCGGCTGGTCGAGCGCTGAGCAAGAGATCCGTGCTTCCTCTCTGGGCCATCATCGAGCGCGACCTCCGGAAGTACTTTCGCAGCCCGGCGATTCTCGCCGCGTCACTGCTGCTTCCTCTGATGCAGCTGCTCATCATCGGCTATGCCTTCGGCGGGAAGATTCAGGGGGTCCCGGTGGCCCTCGTTGATCTCGACCGCGGGCCGGAGGCAGTGCGCCTGCGCGAGAAGTTCCATGCGGTCGAAGCCAACGCCCGCACCTTTCGGGTGCGGTCCGAAGAGAGCCTCGACGAGGCCTTGAGGCTCACGCGAGAGGGAGTCGTCGGCGCCACCATCGTGATTCCGGAGGACTACTCGCGGCGGGTCACCCAGGGAAACCGCCCGAAGCTCGGCCTGGTTCTAGACAACACCGATCCGTTCGTCGTCACCACTCTTACCCAGAAGATGGCGGAGCTCCTCGACGCCGCGAACCGGCCGGAGATCGAGCCGAGGTACCTGAGCCGGGTGAGTCTCGAGGTGGTCGAGATCTTCCCCTACGTCGAGTACATCCAGTATCTGCTTCCGGGGATCATCACCCTGGCTACTTTCTTCTGCGTGCTTATCGGCGGCGGAATCCTCTACATAGACGACAAGGTGCGAGGGATTCACGAAGCCTATCTCGTGAGCCCGATCTCGAAACTGCAGCTTCTCCTCGGAATGCACGTGGCCGGAATGCTCAAAGGGGCGTTCGCGGGGTCGGTGGTCACCTTCGTAGGCGTCCTCCTTGCCGGGGTGGGAGACGTCCTCACGTTCTCCACCATCGTTCTGATTTTCGGGTTCACTCTGCTCGTCTCGTCTTCGTTCGTGAGCCTCATCTCACTCCTCATGGTCCGGGTCGACGATCCGGTGGTGCCTCGGGTGGTGATCGGCTTCCTCAACACCCTCCTCTTCTTTCCGTCCGGCGCCGTCTACCCCACGTCGAGCTTTCCCAACTGGCTCCAGTGGATTGCGAAGTTCGACCCTTTCACGTACTCGGTGGACGGGTTTCGCGCGGTTCTCCTGAAGCGGGTCGGGTTCACCGCGATCCTCGACGACATCCTCATCCTGGCAGCGATCACCATCGTGTGTTTCAGCGGTGTGCTACTCCTCTTCCAGCGCAGGCTCTAGAATCGAGCGCCGAGCTTCGAAAACTGAGCGAAAACTGACTCTTGACAGACGGGCGCCTCTCCGAGTAAAAGAGCCGCGCACACCCGACTGACTTCCCCCCCCCAACCAGTCGCCAGTGAACGACCTTTGCCTCCCTTGAGGGCTTGAGGAGAGGTGCGCGCCGGTGTGCCTGGCGCGAGGTCGATTGTGGTTTTCAAAGATCGGGCCTTTCGCAACTGCTCCCCCGAGCAGCTGGGAAAGCCCCGGATGAACAAGATGAACAAGGAGTACAACATGATTGCATCCGTGACCCCAGTCCGAAGCCCAGTTCGAAAAACGAGCGGCGGTTTCATGATCACCGAGCTTCTCGTCGTCATCGCCATCATCGCCGTTCTCATCGGACTGCTGCTCCCGGCGGTCCAGAAAGTCCGCGAAGCCGCGAACAAAGGCGCGGCGAGCGTGAGCCTCGGTCAGATCCGGACCGCTGCCCTTGTTTTCAAGACGGTGCAGTTGACCTTCCCCGGGACCCTCAAGGACCTCGCCCTGTTCTGCGCGGTCAGCCAGGGAGCCTGCGCGCTCAATCCAGTCCTGGCTACCGGCCAAAAAGACGGCCACCTCTACTTCATCACCCGGGCGACAGCGACCGAGTTCATGGTCGAAGGCGAGCCCGCCTACCCAGGAATCACCCGTCGGGGAAACTCTGACGATCAATGAGTTGGGCGCGCTGAGCGCCATCCCGACACCCGGCGCGGACGCGGCTCGGAAGAGAATGTTCGACCGCATCGTTCTCCAGGGCGCGGAAACCGTGGGTGTGCTCCTGAGCCTCGACCCCACGAAAGTAGGAGAAATCCGCGAGACGGGACTCACGACCACCACCGGCGACGTGGGTCTCTTGGCGAACACCAGCCCGTGGACCCGTACATCTCGATGACCGAGATCCAGGCGCTCACCACCGATCCCACCAACCCTCTCAAGGGGCTTCTCGACTTCATCACCGCGGAGACGAGGATCGGCGCTGGTGGTGAGAACAAGGCCCTGCAGATGGTGCCCGTGGCAGCGCTCGGGAACGCTCCGACCACGGGCATTCTCTTCAACTACGACGTGCTGAGCATGCTCACGAAACTGTCTTTCGGCAGTACTCAGGCCTCGGCGGCGTCCTTGCTGAAACTCCGGGTCGCGGATCGTTTCGCCGACGCGGGTAACGCTCGGTTCGAAACGCTCGCCGTGGGAGCGTACCTGAAGGGTCTCGGAAGGGCTCGCCACCAGACTATCAGCCGCAAGCAGACGACGCTTCTCTCCTTGTGGTCGTTCACGCTGGTGGATCCGGCGGAGCTGACGCCTGCGTCGGCATCAGCGCGCAATCCCTGACGAGAGACCGGCACCAGAATCCGCCAGAATTCGAAGGAGGCGAGCCGACGAGGCTCGCCTCTTTTCAGCATCCCGTCAGGATCAGGTCACGGCTGGGAAAAGAGCAGAAGGTTCGGCGAACGGCTTCCCACGCCGCTCAGGCGCCCCACGGTCGCGGCCGCGAGAAGCGCCGCCTCGACCTCGGCGGGAGAGGCGCCGGGATTGTCATCCAGAAAGAGCGCGGCGACGCCGGCCGCGTGCGGTGAGGCCATCGACGTCCCGCTCAAGACCGCCGAGGCGTCGTCCGCCGTGTACCAGGAGGACGGGATGGCCACCCCGGGGGCGAAGAGATCCACGCAGGGTCCCTGGTTCGAGAACGACGCACGCTGGTCGTCGATACTCGTGGCCCCCACGGTAATCGCCTCACGGACGGCCGAAGGCGAGAAGAAGCAGGCGTTGGCGTCGTTGTTTCCCGCGGCGACCACGAACGTTACCCCGATCTCGACGGACCTTTTCACCGCCCGGTCGATCGAGGGCGAGCGAAACGAACCGAGGCTCATGTTCGCTACCGCGGGCGCGACGTGATTCGCGGTGACCCAATCGATGCCGGCGATGATCCAGGACTTGACGCCAAACCCGCGGCAGTTCAGGACGCGAACGGGGAACAGAGTCACTTCGGGGGCGACCCCGTAGGTCGCGCCGCCGATCGTACCGGAGACATGAGTCCCGTGGCCGTTGCAGTCGTTCGTTCCCCGGCGATCGAAAACCGCGCTGAATCCCTCGAGCACCCGGCCGCCGAACTCGGCGTGGGTGGTGCGAATTCCGGTATCGATGACGTAGACGTTCACCCCGCCTCCGGTCGCCGCCGGAGTGTAGCTGTGGTCGAGCGGGAGGTCCCGCTGATCGATGCGATCGAGCCCCCAGGACGCGGGACTTCCGTTCGCGCGCAGCCGCACGATTCCGTCCTGTTCGACGAAAGCGACCCTCGGGTTGCGGGCGAGCGACAGAGCCTCACGCCGCGACATCCTCACCGAAAATCCCTCGAGCGCGTGCTCGAAGATTCGATCGACGGCGCCCCGATGGCGGGCGGCGAGAGCCTCCGCCAGCCTCGAGATCGCTTCTCTCCGAGGGCTCGCGCCCTCGTTCTCCGATTTCAAGACCACGATGTAGCGATCCGGAATCGGCTCTGTCGATTCCTCGATCTGAGCCGCGAAGGCTGCCCCCATGCCAAGGAGGCTGGACACGAACGGCAGCACGAGCTTCTTCATCGATAGTTTTCCCACGAGAGACCCCCCGCGCGACGAAGCATATCGTTCTCGACCGCTCGATCCCAGCCCTAAATCATGGAGCGAGAACTTTGACAAAACTCCGTCGCATCGTAGATACTGCGTGGTCACGAGGGCTACCCCGACACCTCGCAACCGAGCGGCGGGTTTTTCCGTCAAGGGGTGAACGTGGCGTTGCGGATCGCATCATCGGGTCTTTATCGAGCGGCTCTAGCGGGTTTCGTTCTGGTCGTTTCGTCCTGCGGAACTCCAACCTCGTCCTCGCCCGCGCCATCCGCTGCGCGCAGCATCGACGAGGAACTGAAGACCGCGCTCGCATCGGCGCAGGTCGCCGAAGAGTTCAACTGCGAAAACCTCGAGGATGCGAACGTCCGCTTCAGCGCTCCCGGCTACGTCGAGGCAAACCGGGCCGGACTCTTCGTGAAGTACGAAGGGGTGCCGCCAGGCGAGAAGCTCCTCCGCGTGTGGTGGGATTACGAGAACGACCCCACCCGGTACCAGGACGTTCGGCAGGGGCAGGGGGAACCGCGCCGGGACGACCCGAATCTCTTCGATATCGAGACCCTCGTCGAGCACGTCTACGCGCCGGTTACAGCACCGGTTACGCTTTTGGTGAGAGCCGAGCTGATCGTGATCGGAAAGACGGGGAATTGCCCGCGGAATCGCTCGATCACGCTCGAGCCGGCGTCTCCTCCTCCCCCGGAGGAGGAGAGCTCCCCGGAAGTCCCCGCGGGGCCCGGCACGTGCGGCGAGCGCTATTGCGACGTCGGCAATGGAACCGTCCGGGACAACCTCACCGGGCTCGTCTGGCTCCGGAACGCGCGTTGTTTCGGTCCAAGGCGATGGCGGGGCGCGCTCGAGCTCACCGCCGAGCTGGGCCATGGCGGGTGCGGTCTCTCCGACGGTTCTTCTCCAGGAGATTGGCGTCTTCCGACCCAAACGGAGCTCGAGGCACTCCTCGATCTCCGGTTCACCGCCCCAAGCATCAGCAACGCTCAGGGCGACGCGCAGTGGACGCAGGGCGACGCATTCGTCGGCGTCGAAAGCCGCTTCTACTGGAGCTCGGATCTGGTGGATGACTGCCTTGGGGTTCTGCCGGGCGCCATCGTGGTCAACCTTGGCGACGGCAGCGCTCGGTGCCGCGCGATCGCGCTCTTCTTCTCCGCGTTCTGGCCCGTCCGCTCGACACCGTAGTCGGCCGAAGTCGGCCGAAGTCGGATTGCAACGTCCGATCTGGACCCGGCTCGCGAACACGAGCCCTGTCGGTGTAAACTGGACCGAAATCGCCAGATAACCAGCGTGCCCTTTCGAGATCACGACGACATGCCCGGTGAGCGAGCCACGCGCCCGTCTTTTGGGTGGAGCCTTCCGGGCACGCTCGTCCTGACCGGGCTCATTGGGCTCGCCCTCGGCACGATTCCGGGCTGCGGCGGGGAGGTGCCGTTCGTCGCGGCCGATGGAGCCACGCTTTCCATCAGCGCCAATCCGACAGCGATCCCCCTGATCAACGGGGAATCGACGATCACCGTGATCGCCTTCAAATCCCCCGAGGACGGCGGGGGCACGGTTCCGAACGGCACTCAGATCTTCTTCACCACCACCGTCGGGGTCATCGAAGAGCGCGTCGCGACCACGAGCGGCATCGCTCGGGCGACCCTGCGCAGCAACGGCCGCGCGGGCCTGGCGACGATCACCGCCTCCTCCGGGAGCGGAGTCACCGCCACCCTCACGGACGCGGTGCTCGTGGGCACGGGAACGGGCATCCACATCGTGCTCACCGCGAATCCCGTGACCGTGGTCTCACCGAACTTCACGAGCGACATGACGGCCACCGTCTTCGACAACAGCAACAACCCCCTGCGTGACGTTCCGATCCTCTTCACCACCACGGCGGGCGATCTGGCGTCGAGGGGCTCGATTCTAAGGACCAACGCCAACGGTCAAGCGACCGACCGATTGACGCTCCTCACCGAGTCCTCGGCCACGGTCACCGCGATCTCGGGCTCCATCTCCTCCAACAGCGTCACCGTCAGCCGAGGCACCAGGTCGGAACCCATCCTCTCGTCGCTCTCTCCCTTCTCGGGCGCGCAGGGGCAAACGCTCACCGTCACTCTCAACGGCTTGAACTTCCAGACCGGAGCGACGGCGAGCTTTGGGGAAGGCATCGCGGTAAACGACGTGGAGTTCGTGGCCTCGAGCGCCCTTCGCGCCAGTATCACCATCAGCCCCGCGGCCAGCGATGGCCCGAGAACCGTCACCGTGACCAACCCCGACGGCGGCACGGCGTCGCTCACGAACGGCTTCCTCGTCACCGTGGCGGGGGCCGGTGGTGTGGGTGGAGTGTCGGTGACTTCGGTCTCCCCCCCCGACGCGAATCAGGGAGACACGCTTCTGGTGAGCATCACCGGAACCAACTTCCAGGCGGGGGCCGTCGTCGGTTTCGGCGCCGGAATCGGAATCAACAGCGTGACGTTCGTCTCCGCCTCCCAGCTCCAGGCAAACATCTCGGTGAGCGCGGGCGCCACCGCCGGTCTGAGAAACGTCACCGTCACCAACCTCGACTCGTCGAATGGAACGCTCACCGGCGGGTTCCGGGTAATCGCCCCGCCCATCGTCTCCGCCGTCACCCCTACCAACGGAGACCCTGGCGACGTCATCGTATCCCTCGAGATCAACGGGGCGAACTTCCAGAGCGGCGCCACGGTGAGCTTTGGCGCCGGCATCACCGTCGACCAGGTCCTGTTCTCGGACAGTACGCTCCTGTTCATCGACATCACCATCAGCCTCGCGGCCACTTCGGGCCCGAGGACCGTCACCGTCACCAACCCCGACGGCGGCACCGACTCTCTTCCCGGCGGCTTCACCGTCAACTGACCCGCTTTCGGCCCGAGCCATTCCCGAGCCATCGGTTGACATCGGCCGCTCAGCTGGACTACATTCCACTTTCCCAACCGTTTGTGGCAACGCCAGGCTGGAGCCAGACGTGAGATTGGTGCGGTTTTCGTGGTTTGAATTCCTCCAGCCGGGCATCGAGGGGCACATCATTCAGGAGCGGTTTTTCGTGGCGAGCTCGACAGTCATTTTCAGCTCTTCGCCATCATTCCTTGGCACGTCCGCCGTCGCTCTCCGCTCCATGGGAAGGCCCGCAAGGGCCCGAGTCGAAGTCCCTCTCGAGACCAGAACGTCGAAACCTCGAGGGAGCCCATGCGACGCCTATCGGCACAACGTGTTTCTCTAGCGATCGCCTTTCTTCTGGCGCTCCTCGTCCGGCCGAGCTCGTCGGCGGCGCAGGGGCCCATCAACCCCGATGGGCTCCTTCCCGTAGAGCTCGCGGGATTCGGCGACCCGGCCAACACTTGGGCGGCCTCGATGAAATGGTTCAAGGGAAGCCTGTACGTGGGAACGTCCCGCTCCGTCCATTGCGTCTTCGCGGCCACGCTTTCGACGCGCCTCGGGATCGACCTCTATCCGCCGCCTCAGAGCGACTGCGAAGCCGACCCGCGCGACCTCCCCCTCGCCGCCGAGATCTGGCGGTTCTCTCCGGGCGACTCGAGCTGGGACCTCTTGTTCAGCTCTCCCGAGAACGTGACCATCGCCTTCAGCCCGCAGGGCGTTCCCACGAAGTGGACGGCGCGGGACATCGCGTTTTCCTCGATGGAGATCCACGTCGAGAGGGACGGCACCGAAGCCCTCTACGTCGGAGCGACGAGCCCCGCCGCGGTCTTCGCTCCGATCTTCCGCGCTCTCGGAGCGGCGCCCCCACCGCGTCTCTTGAGGACGGTCGACGGAGACAACTTCACTCCGGTTCCCCAGGACCCGGGCACGTTTCTCGGCAGTCTCGGACAGCCCCTTCCCGGAACCGCCGCGGTGCCCACGGGCTTCGGCCGCCTCGTCAGTCTGAACGGAAACCTCGCGGCCCTTCTGCGGACTACCGCGGGAGGAACGCTTCTCTACTCGAGTCAGCCGGCGAGCGGCAACAACGCCTGGGCTCTCGCGAGCCCGCTCCCGGAAGAGCTCCCCCTGAGCGAGCTCGCGCGGTTCAATGGCGCGCTCTACCTCGGCGTCGACGCCCGAGGCACTGAAGGCTACGCGATCGTGAAGAGCAGTCTCGCCGGCGCGGCGCCGTTCTCCTTCGTGCCCGTCCTCGCTCGAGACGACGTCTTCGCTCCCAGCCGGGTCACGACCCTCGCCGAGCACGGCGGGCGGCTCTATGCCGGCACGTCCTGGCCTTCCGAGCTCCTTCGGATCGAGCCAGATGACACCTGGGAGCTCGTCGTTGGAGAGCCCGCGGCCGGTACCGGAGGCGACGTGCTGCCCATCACCGGAATCCCCGCGGGGTTCGGCAACTCCCTGAACGTTCTGTTCACGACGATGGCGTCTCACGACGGCAGTCTTTACGCGGGAACGATGGATATGAGCGCTCTAGCGCGGTTCATACCTCAGCTGGAGCCGTTTTTCCGGCACGAGCTCGGGTTCGACATGCTCCGGAGCGAAGAGGGCGTCTACTGGCACCCGGTCACGAGAAAAGGGCTCGGGAGCTTCCTGCAGTACGGCGTCCAGAGCCTCGCGTCGACTCCAGCGGGCCTCTTCGCCGGCACCGCGACCGGCACCGACGGCGCTCAAGTCTGGCTCAAGAGTCCGCTGTCCCCCCTGGCGGCCGGCCCCGAGGCCCCCTACCGGCTGGAAGCGGCGAGCGATCTCATCACCGACAACGAGGAGGATGTCGTTCTCTCCTGGGAGCCGGTGCAAGGCGCCGTCGCCTATCACCTCTACCGCTCTACGGTCACCCCCTTCCTCGAGGCGCTTCAGATCCTTTTCCCGACTGCGGGCCCTCTCGGGTCCCTGCCCAGTCTGATCGATTTCGACGGAATGCCGATGCTGTGCGACAACGTGCCGGCGTTGTGCTCGTTCCTCGACGTTCTCGTGAACGAGAGCGGACATCCCGGACCGTTCTTCCGGATCGGCGCGACGACCGACCCGTTCTACGTGGACGTCCAGCCGACGTCGCTCCAGGCCATCTACTTCGTCCGCGCGCAGCTCGCCGACGGCACGCTCTCCGGCCCCTCGAACGTCGTGGGCGGCGCCTCGAGCGCGGCCCCCGTGACGTTCGCCGCGGTCGGCGACGAGATGGTGTCCCTCATCGAGAAGGATAAGCTCGGAGGCGCGCTCCGGGCGCTCACGTTCGTGCGCCGCTCCGCCCACTCGCTCAACGGGGGAAATTCTCCCGCGGCGACGCGCATGCTCGAGATCGCCGAAGCCCTCGTCGAAGCCCGGCGGGGAATCGATTTTACCGAGGAGGAGGCGGACGAACTCTGCCTCTGGATCTACCGCCTTCGCCGGAACGTTCAGCTGGTGGAGTGGAGCCTGATTTCCGACACATCGTTGTACTAGCCTGCCAAACAGGATCGGAGTCCACATGATGTCCCCGACCGATCGAGTCTTTCTCGCCCGGATGGCAGGCGCCGCAGCCGCGATTGCATTTCTCTCCTCATGGGCGAACGCCGCGCCCGCCGAGGGCGGCGCGCGCAGGAAGGCGCAGGGCGACGGCCCGGACTTCATGCTCGTGGCACTTTCCGACAGCCTGGGACACGGCACCATGGACGGCGTCAACAACGAGCTCAACACGAGGCACGCGTTCATCCAGCTCGTCGCCGACAGGCTCCAAGACGGCAACAGCCTTTACTTCTCGCAGCCGTTCTTCGACGAGCGGGAAAAGCGAATCCAGCCCTTCCGGATCCCGACGAATCTTTCCGTCGACGGCTCCGATTCATTCTCGCTCGAGGGCCTCGAGTACTACCGGCGCGCGGGGGTCGATACCTCGGTCGTCTCCAAGGGCCTGCTCGGAGACCGCGTGCTCCCGAGATTGCTCAAAGACAAGTACGACAAGGTCCTCTATCCGCTGAACGTCCTGAGTCGGGGCCCGGTGTCTCAGCTCGACGGCGCCATCTGGCTTCTGAATACCGCCGCGCCGGCGCACGCGGTCGGGGAAGCAGCGGTCATTCTCTGGATCGGGAACAACGATTCGAGCTCCGCCGCCCTTGGCTATGGAGGCAAAAACCCCGAGTTCCAGCCGATACCGCTCGACGAGGTCGGCCCGGAGCTCAAACCGCTCTTGAGGACGCTTCTGCGGTTCGGAGAGCGCCAGGGCGACGTCTCCTTCGAGCCCTACGGCCCCGCCGCGATCGAGCGCCACCTGACGCTGCTCGACGACTTCGCGGCGCAGTACGAACGGATTTTGAGCCGGCTTCTCGCGGAGACGGCTGCCTCCGGCGTTCCCCGCAAGGTGTTCGCCGGCACTCTCCCCTACTACAGCTCCGTCGGCTATCTCATGGACTCGGAGGACCTCGAGTTCTACCTGCGAAAACAAAACCCCGGCTACAGCGTTCCTCCGACCTTCAAACGAGTCACCCCTCCCGGACAGCCGATCGAGGACCCGCTCCTCGGAGATCGCATCTCGCTCCTCACCTTCGGATTCATGTACGCGCTCCTGCACAGCGGCTACTCCGCCGGCTACGTCAATGGGGTTCTCGAGACTGGGGGACAACAGCGAGACGGCCTCGTGCTTTCGGAGGGCGAGCAGCAGACCATCCGGGAGCGCATCGACGGGTACAACGACATCATCCGCGCGGCCGCCGCCACGCATCCGGCCGTTCATCTCGTGGAGATCGGCGACCACTTGAACGACACGCTCACGGGCGAGACCGAAGTTGTCGTGGGGGGACGAAAGTTCGACCGCAAGTGGTCGCGCGGGAGCGCTTTCTCGATCGACGGTGTCCATCCCGGGTACACCGGTCAGGCGTTCGTCGCCAACTACTTCCTGGACGCCATCGACGACGCGCTGGGAACGGAGACGACGCCGTATGACCTCGAGCAGGTAGCGGCCTCCGATCCCTACATCGACCGGGACGGCGATGGATGGGTTCCCGGGCCGGATACCGCGCCCACGGGGATCGCCAAGCTGCTTTCCATTTTGACCGATGACGACGACGAGAACCCCGCGGTCGGGGCTGATCTTCCCGAGGACACCTGGGATCTCATCTCCGGCATTCTTCTGGAGCGAATACTCGGGATTCCCTCGATAGCCGCGGAGGCCGCTCGTATCCGTGCCGGACGCTGAGATTCCGCTTTCGCGCCCGGGAACGATAAGCCTCCTCACCAAGATCCTCTACGGAATCGGAGAGGTCGCCATCACCATGAAGATGGCGCTCTTCGGGCTTTTCATTTTGTTCTTCTACAACACCGTCATGGGCCTCCCGGCGCTCTGGGTCGGCGTCGCCAGCGCCGTCGGGCTCGTGGTGGACGCGGTCACCGACCCGTACATCGGCTATCGCTCCGACGCGTCCAGGAGCCGCTACGGAAGACGCCACTCGTTCATGCTCGTCGGGGCGCTGACGATGGGTGTCAGCTTCTGGATGATCTGGGCGCCGCCCCGGGGGATGTCCCAGGCCGGTCTCTTCCTCTGGCTCCTGACCTCGGTGTCTCTCTTCCGGGTCACGAGCGCGTTCTTTCGCATCCCCTACCTCAGTCTCGGAGCGGAGCTGAGCGACGACTACCACGAGCGCACCGCCATCGTTGGGTTCCGGTCGTTCTTCGGGCTCGTGGGCTCGCTTCTGGCCGCGAGTCTCTCGTTCTACCTGTTCTTTCCCAACACGGGAATCGGAGTCGACCCCAAGCTCTCCTACGAGGGCTATCCGCGATTGGGGCTCGCCTTCGGCGCCGCCATGACGGCGGCGGCCCTCGTCGGAATCCTGGGGACGTGGGCCTACCGATTCCTCAACGTCCGGCCACCGGGCGGGCGGCCGACCCTGGCGAGCTTCGCCTCCGCTTCTCGTCTCGCCCTTCGAAACGCCTCTTTCCGGAAAGTCTGGCTCTCGTTCTCGCTCTTTTTCGTCGCCGTCGTCTTGAACGGCTCGATGTCGATCCACTTCCTCACCTGGTACGTTCGCATCAGCGACAGCACCGTCTTGAGCCGCCTGCAAGCGTTGTTCTACTTGAGCGCCCTCGCGGGAGTCGGCTTCTGGGTATGGGCGGCGAAACGGACGGAGAAGCGGACGCTCTACATGACGTCCACCTCGATTGCGGCTCTTCTGATGGGATCCTCGCCGCTGATTTTCGGCGAGGGAAGCGTCTTCGGTATCGGAAACGCTCGCCCGCTCGCCGCGCTCTCCGCGCTCGCGGGCTTCTTCGCGAGCGCGCTCTGGGTCATCCCCTCGTCGATGGTGGCCGACATCGCCGACGACGACGAAGCCCGAACCGGGCTCCGCCGGGAGGGGCTGTTCTTCGGGATCCTCAACTTCGGCGAGAAGGTCGCGGCCGGCCTCGCCGTTCTCGCCGGCGGCGCGCTCATCGACTACGTCGCGAGACTGGTCCCGGGAGAGCCGGCGCAGTCCGCGGCCACGATCTCCCGCATCGGGTGGATCTTCGGAGGCGTACCCGCAATGCTACTCTTCCTCGCCGTGATCGTCGTCGCCGGCTACCGCCTGGATCGCCAAACGATCGCCTCCATCCAGCTTCGCTTGCGAGAGCGCGCGGCGGAAGCGCCGTAGCCACCGGTTATCCCTCGGGGCGGCCCTGTGGTAACCTCCGAAGCCGGTGTTGAGCACTCAGCGGCGGTCGACGTTCTCGAACAGCTCCTCGAGGGTGCGCACGCGGTCCGGAGCGGCCTTCTGGACGGCGGTTCGAAGGAGCTGACGGTCGGCTCCCGACTCGACCATCGCTTCCACGTCCGCCAGGTCCTGAGTACGCCCGGCGATGAGCTTCATGATCACGATGGTGTCCGCGGGTGCGATGGGAACTCCATCGCTCCTCTGCGCCCGGTCGAGTCCGTCCTCGATGACGCGGAGTTCCTCAGTCAGCGGGACTTGATCGATGTCGATCCCGTCGAATTCGATCACGGGCACCCGCATGGTGACGAAGCCCCCGGCATGCGCTTCGAACGCTTCGTCCCCGACCAGAAAGTCGATGTCCTCCGTCGTGCGCGGTCGGTTGCGGTACGCGTTCGCCCCGAGCGCGCCGACCAGCGCATGGCGGATGCCTGCCTCGGAGAACATCTTCGAGACTTCGCGCACGGCTCGCTCGAACGTCGGGACGGGCCGCAACGCGCGCTTGAGCTCAGGTGGACCGCTGGATGCCATCTTGGACCTTCTATGGAGGGCAATCTCTGGTCTCATACTCATCGTCCGGGACGTTCCCCGCGGACGATCGTAGCATGCCGATGTTGACACTTTCGACTCTCCGGCTGGACTCGCTCCCGCTGGACTCCGCCATTCGCCTGGACCAACCGGGAGTTACTCGAGATAGCCGAGCGCTCTCAGGTGGGCCGCGAGCTTCTTCTCGTCGTCCTGGCTGAGCATCGGCTCCGAAGCCTTCGAAACCTTCGAAACCTTGGATAAACGTTCAGCCGCGACCGGCACCGCCTCCGGGGTGGGGACGGAAACGGCGCGTTCCCTCTCTCGGAAGCCCGGCGCCATCGCCTCCCCGGGAACCCTGCCTTCGAAGTCCTCGGGAATCGGAAGCCCGAGACCGTGGAGTATCGAAGGCGCGACGTCGAGGATGGAGAGCTCCTCGAGCTCCACTCCCTTTCGATAACCCGGCCCGCGCGCGAGGAAGACTCCCTCGGGACGATGGGCGCCGATGGGCTCGGCTCGCATGCGGAAGACCGTATCCGAGTCGAGGATCGAGACGAGCCCGCCGTCGCGAAGCACGAGAGTGACGTCGGGCGCGAGATCCTGGCAGGGTCCGGAAAAGACTTCGTCGTTGGTGAAGACCCGCGAAACGACGGGGACGCCGCTCTCGTCCCGCACCTCGCGGAGCTCCCGAACCAGATCCGCGCGGAGCTCGTCGTACTCCGAGTCGGACATCCCGGACCTCACGATATAAATTCCATTCCCGCTCGGCGTGGGAACGTAGGCCCGCGTCTTCTCCCAGTCGAGGAGGTAGACGTGCCGGGCGAGCTGCTCCATCCCGAGATCGCCCGACCCTCCGGCCTCGGGACCCGCGTTTTTGGCCCATGTGAGATAGCCCTTCTTCTCGAGCCAGGAGTTGACGAAGAACGTTCCCGTCTGAGCGCCGAAGCCGTGGTCCGAGGCGATGAAGGTGGTATCGTCCGGCCCGCTCATGGCGAAGATTCGCGAGAGAATGTCGTCGAGCTGCCGGTAGTACTCGAGGCAAAGAGACCGGATGCGCTCCTCCCGTTCAGAGGCGTCCGGCCTTCGAAAGGCGGGATCGATGAATCGCCAGCAGAGGTGCTGAATCTTGTCGACTCCGTCGAAAAGGATCGCGGTGAGATCGGAGGGGTCCTCGCCCTCGAGCATCTCGAGGATGCGCAGCCACTGGCGCTCGCGACGGATGTAGAACGAGACCCACTCCTCGAGCTCCTCGACCCGGCAGCCCTGGACGGCCTTCGCTTCCGGAGACAGGTCCATCGACAGCTCTTTCGCTTCGAAGCCGGGGAGCTTCTTGATGCGGTCGAAGAGATCCGCCGGCCGGCAGCCGAGCCGGAGCTGCCGCCAGGGCATCCACCCGGGAACGACGTTGCCCTCGATGTGAGGAGCGGGAAACGTCATGGGAAAATTCAGGACGGTGCAACGGTGCCGCTGTCGATTCACGATCGACCAGATCGTCTCCGCCCGGACGTCCTGGGCGCTCGAGACGTGGAAGTAGTAGCTGTCGGGCGACTCCTTGGTGAAGAAATCGAAGATCCCGTGATGCCCGGGACTGCGCCCGGTCATGAGAGACGTCCAGGCCGGAGGAGTCAGCGCGGGCACGACGGTGCGGAGGTTGGCGCGGACCCCTCCCCCCATGAACTCGCGGAGAGCGGGCATGACGCCCTCTTCCATCAGGGGATCGAGGACGTCGAACGTGGCGCCGTCGAGCCCGATGAGGAAGGTGCGGCCGCTCATGTCAGGTCCTCGCCAGAGGGGCCGCGCTCACGACTTCACTCTCCGTTACCTGCATCTGGTCGTGGATGAAGTTGATCCACTCCCCCACGGGAATGTCGGGAATCTGCCGCTCTCCGAGCTCGGCAAAAAGCTTCATGAACGGAAAGACCTTGCCGTAGTGCTCCTGGATGGCCGTCCCGAGCACGACCACGTCGAGCGAGGCGAGGCCCAAATCGGCGAAGAACCGGGTCTCGGCGGTGATTTCGCCGCTGTATTCCCAGTCTTCGGAAAGCCCGCCGAGCAGCATCAGAACGTCTGCCATCACTTCTTCGCGTGTCTTCATTTTCGAATTCCCCCCAGCGCCGTCTCTTGCCCGACGGCGGACGAGAGCCGCTCCTCCCCCGCGACGGCCACGAAATCGTCACCGTCGCTCGAGATCGCAACCGAGAGCGTCTCCGCGCCCGGGCCGCGAGCGAGGAATAAGCCGGACTCCCCGGGCCTTTCGAGCTCGAGCGCGACGTCCGCGGGCGCGAGCTCGATTCCATGTCTTTCCCGCAGCCAGGCCCGAGCCGCATCCTTCGCAGCCAGCCTCTCCAGGAGCCACCCCACCCGGTTGGACGGAGACAGCGAAAGCGAATACCAGGCGAGCCGCTCTCTCCGGCCGAGGATGAGCATGGCCAGCACTTTCTGCCACACGGCCCCGTGGGCCGTGAAGAAGCCCGCGGGAAATCCCTGGAGGCGAAGCCGGTATTCCCCTGGCACATCGGGACGGCTCTCCGTGAGCGTCTCCCCGACGGGGTCGTGCAGAAACCGCAGGAAGGTCCGCGGGAGGTCGAACCTCCGGTCCTTCCACCCCGAGAACCGGCAGACGAGGCTCTCGCCGCCGTTCTCGCGAGCCACGACGTCCAGATCGGAATCGACGGCTTCTTCTCCGATGAGACGAATCCGCGCCCGGCATTGAAGCTCCGCCGGTGTCGTTCCCGGGGCGCGGTAGAGATCGAGGGCGTCGAGCTGGAAGGGAAACACGACGTAGCCGCGCTCGAGATGCTCCGCCGTCCAGAAGCCCACCACCTGCCCCGGTTGATCGAGGAGAACCGGATCGGTGGCGAGAGCGGGAGATGCGGTCGACGCGAAGAGGGTGCCGGCAGAGAGCGTCCTCAGGCTCGCGGTCGCCCCGTCCGCGCCCCACCGGTCCATCGAGCGCACGCCCTGGAAGCGCGGACCGTGGAACATGATCTCCTCGTACAGATTCTCCGGAGCCCACTTCGACCTTCGCTCGTTCGCGAGCTCGAGCTTCGCGGCCGGGGGAGGATCGGGATATCGCTCTCCGAGGACGACCTTTCCCTCGACGATCGGTGCTGGTCCCTCCGTGCCGGAGCCTTCGTAGATCTTCACCTGCACCACGAGCCCTTCATTTCCATCAGGTCCATCAGGGCTTTCGACTCTTCGGGCCACGATCTTGAGCGAGAGCTCGCCCCCGTCCAGCATCATCCAGCGGTAGGCGCGAACGTCTCTCATGCCGATGACTTTCCGGTCCGCGTCCGGCGCGAGAGCGAGCGCGGCCTCGGCGAGCATTTCCATCCCCATGGTGAGGGGCACGACCGGAAGCCCCGTCAACTCCGGATCGGAGGTGGAAACTCTGCGCCCGAGCGCGTGGTCGCGAAGGAACAGGTCTTCCCGGAGGTCGAGGACCGCGCTCGCCACCAGCTCCTCGCCGGGGATCCGCTTCTCGATGGCGCGAATGAAGGGAAAAGGTCGCGGGGCGGGACCTCGCGCGCTTCCGTTCGAGCGGGACTCGAGAAAGCGAATGACGTCGCCGAGCGTCTTCTGCGCGGAGAGCGACTCCATGTCGTCGCCCGAGACGAGCTCGCTCTGCTGCTGGAGCGAGCCCAGGATCTCCACCCGTTTTATGGAATCGATGCCCAGATCGGCCTCGAGATCCAGGTCCAGTCCGATCATTTCGACCGGGTAGCCCGTCCGATCCGAAACGATCTTGAGAAGCAGCTCCTCTGTTCCGTCACTCGACGGCTTCGAGGCAGCGGAGTCTTGCGCAGTCACTGGCGGTACCGAAGGCTCCGCAACCGTGGGCCTTTCCATGATTGTCGTTTCGTCGAGACGAAGAGGCGGCGGCGAAAGCGGGGCCAATGCAGGCGCGCGGGCGGTGAGAAAGCCCTCCATCACCTCTTGCTGCACCGCGAGAAACTGCTCCATCGTCTTCCAGTAAGACGTCATCACCGCGTCGGGAGACCCGGTTGCGGTCGCGACCGGAGCCGTCTGGGCCGGAGTGACGTCTGCGGGGCGCTGGGGGCTCCGGGGTGTCCCATTCAAAGGGGGCGAAGGAAGCGCCGCGACCGTGACGACGGGACGGGGCGAGCTTGACGCGGCCGGCTCCCGGGCTCGCAGCTTCGCCGCCATTTCCTCGGACATTCCCATCGGAATCCAGCCCACGTCGACCTTCATCGGCCGGCGGGGTTTTCCGGCGACCGCCGCACCGCTCGCCGCCATCGGCCGAATGCGCCGGCCTCTGTAGAGCGCGTCGAGCTTCATGGGCACGCCGTGAACCGCGAGAAGACCGGCGAAGTGATTGAGCTGGGTGATGCCGGAGCGACCGAAGGAATCGACCGGCACCGCCAGATGGGGCCGTCCACGGAGAGTGTCGTCGACGAACGCGCTGAGGTTCCCGCGGGGTCCGACCTCGACGAAAATCCGGATCCCATCGTCGTGCATCTTCTCGATGGTCTTGCGGAACTCGACAGGGCTCGTCCAATGCTTCAAGGCGAGGCCGCGGCATTCCGAGATCTCGTCCGGGAACCTGGAGGCGGACGCGCAGGAGTAGAGCTCAGAGGTGGGAGGACGAACGATCCACTCAGAGAGAAAATCCCGCAGTCCCTCGGAATAGGGCTCGAACGCGGGCGTATGGTAGGGGCGATCGAACGAAAGCCGCTCGTAGATCCATCCCCGCCGCTGGACCTCGGGAAGGAAGCGCTCCATCTCGGTCCTTCGGCCGACCACGACCGACTGATGAGGGCAATTGTCCATCGCGAGGAAGATCTCGCTCTCCGTCGCTCGCAGAGCCTCGGACACCGCCGCCGAGTCCGCTCCGAGCGCGATCAGGTCCGAGGGGGCAACGGCTTCGTTCGCCCCCTGCCGGTAGAAAAAATCGTTGAGCTGGCGAGCGAAGCGAACGACGTCGGCGTCGGTCTCGAGCTTCATCATGCCCGCGGCCCGCATCGCCGCGTACTCGCCGGTGCTGTGACCGAGCATCGCGTCGGGAACGACGCCGAGGCTCCGCAAGAGCTCGTAGAGCGCCCAGTCGGCGGTGAGCACCGCCTCGAAAGCGCCCTCCATCTGCCAGAGTCGCGCCTCGGCCGCGCGCGCTTCCTCCGCGGAGAAGACCGGCCGCGGAAAGATGAAGTCGCTCGGGACGTAGCTTCTCTTGTGTCCGCGGAAAATTTCGTCGATGAAGTCGAACCGCCGGCGAACTTCCGGGAAGTGCATGCAGAGGCCGGACAACATGCCCAGGTACTGGCTTCCCTCGCCCGGGAAGAGGAACGCGAGTTTTCGATCGCGCGCGAGCGGCTCGTCCGCGTAGTAGATCCCGCGGGCGTCCCGAAGGCGGGCCACCTTGGGGTCCGCGAGGCGCGAGCCGGCGACACGAAGCTTCTCCCGAAGGTCCACGAGGTCCGTGGCGACGATGGCAAGGCGCGCGTCTCCTTCGCCCAGAGGCACGTTGACGGAGGCGGCAAGATCCCGGAGCTCGAGGTCGCCCATCGACTCGGCGCGCTCTTCGAGCTCCCGCGCGCCGCGGAGCACGTCGTCCCGCGTCTCCCCCGTGAGGATCACGACCTCGCTGTCCCAGGGCATCATGCTGTCGGAAGGGGCGTGGGCCTCCTCGAGGAGAGCATGAGCGTTGATGCCTCCGAACCCGAAGGCATTGACGCCGCCGCGTCTCGGGGTTTCCGCGTTTGCGTGGATCCAGGGTCTCGTCTCGGTGTTGAGGTAGAACGGAGACGCCTCGAGCCCGAGCTTGGGATTGGGCCGGTCAACGTTCAGGGTCGGAGGCAGGACCCGATGGTAAAGAGCGAGAGCCATCTTGATGATGCCGGCGATTCCCGCCGCGGGCATGGCGTGGCCGATCATCGACTTCACCGATCCGAGACCGCACCAGGGAAGCGAGTCCCCTCTGGCGCCGAAGACGCTGGTCAAGGCCTGAACTTCGGTAGCGTCGCCCACCGGCGTTCCCGTCCCGTGGGCTTCGATGAGTCCCACGCTCCGGGGGTCCACCCCCGCGGCGTCGTACGCTCTCTGAAGCGCGAGCACTTCCCCCTCGGGACGGGGAGCCATCACTCCGAGGCCACGCCCGTCGCTCGAGACACCGACGGACTTCACCGTCGCGTAGACGCGGTTTCCGTCACGCTCGGCGTCCTCGAGGCGCTTGAGCACCACCATTCCCAGGCCTCCCCCGAGAACGGTGCCATCCGCGAGAGCGTCGAAGGGCCGGATCTCCTCCCGCCGTGAGAGAGCTCCCAGCTGACAGAAGAGCATGAGCGTTGGAACGGGAGTCGCGACATGAACGCCTCCCGCGAGGGCGAGGTCGAACTCTCGGCTGCGGAGACCTCGGATGGCGTGCTCGACGGCGATGAGAGACGAGGCGCAGGCGGCATCGACGGTATAGTTCGGTCCCATCAAGTCCAGCCGGTTCGCGATCCGGCCCGCGATGATATTGGGGATCAGGCCGGGCGCGGTATCGGCGTTGAACGGCGGCATCTTGCGCTTCAGGTCCGCCCGGATCTCCGCGGTCTGGCCCTCGGTGAGGTCGGGGTGGAGCGTCTTCAGAATCTCGATGGTCTGATCGACCATCCGGCCGTGCTGAGCGACGCAGAGATTGCCGCGGTTCAGGTAGGTGCCCTTGCCGAGGATTACCGCCGTCGAGCGGCGTTCGGGAATCTCTTCGGCATAGCCCGCGTCGGCGAAGGCTTCGCGCGCCACCCGGAGCGCCAGCCACTGGTCGGGCTCTCCGCCCTCGACCGCCCGGGGCATTACCCCGTTGTCGAGGGGATCGAAGTACGCGATAGGGGCGATGAAACCGCCGCGCTTGCAATACACCCGGTCGTTCGCCTTCGACTCCGGGTCGTAGAACACGTCCACGTCCCAGGCCTCTGGCGGCGGATCGCTCGTGGCGTCGACCTTCTGGACGATGTTCCTCCAGAACGCCTCCAGACTCGGGGCGCCGGGAAACAGGCATGACATCCCGATGATGGCGATGTCGCTTTTCTCGTCCGCTTGCTTGTTACCGTTCATCGCTCCTTCAGACCGGTCCCGAACTTCTTCCCTGCGACCTCGAGCCCCGACTCCTGCACGAGCCAGCTTCCGCCCAGGCGGTTGAGAGCCCGGGTGCAGACCCCCTCCATCTCCTCGAGAGACCAGAGAAGCCGGCCGTCAGCTCCCACGAAGTGCACGTCGATGTAGAAAACAGGATCGCGCGACTTCTCGAGCACCCGAAGATAGCAGCGCACGGGGTCGCTTCCGATTCCGGCATAGCGCCGGAGCCGCGTGAAGCGCGAGGGGAGCGGCGTCTTGTCGACGTTCGCCCGCGCCCAGAGAAGAAATAGCTGGAGGCCGCTATCGAACACCACGGGGTCGATGAGCCACTCGCCCGACGTCACGCCCTTCAGGGTGCGTCCCGGAGGCGACGGCTGAAGTGTCGCCGCAACTCCCTTAGCACCGAGTCCATCGATTCTAGTGATTCCCTGGAGGAGCGGGCCGTGGAAGAGCCACTGGCGATAGGCCTCTTCGACACCCGCCTCGAAGGGCGGAAGCGATCCGAGGCCGTCGACCTCGAAGCGCGGGGCCGTCTGCGGCCGGTCGGAAAGCTCGATCGTCGCGCGGTAGTAAGGCTTTCCGCCGCCCTCCGCGTCTCTCAGCTCCACGTGGACGTCGACACCTGGCGCGCCTGGCGTCTCTCCAGGGCGATCGTACGACGGCTCGACCTGCGGCCGCGCGACCACGCTGACCTCGAGCGGACCGCTTTCTAGAACGACGCCCCGGAGCAACTGAAGGTCGCGGACACCGGTGACATGAAGCTCGGGCCAGGCATGCTGCACCACTTCGGCCATGAGCTCCGACGCCACGGCCATGGGCAGAACTTCCACACCGTCCATGCGGTGGTCGGTGAGATATAGATCCTTCGAAGGATCGAGCCAGCGCCGCGCCCGGATGACGTTGCCTCCATTCGAGACAACGGCGTCGCGCACGAGGGGCAGCCATAGCTTCGCCGAGGGCTGCTTCACGGGAGGCGGCGGCTCGGCGTCCCTAGAAGCGGACCAGGCACCGCCCCCGATGACGACTTGAGCCTCCTCGGCACTGCCGCCGCGGAGCTCGGCGTCGAAGAGACGGCACCCCTCGTCGACGGGGATGAGCGCGACTCCGCGCTTTTCGAACTCTCGCCGAAGCTCGGCCGAGACCATTCCCGTCTTCTCCCACGGGCCCCAGCTGATGGAGAAAACTCGCGCCGGGAACGATTGGTTCAGCCCCTCTGCCATCTCGCCCAGGACTTCGTTCGCTCCGGCGTAATCGCACTGCCCTCGGTTTCCGAAGGTTCCCGCCGCCGACGCGAAAAGCGCGAGCGCCTTCACTCCAGCTTTCGGAAGGAGCTTCGCGAGGAGAAAAGCGCCGTCCACCTTGGTGTCGAAGACCCGATCGAAGGACTCGGGCGATTTCTGTGCGACCAGCTTGTCCTCGATGACCCCCGCGCCGTGAACGACCACGTCGACCCGGCCGAGCTCGGAGAGCGCCCACGAAAGCGCGGCTTCGACCTCGCTCTCGCTCCGGATGTCGACGGCGCGGTAGAACGGGCGTCCGCCGGCGGTCTCGATGCGCTCGAGCGTTCGCCGCACTTCCCTCTCTTTGAGGAGCGTCTGATATCGGGATTCGATAATTGGCAGAGTGGCTGCTTCGCCTCGGGACTCCGCCTCGGCGATGAGCGCGGCCTTCAGCTCCTGCGGGGACGAAAGGGCGCGCGTTGTCTTCGACTCTTCGGGAGGAGGCTCGGGGATGCGCCCCCAGAGCAGGAGCGTCGGGCGGTAGCGCTTCGCCAGATCGACGGCGACCTCGGCGGTGATTCCGCGCGCGCCGCCCACGAGGACGACGACGCTTTCGGAGCCGAG
>CAZKNR010000508.1:0-3267 GCA_964553925.1 uncultured Acidobacteriota bacterium
CCGACCTCTCGGAGCAGATCTCGACCGCGGGAAAGGAGGCCTCGGGAACGGGCAACATGAAGTTCGGCCTCAACGGCGCCCTCACCATCGGCACCTACGACGGCGCCAATATCGAGATCCGCGAAGAGGTGGGCGCCGAGAGTTTCTTCCTCTTCGGCCTCAGCCCGGACGAGGTGACTGAGCGTAAAGCCCGGGGCTATCGCCCTCGCGACCACTACGAGAGCGACCCGCGCCTGCGAGCGGTCCTCGACCTCATCACGAGCGGGTTCTTCTCGGAGGGAGACCGGTCTCTCTTCCGCCCCATCGTGGACTCGATCCTCGAGCGGGACGACTACATGGTTTGCGCCGACTTCGCCTCGTACCTCGACTGCCAGGAGCAGGTGGAAAGGGCCTATCGAGATCGCGAGGGCTGGACCCGCATGGCGATATTGAACGTGAGCCGGATGGGGAAGTTCTCGTCCGACCGCACCATCGGCGAGTACTGCAGGGAGATCTGGCACGTTGAGCCACTCGAGGAGAATGAGAGGAGCGGGCATGACTGAGAACTGGCATCCCCTGGGGGCGATCTCGGAGCTGAAGCACCGAGAGCTCGCCCAGGTGTCGGTGGGCCGCCTCAGGCTCGCGCTCTCCTGCGTCGACGGCGAGTTCGCCGCGGTCTCGGGCATCTGCAATCACGCGGGGGGACCGCTCGGAGACGGAAGGATAGCGGGCGAGTACATCGTCTGTCCCTGGCACAACTGGAAGTATCACCGTAAGACGGGAGAGGGTGAGCCCGGCTTCGAGGAGGACCGCGTCCCCCGCCACGAACTGCGAGAGGAAGACGGAAAGCTCTTTGTGAACCTGGAGCCTTCGACCGAGCGGCACAAGGCGCCGCACCCGCCTCATCCTCTCGAGAGATCGATCGAGCGCGAGCCGGGACCCATTCGGGTCGCCGGTATCTCGACCACGGTGATGGATGCGGCGAACCCGCGCTATTCCACTTCGGACGCGCTCCTCACGACCGGGCTCGAGCACGCCTCCTCGAAGCTCGGCGCCGAGACGAAGCTCATCAAGCTCAACGAGCTGAAGTTCCGCGCCTGCGAAGGTTACTACTCCAAGAGCGCCTCGGCCTGTACCTGGCCGTGCTCCATCACGCAGATGGACCCGAGAGACGAAATGGAGCAGGTGTACGAGGCACTGGTGTTCTGGGCCGACGTGGTGCTGCTCTCGACTCCGATCCGCTGGGGAAGCGCGAGCTCGCTCTACTTCAAGATGATCGAGCGCCTCAACTGCGTTCAGAACCAGGTCACGATCCGAAACCGCGTCCTCATCCGGAACAAAGTGGCTTCGTTCGTCATCACCGGCGGGCAGGACAACGTCCAGGCGGTCGCGGGCCACGCGCTCATGTTCTTCGCCGAGCTCGGCTTTCAGTTTCCCCAGTTCCCGTTCATCGCCCACTCCCGCGGCTGGTCGGCGGAGGACATGGAGAGGAACGTGGCCGAGGTTCGCGAGAACGAAGAGCTTCATCAGGGAGCGAGAGAGCTCGCGCATCGGGCCGTCGAGCTTGCCAAGGTTCTCCTCGCGAACGAGCTACAGGGAACGAAAACCGAGCGCGGCGGGCGCAAAGCCCACGCCCTCAGCGGACGGTAGCTCGCAGGCAACATAGCTATCCCGCGCTCGAGCTCAGGGGTCGCTATGTCAGACGACGACCTGCTCCATCGACCACCGAACACGCTCCGCTACGAAGCGCGCGAACGGACCGATCTCGAGGTCCATGCTGGCGCTGTCCAGCGCCGTCAGATAGGGCGCGCGGTCTTCGACGCGGATGACCGTCCAGGGATAGCCTCCGGACGCGAGCATGGCATTCATCAGGAAACGGGCCATCCTGCCATTTCCATCAGGATATGGATGAACGTAACCGAACATCCAGTGGCCGAGGACGGCGCGCACGCCGGCGTCCGGTTCGTTTTCCAGCAGATCGAACAGAGCGGGCATCGCATCGCGCACCGCTTCCCAACGCGGCGGAACGTACCGCGACGTGCGCAAATAGACCGCATCGTTACGGTAACCGGCGAGAGCGCCCGGAGCGATGAGACCGGCTGCCACCGAGGGCTGAAAGAGCTCGCGATACCATTCCCCGTGCTTCCTACGGATGAGGCTCCCCGGATCGGCTCCGGCGATGATCTCCGCGACATCGCTCTTCACAACCTGAAACGCCTGCCAATACCCGCGGGCCGCGAGGGCCTCACGGCTTTGCCGGTCAGCGTGGTAGTTGTCCGGGTCCCAGTTTCCCGCCCTCACGCGTTCGATCAGCTCCGGAGAGACGGTGTATCCCTCGATGGACAGTGAATGATAGGCATCACTGCGATATATGTCCTCGATAAAGCGCATATAGGCGCTCTTGTTCTCCGGCAGGCCTGGCGCCTTAGGAACGATTTCAACGACCTTCCCCCGCATGGAATCCCACATGGCCTGTATCCGCCCGACAATCGGCGGTGCTGCGGCAGACAGGACACGGAGCGGCTGCTCGGGCGAGGAGGGAGTCGTTTCCCGGACGGCGTAGCCTGCAGACTTCATCGCGGCAGCAATCTCGCCGGCGATGTCAGGGCGACCGGCGCGCCTGAATGTCCCTGCCAGCCGGCCGGCGACGACCGAATGTCCTCCGTCTAGAAGGCGCCGAAGCAGTTCCGAAGCATCACGGATGCTCGTGAGCACGACCTGGGTTTCAACAGGATTGCGCTTGAAGAAGGCCTCCGAGACTCTCACGAGCGCGGCGGCGGGCGCGAAGAGCCGCAGTCGGTCTCGAACGGTGAGATCCGCAGCAGGTGGCATCTGGGCTTCTTTGAGATCGTAAATCGAGGTGCCGAACAGCAGATCGATCTTGTTGTTGGTGCCCTTCGGGCTGTTGATGACTGCCTGAGCGGGAATGACGGTGTTCTCGGCGTGCAGCAGAAGCGACTGCTCGGGTGAGAAATGCCATTTGTCTCCGAAGCGCTCCTCGCAATACCGGGCGCAAAACTCCCAGAATGACGCGTACCATGGCGTGCTGTCTCCCTGGCGGGCGCTTGGGCTGGATGAAATCATCCAGCCTTTCATGACCTCCTGGAGAAAACCGCCCTGGAGCAGACGCTCCCTGTGCACCCGGCTGAGCTCTTTCGATTGAAAAACACGCCGGCCGCCCTCCTGGAGTTGCTGAAGGGCGGTGAGCGAGGAAGCGAGTTTTTCGCTGGGCGTAGCCATCGGAGGCGCTCTCTAGCCTGTGCCGTTGCAAGTACTTTATGATGCTTG
>CAZKNR010000509.1:0-3040 GCA_964553925.1 uncultured Acidobacteriota bacterium
CGGTCCCACTCCCCTTTGAGGCGAGTGGCCCAGTCCGGCAGGAGATGCGCCTCGTCGAGGAGGAGGACCGCCCGTCCTTCCGCGGTGGCGGTCTCATCGGCGCGAACCCAAAGGCGCTCCCAGAAACCGGGCACCACGGCCTCGGGACCGTCCATAGCCGCGTAGATCGCGGCGTTTCCGTGTCGCTCGGCAAGCTCGAGGAGCAGGGACGTCTTTCCGACTTGCCGCGGCCCGGTCAGAAGCTGGATCCGAGCAGGTGCGGGCTCGGCCAGCCGGCTGGTCAGAAGCTCTCGGCACTCGGCGAAGCTGACCCGGTACTCCTTTGCAGGCATAGTCGAATAATTATTCGACTATGGTAGAAAAGCAAGGCAGATTCGGACGAATTCGATGGGGCGTCAGCTGCGACCGCGCGACGAGCCCGCAAAAGCGGGTGTTCAGCGTGGATGCGCGAGGACGCGTTCCTTCAGCTCCTCGAACCAAGTTCTGGACGATATGGATCTGGGTCGACCAGGACTACTCCCCCCGAGTAACTGCGGAAATCGACCGCCGAACTCCGTTACGGAGTCGTACGACGAGATCGCGGACAGAGACGACCAGGGGTGCTTACCGCCCGCTGACCGCGCGCAGGCGCTTCTCGACCGCCTGGGCATCGGCGTCGCTTCGGCCGATGATGAGGATGGTGTCGTCGCCGGCGATGGTGCCCATAATCTCCGGCCACTCGACTTCGTCGATGGCGCGGGCGACTCCCATGGCGTTTCCCGGCGGGGTCTTGACCACGATGAAGTTCCTGGCGCTCTCGAGGCTCACCACGAAGGCGGCGACCGGCGCGAGCGGACCTTCCGCGGCCGCGGCTCCGGCGACGTAGCGGTAGCCGCCCCGGCCGTCGGGGGCCTTTCCGATGCCGAGGGTCTTGAGCTCGCGCGAGAGCGTCGACTGCGTGAGCGACACCCCCGAGCGCTCGAGCGCTTCGAGGAGCTCGTTCTGATTGCGGATCGGCTTGTCGCGGATGAGGGTGAGTATGGCTTCCTGGCGCCGTTTGCGATCCGGCGCCATCAACCACCGCTGACCGGAGGCAGGAAGGCTACCTCGTCGTCCGGCGCGAGCTCCCTCTCGCGGGGGACGAAGTCGTGATTGACGGCGAAGTTGATGGACTTGGCGTAGGGGCCCAGCCGTTCGTTGCGAGAAACCAGGTTTTCCCAGAGCCCGCTCACCGTGGTGCCGGGAGAGAGCTCGACTTCCACCTCTTCCTGGCCGACGATTTCCCGAAGCGCGGCGAAGAGGCGCACGCGGACTTTCAAGGCACCTCCACGGTCTCGACCGGGCCTTCGACCCAGACCTCGCCGTCCTCGAAGACTTCCTTTTTCCAGATGGGAACGATGCGTTTCAACCGGTTGATGCCGTACTGGCAGGCGGCGAAGGCGTCGTCGCGATGGGGCGCCGCCACGACGATGACCACACTGGTCTCGCCCACGTTCAGACGGCCGACGCGGTGCTGCATGCGGACGCTCGAGAGTCCCCAGGTGTCCTGGATCTCTTTGCCGATCCGCTCCATCATCTTCCCCGCCATCTCGGGGTAGGCCTCGTACTCGAGGAACAGCACTTTCTTTCCCTGGTTCGTGCCCCGCACGATTCCGGAGAAGGTGACGATGGCGCCGTCGGACTGGCTCGCCACCTGGAGGGCGAGGGTCCGCACGTCCAGGATGTCTTGAACGATCTCGAACATGCCCTAAAGCCCCCGATCGAGCCGATCCTAGCCCACCCTCGTTCCCGAGGGGAAGTGGTTCAAGGGACCGTGGCCCTTTCCCAGCTCGAACGCCTCCGATATGGCCCGCGTAACGTACCCCTTCGCCCGCTCCACCGCCTCTTCGAGCTCACGACCCAGAGCCAGTTGGGCAGCGATCGCCGCCGAGAACGTGCAGCCCGTCCCGTGGGTGTTCTTCGTCGGGATCCGGGGCGCGCGGTAACGGCGGATGCTCCCGCGGTAGTAAAGAACGTCGACCGACTCCTCGCCCATGCCGTGGCCTCCTTTCACCAGCGCCGCTTTCGCTCCCATTTCGACGATCCGCTTCGCCGCCTCGAGAATCGAGGCTTCGTCCTCGAGGGGAAAGCCGACGTGGCTCTCCGCCTCCGGCAGATTCGGCGTCACCACGAACGCTCGCGGCAGCAACTGGCCCACGAGGGCTTCGACTGCTCCGGGATCGAGCAGCCGGGCGCCGCTCTTCGCGACCATCACCGGGTCGACCACCGTCTTCTCGAGCCGGTGCTCCTCGAGCTTTCGCGCGACGATCTCGATCAGGCTCCGCGAGGAGAGCATGCCCGTCTTGACGGCATCGACCCCGATATCGCTCACCACGGCGTCGATCTGGAGCGCGACGAGCTCCGGCGACAGCTCCTCGATTCCGGTGACCGCGACCGTGTTCTGCGCGGTCACCGCCGTCACCGCGCTCGTTCCAAAGACCCCGTGGGCGGCGAACGTCTTCAGATCGGCCTGGATCCCGGCGCCTCCGCCGGAGTCCGATCCGGCGATGGTCAGGGCAACGGCGGGTCTCATCTTCCTGTATGGTCCTGTATAGCACGAGGGCCGCTTGACCTGCCCCGATCCGGTTCGCTATTCTATTGTTTATAGAGGACTTCCCCCAGGTCCCGCAGCGAAGGAACGGAAACGCGCAAAGGTGGCGAAGCCTACTCTCCAATCGATCCCTGGCGACCGGCCGGAGTCGACCGGCTGGCAGTATCGTTCGGCGTTCGAGAAGATTCCGCTCGCCACCTTTCTCTTCGACGCCGTTAACCGCCTCTGTCTCGACGCAAACAAAGAGGCGGAGAGCCTCACCGGATGCTCGCGACGGGAGCTTCTCGACCTTCGCCTCGAGGACCTCCATCCGAGAGCGTCCCGCGCCCGCGCCGTCGAGCACTTCCAGAAGTTCCTCACGCCCGCGGGTTTCACCTACGACGACCTGCTGCTCGAGACCAAGGAGCAGGGTCCCATCCCCGTCTCGGTGAGAGGCCTGGCCATCGGCTTCGACGAAGGCCGGGTGGTGCT
>CAZKNR010000510.1:0-9958 GCA_964553925.1 uncultured Acidobacteriota bacterium
CCGCTCCCCCAGACCACGCACCCCCAGGCGATCATCATTCCCGTATAGCCGGCCACCACCGCGAACGTCGCCCACTCGTCGCTGTCGTCGTCGTCCTCGACGGTGACGTAGGTGACGTGGTGCTGCGAGGAGCTCGCGGGAATCTGGTAGATCTCCTTGGGAACGTTGGTCTCGACCTCCCACGGACCGGTCGGACCCTTCGAGGAGAACCAGATGCCGTTGTAGCACATGTAGTACTTGTCGCCCATCTTGAAAATGTCCTTGTCGGTGTTGACCGCGCTTTTTACCTCCGCCGCGCCAGACTCGGGCACGAACTTCGGCTCGCCCTGATACGAGACCTCGGGAGCCTTCAACGTCTTGATGTTGACGCGCGCCGTTTCCGGGATCTGCGCGAGGAGGATCGCTTCCGCCGCCTGGCGCGTTCCCGGAACGGAGGCGAGGACGCGGGATCGCGGATGCTCCAGAGGGATCTTCTGGAAGTCCGGGGGCAGCGCCGTGGTCGCGAACGTCCAGGGGCCGGTGAAATCCGTCGCCGAGAACCAGCGCCCGGCAACGAGATAGTAGAGCGTCATCGCCCCCACTTTGCCGATGCCGAAGACGTCGCTCTCCGTATTGCTCACCCAGACGAGCGCGGTGCCCTCGACCTTTTCGTACTTTGGCTTTCCCTCGAGCAAGATGAGCTCCGCCGACTCGAGACTCACGAATACCTTGGGGGCCTTCTTGGGATCGATCTTCTTTCCCGGCAGCGCCGCCTTGACCTCCTTCCAGTTCGGGTCCGCCGGAAGCTTCGCGAAGCTTCCCGGAAGATCGCCGGCCGCCGACATACGGCGGCCCGCCTGGCCGGAACGCTCGAGGCGGCGCCGCACCCAATCGTGCCGAAATCACGACCTCGCCGAGGAGTTTTCGTGGATACCATCAGTGTACGGGTTTCGATCCCGGTCGTCACCCCGAGACCGGGTCAGAATTCAAAAGCAAGACGCGGAGTGCCGGCCATCCAGACGGGTGCCATAATGAATCGACGCTTCGGACGGTCGCAGGAGGCCAAGATGAATGCAATGAGCACGGAACGGATGCACGCGAGCTCTTCGATCGAGCCAATTCAGAACGACCCGCGATGGAAGGCGGTCGTCGCCCGCGAGCGCGAGGCGGACGGCACGTTCTACTACTCGGTGAAAACGACGGGGGTCTACTGCCGGCCCTCGTGCGGGGCGCGGCTTCCGAACCCGGAGAACGTCGGTTTCCACCTCACCCGCGACGACGCCGAGCGGGCGGGCTTCCGCCCTTGCAAGCGCTGCAAGCCCGGGGAGCCTCCTCTCGCCGAGCGGTATGCGGCGACGGTCGCAGACGTCTGTCGCGCGATCGAGGGCAGCGATTCGATGCCGAGTCTTGCAGCCCTCGCGAAGCGGGCGGGCCTCAGCCTTCATCACTTTCATCGGGTCTTCAAGGGAGTCACCGGCCTCACGCCCAGGGAGTACGGTGCTTCGCACCGAACGAGCCGGGTGCGCGACGAGCTTCGAAAGAGCGCGACCGTAACCGACGCCATCTACGATGCCGGTTTCAACTCGAGCGGGCGCTTCTACGCCTCGACCGACCAGATGCTGGGCATGACCCCAACCGTATACCGTGCCGGCGGCCTGCACGCGGAGATTCACTTCGCCGTCGGCGAATGCTCGCTCGGTTCGATTCTGGTGGCGAAGAGCTCGAAAGGGGTCTGCGCCATACTGCTCGGGGATGAGCCCGAAGCCCTGGTGCGCGACCTCCAGGACCGGTTCCCCCGCGCCACACTTTTGGGCGGCGACGAAGCGTTCGAAAGGATCGTGGCCAGGGTCGTAGGCTTCGTCGAAGCACCCGCTCTCGGGCTGGACTTGCCGCTCGACATACGAGGGACGGCGTTCCAGCAGCGTGTGTGGCAGGCGCTGATCGAGATTCCGTCGGGATCGACGGCCAGCTACTCGCAGATAGCGGCTTCGATTGGCGCTCCGAGAGCCGGACGGGCGGTCGCGCACGCCTGCGCCGCGAATCCGCTCGCCGTCGCCATCCCCTGCCATCGCGTCGTGAGGCAGGATGGCGCGCTCTCCGGCTACCGCTGGGGGGTCGATCGAAAACGAGCACTGCTGAAGAGGGAAGGCGCGGCATGAGCTCTCTCGCGGTTGCGGCACCGGCGCGGGAGAAGGGCATCGCCGAACGTGTCGACGCAATCGATTGGACGAAGGCGGCGGCCCACCTCGATGGTCGCGGCTGGGCGACGATCGAGCGGTTTCTCGGCGCCGAAGAATGCCGGGCGATTACCGGCCTTTACGACGACGACACCGCTTTTCGCAGCCGCGTCGTCATGGCGCGGCACGGCTTTGGGCGCGGCGAGTACAAATACTTCAGCTGCCCGCTCCCGGACATCATCGTGGCTTTGCGCGCGGCGCTGTATCCCCAACTCGCGCCGATTGCCAACCGGTGGAACGAAGCGATGCGCCTCGAGGTGCGCTACCCGCAGCAGCACTCCGAGTTCCTCGAGCGGTGCCACGAGGCCGGACAAACGCGACCGACGCCGCTCTTGCTGCGGTACGGTGCGGGCGACTTCAACGCGCTGCACCAGGATCTGTACGGCGAGCACGTCTTTCCGCTGCAGGCGGCGTTCTTGCTCTCCGAGCCGGAGAAGGATTTCACCGGCGGCGAGATCGTGTTGACGGAACAACGGCCGCGAATGCAGTCGCGGGCCGCGGTGGTGCCGCTCCGCCGCGGTGACGGCGTCCTCTTCGCCGTGCACCATCGCCCGGTTCAGGGGGCCCGTGGAACCCATCGGGTCCATATGCGGCACGGGGTAAGCGAGGTGAGGGCCGGCCGGCGTCACACTCTCGGTGTGATCTTTCACGACGCGAAATGATCGCGAGCTTGTTCGCGGATGAGGTAAGGGACGTGGCGCTCGCACCGGGCGCGATGCTCCTTTCCGGGTTCGCGCGTCCCTTGGAAGGACCGCTCGTCACCGCCTTGGAGCGGATCTCTGAGCTCGCGCCATTTCGTCACATGTCGACACCCGGCGGTCATCGGATGTCGGTTGCGATGACCAACTGCGGGGCCGCCGGCTGGGTGACCGATCGCACCGGCTACCGCTACGATCCTCGCGACCCGGAGAGTGGACGCAACTGGCCGGCGATGCCGGTCGTCTTCGCCGATCTCGCCGCTCGGGCGGCGGCGAGGGCGGGCTTCGACGGGTTCGCGCCGGACGGGTGCCTCATCAATCGGTACGAACCCGGGGCGCGGTTGTCGCTGCACCAGGACAAGAACGAGCAGGACTTCGAGGCCCCGATCGTCTCGGTGTCGCTCGGCCTCCCCGCGGTGTTTCTCTTCGGAGGCCTCGATCGCGCCGACCGTCCACGTCGATTGCCTCTTTCGCACGGCGACGTTGTGGTCTGGGGCGGCCCTGCCCGCCTTCGCTATCACGGCGTCCTGCCGCTCGAGGAGGGGCATCACCCCTTGCTGGGCGCGTACCGGATCAACCTGACCCTACGTAAGGCGGGCCCTCCTATCTGACCTTCGGAAAGTATCGCTCTCCTTCGATACCCTTGAGGTCCTCCCCACACCCGATCCCAGTCTCGAGGGACGGTGGTGTCGATACCCCGCAGGAGCCCCGCATCCGAGAGATCCCCTCTATGTGTCCCGCAGGATCCCGACCCGTCGTGACGCGGGCGGGCTGTCCGCGGAACGTAGGCGGGGGTTCCCGGGTGTCCATGAGCGGTCTCCGCGTCGTGCTGTATGCGGAGGGTTCTGACATCGGAGTGGACCTTTCGCCTGTCGAAGCTTATTGCCCTTATCCCCCGTCCTCGCAGAGCGCGAGGACCGGCCGGTCAGGTCGCGCGACTTTGGCGCCACGCGTCGCTGGTCAGAAGGCCGCGGTTCCTGATGGTCGCCAACAGTATTCTCCAGCCCTTCGCCTGGTTTACATGAACGAAAACGGCAACGATCGAAGGCCCCGCGCCGTAAACCGAGAACACGGCCCCCGAGGATCGCGAGCCGTCAGCGGGTCCCGTGGGTCGAGCGACGTGGCTTCGGTGTCTTGAGGACAGCTCCTCGCGGGCCCAGTCCGTTCGCACCACGCGCCGGACTGACCGCCCGTCCCGACCTTGCGGCGTAGGCATCGACGGCCTTCCGGTCGACCAGGTAGGTCCGCCCCACTTGCCGTGCGGGGAGGCGCCTCTCACGGATCGCCTTCCGAATGGCCTCTGCGGTCACGCCGATCCGCTGGGCGGCTTCCTCGCAGGAGTCGATGTCCGACTCAGTGGCAGCGTCGACGAAGGTTGGCCGCTCCGCGGAGCTGTTCTTCCCGACGGCAAGGAACCCCTGGGCGATCCCCAGCCGGTCAGCGAGATCCTGACAGACCCGGTAGAGGGGGGTGCGGGCGACCTTCTCGGTGACCCACTGACCGCCGCCGAGGGCAGCCGAGCCAGGGGCGTTGACCCGGTTGACGCAATTCGGATAGACTTCCGCGGCCTCGTAGGCCTTAACCACCTGTCCGAGGAACATCTTCTCCTCGGCCGTCAGGCCCGAGAGATCGATCTTCTCACCCGTCAGCATCACATATGCCTTGGCCATGGTCGTCCTCACTGTAGGGGCGAGGCCTTCCGCACGCCCACCGTGAGTATACGTCGGCGGTTGTGTAAACGCAACTTTAAATATCGCGTGCACAACCTACCCCGCTCCTCAGGCCCCGGGCACGAACTCCCCTAGCCAGCGGCTCGACAAGTAGACGTAGTCCTGGTCCCAGCCTTGGGTCGCAAGAACCTCGCGACGGATGAACCGCCGCACGGCCGCGAGCGACCCGCGACCACGCCGCGGCACACGGATGAGGAGCAAGTAGTCGGGGATCAGCTGCCCGGTGTCGTTCCTCCATTCTCCGTAGACCCGGACCATCTCGGGGCGGAAATAGAATCGCCGGGCCAGTTCGTCCCGGAAGCCCGCCAACTGCTCATTCGTGAATAGGGGACGCCGCGGCCCTCCGGCCGGGTCCGGGTTCCGCTGAAGCGGCAGGAGGAAGTAGATCTCGTCTCGATCCGCAGCGGTCGAGCAATTCTCAAGGTCGATCTTGCCTTGGCGAGCTCTGGGCGCCCACTCCGCCAGAAGCCGCTGGAGCCGCTGCCTGGTGCCGCGTCCCCTCAATCCGACGATGTAGCGCGTTCCCGGGCTGGTGCCGATCTCGGTGAAGCCATTTGCGAGGTCGACCAGGGCCTCCCGAAACGCAGGCTGATCGTCCTCACGGAGGTTCGCTACAAATCGGTATTCCCGGACGGGCTTCGGAACTTCGACTGCTGCCATCAAAAGGCTGAGCGCGCCGCTCCATCGCCTGAAGACGATGGGTTCGCCGGTCCCAGAACTCCCTTCGGGGCCAGATTCGGAAAAAACCTCGGGGCGGACATGCGGCCGACGGGCATCTCGATGAGAGCCGAGCGATCCTGCCCGAGCGCCTCGCGAACGCTCTCGCCCAGCTCCTCCGCGGTCGTCACGCGCGAGCCCCGGACGCCGTAGGCCTCGGCGAGCTTCACAAAGTCGGGGTTCTCGAGCTCCGCACCGTAGCTCCCGCCGAAGCTTTCGTCCATGTCGCGGGCGACGTTTCCGTAGGATTGGTCGTTGAAGACCACGACCACCACGTGAATTCCGTACTGGACCGCGGTCGCGAGCTCCTGCGCGTTGTACAGAAATCCCCCATCCCCGCAGAGCGCGAGGACCGGCCGGTCGGGCCGCGCGACTTTGGCGCCAAGCGCCGTCGGATAGGCGAAGCCCAGGTTTTGTGAGTAGGAGGACGAGAGATAGGTGCGCTCTTCGTACACCGGCCAGAACGGGCGGGAGTAGTACCCGATCTGGGTCATGTCGGGGACGAGGATCGTGTCCTTGGGAGCGGCTGCGCGCAGGCTCTTCACGATCGTCGCCTGCGGTTCCTGGTCGGCGGTCGCGGCGACCTCAGCGCGCAGGCGCTCCCGCTCGGACTTTCTCGACTCTCGAGGCGGCAAACGAACGAGGAGCTCTTCGAGCGTCGCCTTCGCGTCCCCGAGAAGAGGAAACGTCTTCATATGATTGCGGCCCATCTCGGCGGGATCGATCTCGATCTGGATGACCTGCTGCTCCGGGCGCGGTCTCGCAAGAGCTAGCCTCGTGCCGACGGCGAGGATGACGTCCGCGGAGGCGAAGAGGCGGCGGAGAGGTCCGTCGGGCCAGAGCACCGCTCCGAGAGACAGATCGCTCTCGTCGCTGACGCTCCCTTTCCCCTCCGTCGACTGGATGACTCCCGCCTCGAAACGTCCGGCGAGGTCGCGCAGCGCTTCGTGGGCGCCCGAGGTATGGACTCCTCCGCCGGCGTAGATCACCGGATTCGCCGATGCCATGAGGATCTCGGCGGCTCGATCCAGATCGGAAGCACTCGGAACGACCCGCTTCACCGGGAACGGATCGAGGAGCTCCGCGACTCCCTCCTCTTCCATCACTTCCGGCGGCATCTCGATCGCGACGGGCCGCGGACGACCGCTGCGAAGTGTATGGAACGCATCACGGACAGCGGAGGGTAACTTCGAGACATCGAGCACGCGTTTGCGCCACTTCGTCACGGCTCGGACCGCTTCGAGCTGCTTTACGACCTCGTGCACCTGCCCGACGCCTTTATCGATGAAAGCCCGCGGGACTTGCCCCACGATGAGGAGCACGGGCGACGAACAGGCGTAGGCGGTCGCGAGACCGGACGCGGCGTTGAAGAGTCCCGGCCCCGGGACGACGAGAGCCACGCCCACTCTCCCGCCGGCGCGAGAGTAGCCGTCCGCCATGTAGGTCGTCGCCTGCTCGTGGCGCGTCGCGATGAACCGGACTCGCGGCTCGTCCCGAAGCGCCGCCACGACGCCGTAGACCTGGACTCCGGGAAGGCCGAAAACGACCTCGACCCCTTCGCGGACGAGGGAGGCCACCAGAATCTCCCCGCCGGTCATCGAACGACCCAGGTGTTTTCCGATGACACGCTGAGGGAAACGCTTTCGCCCTCGGAGAACTTTCGATCGGGCGGCCCGTCGACGTGAAACAGGCTCTCGCCCACGGCAACCGCGAAGAAGCGGCGACTTCCACGAAAGAAGCACTCGTGGATCCGGCCGCTCCACACGATGTCCGTACTGGACGACGACCGGGGCTCACGACTCATCTCGATCGCTTCGGGCCGAACGACCGCGGTCACCTCTTCGCCCGCGCGAACGTCGGAAGGCGACAGGCACCAGCCCTCCCAGCCCGCGCCGTCGATGCGAGCGAGCGTCTTCACGTTCTCCCGCCGGACGTCCGTAACCCGGCCCGCCAGGAGGTTCGGAGCTCCAAAAAACGCGGCGACGGTGCGGCTCGCCGGCCGATGATAGACCTCCTCCGGCGGCCCGAGCTGAACGAGTCGACCCTCGTGCAGCACCGCGATCGTGTCGGCGAGGACCATGGCCTCTTCTTGATCGTGGGTGACGTATACCGTCGTGATTCCGAGCCGCTGCTGCAGCTCACGGAGCTGAACGCGCATCTGCTCCCGGAGCTGGGCGTCGAGGTTCGAGAGGGGCTCGTCCATCAGGAGAATCGAAGGCTCGAAGACGAGCGCGCGCGCAATGGCTACCCTCTGTTGTTGCCCTCCGCTGAGCGCCGTCGCCTGCCTGTCCGAGAGTCCGTTCATCGAGACAAGCTCGAGCGTCTCGCCGACGCGCCGCCGGATCTCGTCCGCCGGACGCTTCCGGATCCGGAGCGGATAGGCGACGTTGTCGAAGACCGACATGTGGGGCCAGATCGCGTAGGACTGGAACACCATGCCGATATTGCGCCGCTCAGGGGGCACGAACACCCTTTGCTCCGGGCTGCTCATCACCCGCTCACCGATCTGGATCCGACCGCTGTCGTTCTGCTCGAGACCGGCGATCATCCGCAGCGTCGTGGTCTTTCCACAGCCGCTCGGTCCGAGGAGCGTGAGGAACTTACCCTCCTCGGCGTCGAGGGTGACTCCGTCGACTGCGCGAACGGAGCCGAAGCTCTTGCTCACTCCCGAGAGACGAACCGCGGCCACGTTACTTGTAGATCTCCCGCGCGAGACGAGCCATCTCGACCATCGTCGCGAGATCGGAAGTGCCGAGGAGCGGCGGACGAGAGGTCTTCCTCTGGGCCGCTTCCACTACCGGACCATAACCGTCCTCGGCGTAGATCGCCTGCGCTTCATCGCTCAAGAGGAAATCCATGAAGAGGCGCGCCGCGTTGGGATGAGGGGCGTTCTTGAAGACCGCCGTCTGGTAGAGAACGTAGACCGCACCTTCCGAAGGGACGACGGTCTTGAGCGGCAGTCCCTCGAGCTCCTTCATCGCCGCGAGGCTCGAGGGGAGGAAGATCGGGTACTCCCCCCGCGCGACGCGCCGTTGGCTCCCGCGGGGGTCGCGGGTGAAGCTCGGGTCCTGGGCCGCGAGTTTTTCGTGGAACTCGCGCCCGAGCTTCCCGTACGTCGCCTGGAAGAAGAGGCTACCGCTCCCGACGGGGTGCACGTCGTCCGCGAGGATTTGTCCTTTCCATCGGGGGAGGAGTAGATCCTTCCAGCTCTTGGGCTCGTCCGGTGGCTTCACCAGCTCCGTGTTGACGAGGATTCCGAAGTGAATGACGAATGCCGGAGCTCTCGTGCCGTCGCTCGTGAACGTAGCATCGAGACGAGACGCGCTCGGAAGTCCGCCGTGGGGGACGAAGACGGAGTCGAGCATCTGCCTCTCCGTCGCGGTCGAGCCGTTGTAGGAGACGTCGCCGAGCGACCGCCCAGAAGCCTGCTCGGTGCGCACGCGCTCCAGAAGCTCGCTCGCCCGCGCCTCGAGCGTCTCGACGACAATCCCGTACTTCGCCTCGAAGGCCTCCGCGACTCTTTCCGTCGACGGCGCCCCTACGAGAGCGCTGTAGAGGACGACCTTGCCCTCTCGTTTCGCCGCCTCGAGGACCTTCTGCCAATCCGACGGGCTTTGGGCGACGCTCGTGGCAAGAATGAAGAGGGCGAGAGATTTCACCATGAACCCACCTCATTCCGTAGAGCGCGAGGGGTCCGGGGAGAAGGGCGTAGTCCCAGAGCGGCGCCCTCTGTGACGATCGATGCGCACGCAATCCTTTTGGCAGCCATGTACTCCTCTCGCAGCGGTCGGACGCTACTCTCACTCGAAGCGAGAGTCTGCGGTCGGGTCGGAGGTCGAACCGCGGCACCCGTCCCCAACGTCGGGATGATTCTAGCGAACGCGAGGAGAGCCATCCAGCCGGCCACGCCGCCCGCACGACGCAAGCGACGAATATGATTAGATTAGATGAGCACGAGACAAGCTCATACCTATCTATCCGACATCCGCAGTTGGCGACTTCGACAAGCATCTCTTCGTTCCGATCCGGTTGAGGTCCGGGCTCGTGAGGCGGCCGCAGTCGAACCGGCGTCCGAGGTTAGCGTCAGCCTGTCACGGAACGTGAGCGTGTCCTCGGTATAGAAGCCGAGGCTCCGAGCATCGCCTCCGGTACTGACCTCTTCGTTGGTGACGTAGGTCGCCGTCCCCCCCGAGAAGAGCCCGGTGAGGCGACGGTAACCACGGGGTCACCACTCCGGGAACTTCGCCCAGCCGGGGGAGGTCATCAGTGAACGATGAGGGATTGGAGGAAAAATGTTACGCCCAGGGAGGTCGACGGCCGTTTTCTCGTCTCTCAATCCGAGGAAGAAATGCGCCACGATCAGCTCTTCAAGACCGTCATCGGCAAGCTCCTCAGGGAGTTCCTCGAGCTCTTCTACCCGGAAGTCGCCTCTCGCCTGAATTTCGAGACCCTGCGGCTTCTGGACAAGGAGCTCTTCGCGGACGTCCCCGACGGGCTCAAGCGTGAGGCCGACATCGTCGCCGAGTTTCAGACCCACGCGGGTGAGCCGGAGGTGGTCTTGATTCATATCGAGGTCCAGGCCCGGACGCAGCCGGAA
>CAZKNR010000511.1:0-2629 GCA_964553925.1 uncultured Acidobacteriota bacterium
GTCGTGGTCGTGGGCTCGGGGGCTTCGGGCGGATGGGCGGCGAAGCAGCTCGCGGAAGCCGGGGTCAAAGTCGCGCTCGTCGAAGCCGGACGCGCTCACGGCAAGAACGAGACCTACGAGCACAAGCAGCCCTTCAATCTCCCCTACGCGAATCTCTCGCGCGAGCTTCTCCGCCGGACGCGCCCCCGGCAAACCGATTGCTACGCCTGTACCGAGTACAACGCTCATTGGTTCGTCAACGACCTGGACGAACCGTACACGACGCCGAGCGACAAGCCCTTCAGCTGGCAGGGGCGGACGCGGCTCGTTGGCGGCCGCACCAACGTATGGGGCCGACAGAGCTATCGAATGAGCCAGCAGGACCTCAAGGGCCGCTCTTTCGACGGGGCGGGCGAGGATTGGCCCCTCTCCTACGACGACCTCGCGCCCTACTACGACGTCGTCGAGCGGTACATCGGCGTGAGCGGCCAGGCGGAGGGGACCCCCGAGCTTCCCGACGGCCAGTTCCTTCCACCGATGTCGATGACCTGCGGGGAAAAGCGCGTGCGCGACGCGGCCAAAGCAACCTTCGGCCGGACGGTCACCATCGGGCGCACGGCGATCCTGACCACTCCTCTCAACGGTCGAGCCGCATGTCACTACTGCGGACCGTGCGAGCGGGGTTGCGCCACGCACTCTTACTTCAACGCCGCGTTCACTACCGTGGCCGACGCCGTCGCAACCGGCAACTGTACGCTCGTGACCGACGCCATGGTCTACCAGGTGCTGATGGACTCCGACCATCGTCGTGCCACCGGCGTTCGCTACGTCGATCGCGTGAGTCGTGAGACGAAGGAATTGCGCGGCCGCGTCGTCGTGCTCTGCGCTCAAGCTCTCGAGTCCGTGAGGATCCTCCTCAACTCGAAGACCCGGCAGCGGCCCGAGGGTCTCGCGAACTCGAGCGGTGTCCTCGGGCGATACTTGATGGATCATCTGTGGGTCGCGGGCGGGGCGGGCGGTGAGTTCCCCGACCTCGAGGACAAGGCCACCCTCGACCGTCCCCGGCGCCCGAACGGGCTTTACGGAATCCGCTTCCGGAACACCATGAAGGGTCCCAGGAGCAAACGCTTCCTCAGGGGATTCGGATACCAGGGCGGAGGCAGCACCGATTTCAACTTTGCCGCGCCGGGGTTTGGAGATGCGTGGAAGGCGGCGCTCCGCGATCCCGTCGTCTCGGTCCGGCTGAGCGGGTTCGGCGAGTGCCTCCCCTACGCAACGAACTTCCTGGAGCTCGACCCGGAAACCGTCGACGTCTTCGGCATCCCGGTGCTGCGTATCCACATGACGTGGGGCCAGAACGAAATGGCGATGATCCCCGACATGGCGGAGTCGGCCGCCGAGATGCTCGACGCCGCCGGCGCCAAGAACATACGGCCGTTCATGGTGCCCGACCGGGTGCCGGGCTTCGGGATCCACGAGATGGGCGGTGCCCGCATGGGTATCGATCCGAAGGCGTCGGTCCTCAACTCGTTCCAGCAGACGCACGACGTCTCGAACCTGCTCGTCATGGACGCCTCCGGATTCCCCTCGGGCGGATGTCAGAACCCCACGCTCACGATCATGGCACTCGCCATACGCTCCACGGACCATCTGCTGGAGGAGATGAAGCGCGGCAATCTGTAGGCGCGCCGTTCGCTACTCGCTCCGAAGGGCAATCGCTGGATGGAGAGACGCCGCTCTTCGCGCGGGAACGTAGCAGGCGAGCAGGCTTACTCCCGATTGTACAGGTCGGAGGTCGGAAGGAAAAGCTCACATTTGCGGAGCGGGGAGTCTCGAATTTCAGGGCGCCTCCCTCGGCACCCATCGACTCGGTAGACATTTGGGTGCGATGCAGCTCGAAATCAGTCCGGAAGTGAGGACCTTCGTGACCCTGGAGCCTGGCGAACATCCCGATGAAGTCGTGGCGCTACCCTTCTCGCGCCTGGCCTCGTCGATCTTCGCCTGAATGAGTTTCGCCCCATAGACTTGTTCTGCCCGGAGGCGATCGTGCGGCGACACAGAACCCGCAAGTAGCTCGTGCGTGGACCCGCTCACGAACCTCGGACGAGACGTATCGCGATTCTTCGGGTTCCTTTTTCAAAATCTCGTCCGGACGAGATTTTCCCGCGCTCTTTTTCGAGCCTGTGCTCTCGCGTCCGCTTTGGGTCCTTCTAGCTGCTAAAGGCTGTTGCAAGAATCCGTTTGGCGTCGCGAGCGCAAAACAGTCGTTTGGCGCGAGCCTTAGCTCAACGGCTACGGCTTTCGCGCGCTTCCTTCAGAATGCGCTGCTTGTTGAGGTCGGCGAGCTTTCGCAGGCGCTGCTGCAGCTTTGCCCAGGCGGCCGTGCCTTGGCGCGTGGCCCGCTGTGCCGCTTGGGGCACATAGTAGCCCGTAGTCTTGCCGTCTTCGCCGCGATAGCCCACGTTGAGGTGCGGACCATGCTTGGGTCCTGGCCCCAGGCAGTGACAGCCGGCGTGACCGCATGTGCGATAGCCTTCGGCAAGAGTTCCGAAGATCGCCACCTCGGCCAATCGTTCCGAGATCGCGTAGGAGTTTGCGCTCGGCATCATGGTCACGCCCTGCGCGAATGCCGTTTCACATACTTGCGAAG
>CAZKNR010000512.1:0-3037 GCA_964553925.1 uncultured Acidobacteriota bacterium
ACCATCGCGGAAGCGTCGCGGCGGTTACCGTTCGCTCGCCTGGCGCCGTGGCTTCTGGCCGGGGCCGCGACGTTCGCGGCGGCGTGGGCGCTGCGGGTGCGAAGCGCTCCGGACGCGGGGCCGCTCCAGGTCCAGCAGTTCGACGTGGCTTTCCCCGCGGACGTCGAACCGGTCCCTTACTACGATAGCGGCTTTGCACTCTCACCTGACGGGCGGCTCGTGGCGATGGTGGGGGTGAAGAACGGAGCGCGCTCGCTGTTCGTGCGCCCGCTCGAGAGTGCGGAGGTCCTCGAGATCACCCTACCCGGCCTGAACGGCGTCACGTTCTCGCCCGACAGCACGAGGGTCGCTTTCCTCGGCACAAACGGCGGGGTCGCCACCCTCTCCCTCGCCGATCGACAGAGGACGGTCGTAGCGTCGAACGCCGACACGTCGGGCGTACTCGCTTGGGGAGAGGCGGGCATCGTCTTCGCGCGCAACGGCGCCTTGTGGATCGCACCCTCCGGAGGCGGAGAGCCGCGCTCTCTCACCGCTCTCGACGCCTCTCGCCACGAGATCCTGCACACGGAACCGCTCTTCCTCCCGGAAGGCCGCACGATTCTCTTCTCGAGCCTCACCACGGAGCCGGGAACGGAGCGCATCGAGGCCGTGTCCGTCGACGGGCGCGATCGAAATGTAGTGGTGGAGCGGGCGACGACGCCGCTGTGGTCGCCCACCGGGCATCTCCTTTTCGCGCGCGACGGCGCCGTGCTGGCGACGGCCTTCGACGAGGAAGCTGTCCGGGTGCGGGGCGCCGCGACCCCGGTCCTACCACCGGGGCTCGTGGGAAGGTCGCAGAGCGGCGCCCTGGGAATGCGGCTGGCGGCGAACGGCACCCTCCTCTTCATGCCGCGGGATTTCCATCAACAGCGCCTCGTCTCGGTCGCGCGCGACGGCTCCGCCCTCATTCTCGATCTGCCGCCCGGGCACTACCTCAATCCGCGGCTCTCGCCGGACGGCCACCGCGTGATGGTCGAGAGCGAGTTCACCCACCTCGAGACCCTGAACCTGGAACGCGGCACCCGGGCGCCTTTGACGGCCGCGGCCCTCGGCACCGCCTGGTCCGTCTGGAACCGGGACGGAAGCCGCATCGTCTATCGACGGATCCCCTCGCTGGTCTGGATGTCCGCCGACGGCAGCGGCCAGCAGGGCGAGTTGAAGGGGGCCGTCCTCAACGACTACCCCACGGGTCCCGGACCCGATTCGGACTCCGTCCTCGTCACCCGCATCCAGCCCGAGACGGCGGGAGACGTGTTTCTCCTGTCGCTGAGCGGGGCTTTCGCTCCTCGGCCGCTCGTCTCGACCCGGAGCCCCGAGGGCGGGGGGCAGTTGTCGCCGGACGGCCGCTGGCTCGCGTACGTGTCGAGCGAATCGGGCCGGTTCGAGATCCACGTCCGCCCGTTCCCCGAGCTCGACCGTCAGTGGCAAGTCTCGGAAGGCGGAGGCAACCAGCTGCGCTGGAGCGCGACCGGTCGCGAGATCCACTATCGCGGCGGCCCCACCCTGATGGCCGTTCCCTTCGACGGAAGGGCGAGCGTGCCCGTGATGGGAAAGCCCCTGGCGCTCTTCAGGGACGAGTACAACCTTGGAACGGGCGCCACCATCCCGAACTACGACGTGACACCCGAAGGCCGCTTCCTCATGCTGCGCCGCGACGCGCAGGGCGGCCATTTGCGCATCATCCTCAACTGGACGGAGGAGCTGAAGCGGGAGCTGGCGAAAGCCGCCGCCCATTAACGAGCTGCTCTCTCGCCCGGTCACCAACTCGGACCCTACGAGATCCGCGCTCCCATTCGCTTCGGCGCCATGGGCGAGGTGTACGAGGCGCTCGATACACGGCTGGACCGCCATGTTCTACCATGGAAAAACTAGGTTGGCTATGTGAAATGTATCCGATGGGACGCCTGATTGCAAACAGTCAGGCGTGCGGCGCTGATCGTCGCACCGGAATCGAAGGGGCGGTGCGTCGTGGCAGTTCGGCGCCTGCGTGTCTTGCTCCCATCGAGAGCGTATAGCACAATTATGCTATGTTTGAGGTTCGGCTTACGCCGACGGCTCTCAGGCAGCTAAAGAAGTTGAAACGATTCCATGCCGTTCAAATCATCAACGCCATGGAGAGACATTTGAGCCACGAGCCCGATCGGCCGGCCGGGAGCCGAATCAAGAAGCTGAGAGGAGAACAGGCGGCGACGTTTCGCATGCGGGCGGGGAACCATCGCGTCTTCTACGATGTCGACGACCCGGTGGTGACGGTGATCGCCATCCTCCACAAGTCGGAAACCGCGGAGTTCTACCGTGAGGGGAAGCCATGAAGACGATGACGGTTTACCAGGCTAGGAACTATTTCTCTCGGGCGCTCAAGGAAGCGGAAAAGGACGTGGTCATCGTGACCCGAAGGGGAAGGCCGGTGGCGGCGATCCAAGGGATCTCGGAAGACGACCTGGAGGACTACCTGCTGGAGCGATCGCAAACATTCTGGGACATGATTCGACGTGCCCGGAAGGGGAAGAGTGTGTCGCTCGAGAAGGTGAAGAAGCAGTTCCGCTAGGTCGCTAGACGTGTGATCCGCAAAAACTTGCTACGGCACCGGAATTGAATGGCGGGAGGGTGGCCGTCGGTCGCGAATCAGGCCTCGTCGAAGATCGAAGCGCGGCTGGAGGAGCGCCCGGGAGCCGACGCTCTCGTGGGTGCGAGCTCAGGCGCTACTGGACGTTCTTCGGTTCCACCAACTGGGATCCGAGGAGCCTCAAGCTCAACTTCGAGTTCAACGTCGAATGCTACGACCGGGAGCTGGGGGGCGAGGCTCCTCACCCCTTACCTGTGAGCTCTCTCAGGATGACGTCGGCGGTCGCGGAGACCGCGTCGTAGCCTTCGAGCTTCCGCTTCAGCGAGGCCGAGACGGCGCGAACCTCTTCCGAGCTCGTGAGCTCTTCGAGAGCGGCGGCGGCGGCGGGGCCCCGGTAGCGGGCGGGCGAGAGCGTCCGGGCGACACCGAGCC
>CAZKNR010000513.1:0-2257 GCA_964553925.1 uncultured Acidobacteriota bacterium
AGGCTGCTGCTCGGAGGGATCGACGACTGATGCGCGCGTGTGTGTGAAGCTTCGGTCGTGGGCGGAGCGGTGCGCCGCGGGCAAGGCGCTGCGGGAGAAGTGCCCCCGGAGGCACACCGACCAGAACGAGCAGGACCACGACGCCCTCGAGCGCGCGGTCCGGCAGGGCAAGGTCAAGGCGGTCTTCGAAGAAGCGAAGTAGCCGCAGGAGGCGCACCCATGAAGCCAGTCATCCTCGTCTATGCTGTCGTGTATCGGTGTCGGCCCATAGAGCTGTTCTTCTCCCGTTCCTGCTGGGACTCGCCGCCTGCGGCTCGTCCCGCGACTCGAATTCCCCGATCGAGACTCCGGTAACGTAGGAGCTGGACGCGGTCACCCAGGTCCTCGTGCACAGGGGCGGACCCGCAGGGGCAGACCTGACGAAACACCGCCCGCGCCGCCCGCCGCCCAGAAACGGAAGGGGTCTTATGCGACTTTCCGACGAAAGGAACCGTTCTGCAACGCTGCGCTCATACTTGCCCCACCTCGCTTGAAACGCTTCTGCATAGACTGACGTACACTTATACATAAGGACCAGACTTTATGAAACAAACGATGCCGCGTGATGTTCTGACATTGGAAGAAGCTGCCGACTACCTCCGCCTGACGCCGGAAACAATCGCCCGCGAGGCGGCGCAAGGACACATTCCCGGCCGCCGGATTGAAGATGCATGGCGGTTTCTCAAGGCCGCAATTGACGAATGGCTGCGCTCGCAAGACAGCCGGTTGCTTCTGCTACAGCAGGCGGGCGCGCTTGCAGACGATGGAACGCTTGCCGGATTGCGTAAAGATATCTATCGGGCGCGTAAACGGCCTGAAATCGAGAACACTTCTCGCTCCTGATCGTCCATCCAGTAACACCGATGTTCTTGCTGGATACCGATACCCTGTCTCACCTCCACGCGGGGCACCCACGCGTCACTGCGCGGCTGAGCAAGCTCGTCGACTCCGACGTGGGAACGACAATCATCACAAAAATCGAATTGCTCCGCGGCAGAATGGACCGCGTGATGAAAGCCAACGGCGGACCCGATCTGCTTCGGGCGCAATATCTATTGGCGCGAACGGAGGAACTCCTGGAACAGATCGTCGTAATCCCGATGGACGATGTCGCAATAGCGCAGTTCGATCGGTTGCGCAAGAAGGGCAAGATCGGGCGGGCGGATCTGTTAATCGCATCTATAGCGCTGGCTCATCGCGCCACACTTGTGACGCGCAATGTGCGCCACTTTAAGCAGTTCCCCGGCCTCAAGATCGAGAACTGGGTGGATTGAAGCGATGATGTACATCGACGCCGATGGGCGATCGAACTATTCGGAAATTCCGAATAGTTCAGTAAGAGCAATGAACAAGTACACAGAGAGCGAGCAGGCGGACGCGATGGGGACCCGAGTAAAGATCAGGGCTCGGGAACGAGCGCTTTCAGCTCTTCGTTCCAATGGAGCACGACGTCGACCTGTGCGGCTTCGCCCACGCGCAGCATGGCGAACTCTCGGCCATCCGGGGATACGTCGTAATGCTGGTCTCCGAAACCCGAGATGTCGTAGGGTCCGTCGAAGAGGACTCGCGGGGTCCCCATCTTGAAGCTTCCCTCCGTCTCGACGGGCACCGCAATCACCTGATTCACCGCTCCGCCGCGCCGGTAGAAGAGCTCGTGTCCACCGCGGGGCTACCACGGCTCGCTTCCTCCCTCCTGGGAAACAGTCCACTTGGCTTGACCCGAGTAGGCTCGCACGTAGACCTCCAAGCGGCCCGATTCGTCCGAGACGTAAGCCACGTAGCGACCGTCGGGTGAAAACTTAGGCCCTAACTCGTTGAAGGTACTTGCCAGAAATGGAGCGGCTCCGCTCCACGAAAGCGCCAGGAAAGGGGCGCACAGAACGAGCACGCGGACGACGAGCCGCGTCGTGACCGCGAGGACCTTGCCCGCTCGGGCGGCCCCCCAAGCGAGGGCCGCGAAAGGCGCCACCCGAGCGCTCCGGGCGGCGCCGAACACGATTCCCATGAGGCACGCCTGGCCGACCGCCAGGATCGCGACGCGTCCGGCAGCGGCGGCGACCAGAGTCCCGATCCCGATCGGCCGCAGCGCGAACTGGAGAATCTCGCGATCGGCGAGCACCGCGCTTCCCGAGAGTGAGACCAGAGAGCGGATCCCGAGGCTCACGAGCGGCGTCAGCAGAGCGAACGCCGCGAGTTGATAGAAAAGATCCGTCGAGAC
>CAZKNR010000514.1:0-8226 GCA_964553925.1 uncultured Acidobacteriota bacterium
TTGAGAGACGTAGGCGATGACCTGGGGAAGGACCGCATCTACCTCCCCCAGGACGAGCTTTCGCGATTCGGCGTGAGCGAAGAGGCTCTGAAGGCGCAGAGAGTGACGAATGAGTTCAGAGAGCTCATGAGGTTCCAGGTCCAGAGAGTCCGCGATTACTACCACCGGGCGGAGCCGCTCCTCTCGATGATCGCCTCCGACACGAGGCGCTGCACCTGCCTCATGGGCTCGGTCTACTACGGGGTGCTCGAGCGCATCGAGGCTTCGGGGTATCGGGTGTTCGGCCGGAGGCTCGGCTTGAGCGTCGGCGAGAAGGTCGGTCTCGTGGCCAGGACCTATTTGGAGAAGTCGCCCTCCTGGATGAATATGAGCCGAAGGAGCACGGCATGAAACTGCGCGCCGCCTGCTCGGTTCTGATTCTCACCGGTCTTTCCGCCTGCGGGATCCTCGCCGCCGACGAGGAAGTCGACTCGAAGGAGCTCTCGCGTCTCATCGAGATCCTGAACGTCGACCCGGGAGAGAGCTTCGCCGATGTAGGCGCGGGCGACGGCCGCTACAGCGTGGCTCTCGCCCGGACGGTGGGCGAGAGCGGACGGATCTACGCGACCGAGGTGGACCCGGACGACCTGAAGAAAATCGAAGAGCGCGTCGGCAGGGAGAAGCTCGGAAACATCGAGGTCGTGCGGGGAACGCAGGAGGCGACGGGACTCTCCGAGGCTTGCTGCGACGGAATTCTCCTGCGGCGCGTCTATCACCATTTCCAGGATCCCGCGGCGATGCAGGCGAGCGTGAGGCGTTCGTTGAAAGACGGCGGCCTGCTCCTGATCGTCGACTTCGGCCCCAAACGGAGTTGGGATCGCCCGGAGGGCGTTCCCGCCTCTCGCGATGGGCACGGCATAGACAAGGACCTTCTCGTCTCGGAAATGGAGCTCGCGGGCTTCGGACTCGTTCGCGACCTCGCCTGGGAGGATGGAGACTACGCTCTTTTGTTCCGCGCGGTAGCTGTCCCTGACTGAAATCCCCGCCACTCCGATGGCACTGAGCCCCGGCACACGCGTTGGCCCATACGAGATCATCGGCCCAATCGGCGCGGGCGGGATGGGCGAGGTCTATCGTGCCCGCGATACCAAGCTCAACCGCGACGCGGCGATCAAGGTGTTGCCGGCGGCGTTCGCGCAGGATGAAGGCGGCGTCGCCCGGCTGCGGCGCGAGGCTCAGGTGCTCGCCTCGCTGAATCATCCCCACATCGCGTCGATCTACGGGCTCGAGGAGACGAACGGCGCGCTGGCGCTCGCGCTCGAGTTCGTCGAAGGCGACGACCTCGCTCGGCGGCTCGCGCGCGGGGCGATCCCCGTTGACGAGGCCATCGCCTACGCGAAGCAGATTGTCGAGGGTCTCGAAGCGGCGCACGAGAAGGGCATCGTGCATCGCGACCTCAAGCCCGCCAACATCAAGGTCACGAAAGACGGCGTCGTCAAGATTCTCGATTTCGGTCTGGCCAAGGCGTACGAGAGTGACGGGGGACAGGCCGGGAGCGATCCCTCGCAGTCACCGACGATGGCGCGCCTCGGGACCGAGTCGGGAGTCATCCTCGGCACCGCGGCCTACATGAGCCCCGAGCAGGCCCGCGGCAAGGCGATCGACAAGCGCGCGGACATCTGGGCGTTCGGCGTGGTGCTCTTCGAGATGCTGGCGGGCCGAAGGGTCTTTGGGGGCGAGACCCTGAGCGACACGCTGGCCGCCGTCCTCACGCGCGAGCCCGACTGGACGATGCTGCCGTCGTCGACGCCACCGGGCGTTCGCCGCCTGCTCGCGCGGTGTCTGGAGCGCGACTCGAAGAAGCGCCTGCGCGACATCGGCGATGCGCTGGTGGACTTGGATGACGACCGCGACATGACCGGCGGTGCCGAGCCCGCAGGAACGCGCTCGCTCTGGCGCGCGCTGCCCTGGGGGCTGACCGTGGCCGCGGTGCTCGTGGCCGGTTGGACGCTCTGGGGCCGGACCGGTCTCGACACGACCGCGCGTGACGTGATGCACCTCGACATCGGGTTCCCACCCGACGTGGAACCCATTGGCCTGACGAGCGCGGGGCTTGCGATCTCTCCCGACGGTCGGACCGTGTTGATGGTCGGCGCGAGAGACGGCGTGCGCCGTGTGTTCGTTCGCCGGCTCGACCGAGCGGAGGCGAGCGAAGTACCCGGCACCAGCGGCGCCAATTCCGCCGATTTCTCGCCCGACGGCGGCAGCGTGGCGTTCATTCCCGCCAGCGGGTCGATCACGCGCGTCTCCTTGGCCGACCAGCAACGGAAGGTCGTGACGTCCGGCGCGGACTTCGGCGGCGGGCTCTTGTGGAGCCCGGCTGGCATCGTCTTCGCCCGCGGTGGCGCCCTGTGGATCGTCTCGCCGGAGGGCGGTGCACCACGCGCGCTCACGGTGCTCGATGCCGCCCGCCAGGAAGTGCTCCACGACCACCCGGTGGTGCTGCCGGGGGAGCGCCTCGTGCTGTTCGCGAGCCTGACCCCCGAGCCAGGTGCGGAGCGAATCGAAGCGGTGTCGATCGACGGGGGACCGCGGTCCGTGATCGTCGAACGGGCGATGACCCCCTTGTGGTCACCCACCGGCCATCTGCTCTTCGCGAGGGATGGCGCGGTTCTCGCGGCGGCCTTCGACCCGCCGACGGCGACGTTGCGCGGTGGGGCGGTCCCCGTCATGCCGTCCGGCGCCGTGGAAGCGCTCGACTCCGGCGACCTGGGATTGAGGCTGTCGTCCACTGGGACCCTGCTGTACCTGCCGGCCGGCTTCACGGACAAACGCGTGGTCTCGGTGGGCCGAGACGGCGCTGCGTTGGCCCTCGACCTGCCTTCAGGCCGCTACGCGAACCCGCGGATCTCGCCCGACGGGCGCCGTCTCCTGGTCGAGAGCGGTGGCCATGTCATCGAGGCGCTCGATCTGGCGCGAGGAACGCGCGCTCGGCTCACTGCGGCCGCGTTCGGCACGAACTTCTCCACGTGGAGCGCCGACGGGAACCGCGTCGTGTTCCGGCGGTTCAACTCGCCGTTCTGGGTCGCCGCCGACGGCAGCGGCGACGGGGCCCCCCTGCCCGCCGCGGCCTTCAACGACTACCCCTCCTCACCGGGGCCCGATCCAGACTCCGTCATCGTCGTCCGCATCCGGCCCGAGACGTCGGGGGATATTTTCCTGATGTCGATCGGTGGCGCCTTCGAGCCAAAGCCGCTGATCGAAACACCCGCCTACGAGGGCGGCGCGCAGTTGTCACCGGACGGACGCTTCCTGCTCTACCAGTCGGACGCCTCAGGCCAGGCGGAGATCTACGTCCGGCGCTATCCGGCGCTGGATCGGCAGTGGCAGGTCTCGGAAGGCGGTGGCGTGCAGGCGCGGTGGAGCCGCAGCAACCGGGAGATCTACTACCGCAGCGGCCAGCGCATCGTCGCGGTGCCCCTCGACGCCTCAGGCGCCGAGCCGGTCTTCGGCAAACCCACCGCCCTCTTCGCCGACGAGTACGACTTCGGTCGGGGCATCAGCATCGCGAACTACGACGTCACGCCCGACGACCGCTTCATCATGCTTCGGCGCGGCGCGAACGGCGGCAACCTGCGCGCCGTGGTCAACTGGACGGAAGAGCTGAAGCAGATTCTCGCGTCGGGTGGGGTGCGTTGAGAGAGCGCGCGCCGTCCGCGATCGCGATGGCGATGTCGCTCGTCCCGCTCTGGCCGCCCTGCACGACGACCAAGCGCTGGCCGCTACAGCATGGCGCTTGCGCCGACCGTGGCGCCGTTTCCAGAATCCCGCGGCGATGCAATGCAGGAAATGGAGCTCGCAGAGCCGCGCCGAGAGTGGAGAGGGTCGAGCCGCCAATCCGTTGCGCTCCGCGTTTGTTCTCCGAGGGGATATTCGCGGCGGTCGTACCAGGTCAGGCGAGAGCCCGTCGGCCGAGCAGGGCGCAGGCCAAGGTGCCCTCGAGGACAAGGAAAAGCTCCTCCAACCGCAGACTAACCGCGTTGAGCCGCTCTTGACTCCGAGAGCTACGAGAGCGCCTGGTCCCAGACCAGCCACTTCATCTACCCGATGAAGCTGCGCTAAAACGTTCCGCCTCCTCCCGGAAGCTTGGCGCCCTCTCCTCCCTCACGGGGGGAGAGGGCGATTTTTTTGCGGCGAGAAGTCAAAACTAAATGGTTGACTAAGTTCGTATATTAGACTAAACTAATTAACAGATGCAAGCTAAGCAAGCAAAGATTGTCAGTATCCACGAGGCGAAAACCCAGCTGTCCCGGCTCCTGGAACGGGTACGCGGGGGAGAAGAAATCCTCATCGCCAAGCGTGGTAAGCCGTATGCGCGCCTCTGCCCGCTCGAACCGCCTGCCCCGCGTCGCCCCGGTCTGCTTTCCGGGGTCGTCAATGATAGCTTCTTCGAACCCCTGCCCGAAGAGGAGCTCGACGCTTGGGAAAGATGAGGTTTCTTCTCGACACCCATACTCTGCTGTGGTGGCTCTTCGATGACCACCGACTGTCGAAACGCGCGAGAGAAATCGTGAGCGATTCGGCCAACGAGGTTCTGGTCTCGAGCGCCAGCGCCTGGGAAATCAGCACCAAGCATCGGCTGGGGAAGCTTCCAAGCGCTCGCGAATTGGTTCAAGATATCTCCGGCTGGGTGAACCGCGCCGGGTTCGTCGAGCTTGCCGTCACCATCTTCCACGGCGAGCGCGCAGGTAGCTGGCCCCAGAGTAATCGAGATCCCTTCGACCGGATGCTCGCCGCGCAATGCGCGATCGAGGAGCTTCCCCTCATCAGCAAGGACCCTCGATTCGAAGACTTCGGCATCCGCCTGGTTTGGTGAAGCGCGGTCCCCGTCATCCGAAATCCTCCGCTCTGATAAACTCGGCGGCGTGCGAGTGCTGGCGCCGGTTTTCGTCCTGGTTCCTCGCGCGGCCGCCGGAACTGGCCCTCATTTCGCGGGCCGAACGCCGCAGTTCCAGTTTTGACGGAGAAGAAGAAAAGCTGTACGTCCGGGCCTTCCCCGCTTCGACGGGCAGATGGCGTGGTTATTCAGAGACTTCCACTACTTCTTCAGTGATTGTGGGCGGGACCGGATCTCCGTGGGCCTTGAGGCTCTCGACGTAGCCCTCGATGGCTTCCTGGATGTTGGCGACTGCTTCTTCCCGCGTATTGCCTTGCGAGATGCAGCCGGGGAGGCTGAGGCGCCCAGGATCTTACCGGGTCCCCCAGGCCTCGACGAGCTTCCGGGCGATCTCGCCGTGGGTCTCTTCGACGCGATTGAAATCCGTGCGGTTCTGGTTCACGTAGATCGAGACGATCGTCGGACCTCCGGGGTGGAACAGAATCCCGACGTCGTTTCCCGCGATCGGGGGCCAGTCTCCCGTCTTGTGGGCGGCATCCACGCCGTCCGGCAGGAACCTTGGCAGGCGGGACGAGTAGAACTGCTGCTTCAGGATCGCGATCATCTCGTCGCACGACGCGCGGCTCGCGATCTCCCCGGCGTGGATTTGCTCGAGTAGCAGCGACGTCTCTCGCGCGGTGGTGGTGCCGAGCCACTCCGTCGGGTCGCCCTCGAAAGTGAAGCTCCGCTCGAAAGCGCCTTCATCGCTCGGAAAGCCCTTGTCGAATACCTCCGCCGGGGAGAGTGCTTCGTTCTTCGGGTCATCGAGCTCCCACACGCGCCGAAAAAGCTCTCCCGTGGTTCTCAGGAGTCGGGTCTCTTTGAAGCCCGCCTCGTCCAGTAGCGCGTTCACCCGGTCGAGGCCCAGGCGCGCGATAAGAAGGTCGGTCGCGCTGTTGTCGCTGGTCACGATCATCTGGGTCACCAGATCCCGATAAGTGGGGGAGAGTCCGGGCGCGAACGTCTGGAGCAGTCCGCTTCCGCGCCTTCGGTCCTCGGGCCGGAGGGTGTAGCGTTCGTCGAGGTCCAGCTTCCCGGCTTCGGCATCGCGGTAGGCGAGCACCATGATGGGGATCTTGATGACGCTCAGGGTGTTCATGGGCACGTCGGCCCGGATCGTGATTTCGCGGCCGGTAGGAAGGTGCTTCGCGTGAAGGGAGCTCTTCGCCGAGAGAGCGTCGAGCGCCCGGGTGATCTCGGTCTCGAGCGAGGCCGGCTCCGCCGTTTCCTCCTGAGGAGCTCGAACCTCGCAGGCGGAGAACGCGAGAAGAAAGACGAGGGCGCTACCCAGACTCCAGGGAAGCTTGCTCCGGTGAACGAAGAGCCCGGCGAGTCCACCCAGAACGGGAAAGGCGTACCCGTTGGAGAGGAAGGCGTAGCGGAAAAGCGCGCCGCTCGCGAAGTGGAAGTTGAGCACCATGATAAACGCCAAGACCGCCGCGAGCCCGGTGCGAAAACCGAGAACGAGGGCGATGCCCGCGGCGAGCTCCCCCAGCGGAACGAGCCGCGCGAAGAGGGGGGCCGCGGGAATCGCGACGCTCTCGAGGTACCATTGGCTGAGCGAGGGCGCCTCGGAGAGCCAACCCTTCAATGTTTCGGTCAGGGGACCGCTATCCGCGAACCAAGCTAGCTTGCCGATGCCTTCGAAGAGAAAGAAAACGCCCAGGGCGATGCGCACCACCACCAGTCCCATATCGACACCTCCATCCGCGGAACCTGGAGAGCCACTATAGCCGGTATTTGAAAACCGGCGCGAAGCGGTGTATCAAAGGAGGCCGATGCGGCTCCCCCTCGTCACTACGATTCTCCTCGCCTCGCTCGCGAGCGCCTCTCCGCAGGCCGCGGCCCAGCGCATGGGCATCGAGTGGCCCGACCGCGGGGCGATCGAGCATTTCCTTCGGGAAGCCAAGATCACTGAGAGGAAGAAGCTTGGCGAGGGCATCACCAATCCCGAGAAGGTGACGCTTGCGCTCGACGGCGTCTTCGGCAACGCCATCTTCAAGAAGGTCGACAAGGACCATGACAGCTGGCGCAACGAGGTCGCCGCCTACGAGCTCGACAAAGTCCTCGGTCTCGGGATGGTCCCGCCTACCGTCCCCCGCAGCGTCAAGGGCCGGAAGGGCTGCCTCCAGCTCTGGGTGACGGGAACGGTGATGGCCAATTTCGAGGGAGAGTTCAAAGACGTCGAGAAATGGCATGAACAAGTGAGCGTGATGTGGCTCTTCGATGACCTCATCGCCAACATCGACCGGCACCTCAAAAACGCCATGGTCTCCCCCGACCATCAGCTCCTGCTCATCGACAACTCCAAGACGTTCCGCTACCAGAAGACGCTGCTGAACGACTTGAACGGCGCCGGCACCGGCACCCACGCGAAGTTCTGGAACGTCGCGTACGACGACGCCCGCGAGAGCTACGAGACGCGCTATCCGGCGTCTCTGATCGAGAAGCTCCGGCGCGTCAGTGAGGACGAGATCGAAAAAGCCATAAAGCCCTACATTTTCGGACAGAATCGCGGCCTGGTCCTCGAACGGCGCGAGCTCATCCTGCGTCGGATCGACGAATTGGGCATCCAGGCGCTCTCTCCCGAAGTGCCCACGGCCCGAGTCCCCTCGAGGGACGGCCACTGAGCCCGCCATGACGCCGGCGGCGCGAAGCGGATTCACCGGAGAGCTGTGGGCGGCGGGCGAGCCGGTCTACAAGAACATCCTCCTCCATCCTTTTCTCGGCGGACTTTCCGACGGCACTCTCGACGTTTCGGCGTTCCGCTTCTACGTCGTGGAGGACGCGTACTACCTGACTCAGTTCGCGCGGACGCTCTCCGTATTGGCATCGAAGGCGCCCCGCGACGAGTGGATCGTCGCCCTCGACCGCGACGCCATCGGGTCGCTCGAGGCGGAGCGGGCGCTTCACGAGAGCTACTTCCGCGATTTCGGCCTCTCGGAGCAGGAAATTCGCGCGAGGCCGCCGGCGCCGACGAACCTCGCCTACACCAGCTATCTGCTGGCAACGGCCCACTCGAGTCCCTTCGCCGAGGCTCTGAGCGCGGTCCTGCCGTGCTATTGGATCTACGCCGAAGTGGGAAAGGCGCTCGCGCGGAAGGGCTCTCAGAACCCACTCTATCAGCGGTGGATCGACAACTACGGAAGCGAGGCCTACGAAGCGACGGTCGAGGCCGTTCTCGGGATCATGGACGAGGTTGCGAAGGAAGAGGGGCCGAGCTCCCGGGCGAAGATGCTCCGACACTTCGTCACCACCAGCCGCTACGAGTGGATGTTCTGGGACATGGGCTATCGCCAGGAGGCCTGGCC
>CAZKNR010000515.1:0-10148 GCA_964553925.1 uncultured Acidobacteriota bacterium
CGCGGGCGCCGGTGCGGGAGGGGTTGAGTACGACGGCGTCGAGCTCCGGATCGTTCAGGCAGCGGAGCGCTCGCTCGACCGCCGAGGAGATCACCTCGACGGCGGGGAGCCCGTGGCTTCGGACCGTCGCCTTCAGGTCCGAGACCGCGCTCCGGGAACCCTCCACGAACAGGACGCGCCGGAAGCTCCCGCGGAGGGCGAGTCCATGGGTCCCCACTCCGGAGTACAGATCGGCGACAAGCCTTCCGCCTCCGAGGTGTCGCGCCATGAGGTCGTGAACCTTTGGCAGGAGCGCGAGGTTGACCTGAAAGAAGCTCCCGGGCGACACCCGCAGCCGGACACCCGCGTGGTCGACCCATACCTCGCGCTCTCCCCAGAGGGGCCGAATGGCGCCGCGAATCACCTGCGGCCCGGCGCTGGGGTTGAGGTTGAAGGAGATCCCGTCGACCTCGGGACAGGCGCACCTCAAGGCATCGAGCGGCAGGGACGGACACTCGCTCGCTCGAAGAACGAGGGTCAGATGCTGGCGCCCTTGGTCGCTGCCGCAGCGAAGGTCGATGTGCCGGAGCTCGCGAGGGAAGCTCGGGGTCGCGGCGAGGAGCGTTCTCAGGCGCCGCGACGTCTCGAGGATCTCGGGGACGACGACGCGGCAGTCCGGGGCGTCGACGATCTCGCGCGTCCCCCCGCGGAAGTAGCCGAGGCGCACCCTCCCATGCCGCGAAAAGCCGACGGCCATCTTGGCGCGGTTGCGGTACCCCGCCGCCAGAGGCGAAGGCAGAGAGGCAATCACTTCCGCGCGGCGAAGGCTGGGATAACGGGCCATCGCCGCGATCAGGATCTCGCGCTTTTGTCGGAGCTGGTCCGTGTAGTCCCGCTCGAGATACGCGCAGGCCCCGCACTCGCTTGCGTGCGGACACGAGACCCGCGGCGACGACGCGAGTGTCCCCGGCTCGGTGAGCCCCCGCATCAGCGGATCTCGTTCCAGAAAAATCGAACCGTAATGGCTCCGAGTCTGTCACCGGAGCGAAGCCGGCACAAGTCTGCTGAGCGTCATGGTTCGAAGCGGTACGACGGACTCCGTCCGGAACGAGTAGCTTGAAGTATTACTTGAAGTCTACCGCCTCGGCATCGGCGAGGCCGATCATGGGCTCGAACACACCGCCGCTCTGCCCGATCGCACGGTGGAACAGGCCCGCAGCAAGCGTTCTTTGTGGTAAACCCATCAGCCGATCAATAGAATATCGCCTCCAGGAGAGCGACTTTGACCCTCGCGCGTGGAACCAAGCTCGGTGCCTACGAAGTCCTCGAGCCCCTCGGGGCCGGGGGGATGGGCGAGGTTTACCGCGCGAAAGACACTCGCCTCGACCGCACCGTCGCCATCAAAGTCCTCCCGGAGCACGTGGCGCAGGACGCCGATCTCCGACAGCGTTTCGAGCGCGAGGCGAAAACCATCTCGAGCCTCAACCACCCAAACATCTGCACGCTACACGACATCGGAAGCGAGAACGGCGTCGACTTCCTGGTCATGGAGTACATCGAGGGCGAGACCCTCGCCCAGCGCATCGCGAGAAGCGGCGCGCTTCCGCCCGCCGACGTCCTTCGCTACGCCATCGAGATCGCCGAGGGTCTCGACATAGCGCATCGCCACGGCGTGACCCATCGCGATTTGAAGCCGGGCAACATCATGCTCACGAAGCCGGGCGCCAAGCTCGTCGACTTCGGTCTGGCGAAATTCACGGGGCGCGGCGCCGTGCCCGATCTTTCCGGTCTGTCGGCGCTTCCGACAGAAGCACGACCTCTCACGGAAAAGGGCGCCCTTCTCGGTACGTTTCAATACATGGCGCCGGAGCAGCTCGAAGGCAAGGAAGCCGACACCCGAACGGATATCTTCGCCTTTGGCGCCGTCGTCTACGAGATGGCGACGGGAAAGAAAGCGTTCGAGGGCAAGAGCCAGGCGAGCCTCATCGCGGCGATTTTGGAACGCGATCCAAAACCGATGTCCGCTCTCGCGCCCCTGGCTCCGAAAGCGCTCGAGCGCCTGGTGAAGAAATGTCTCGCGAAAGACCCGGACGATCGCTGGTACACCGTCCACGATCTCGCCGATGCGCTGCTATGGATCCGAGATGGCGGTGAGACCGCGTCCGCGCCGAAGCACGCGAGTGGGTCTCGCGCCGCAATCCTTGGGGCGGGGATCGTCATGGGAGCCATCATCGCGACGATGGCTGCTTTCTTCCTTCGTCCTGCCGAGGAGCCGCGCGGGGTCGTGCGCTTTCCCGTGGTTCTCCCAGATTCTCTGACACTTTCGCCGACTTTGGACCCCAAGCTCGCGATCTCTCCCGATGGCCGCTCCTTGGCCTACGTCGCCAGTGGCCGGATCTTTCTACGCGAGCTCGGTGAGCTCGAAGCGAGGGCGCTCTCCGGCACCGACGGAGAACCTCGCAATCTGGCCTTCTCACCTGATGGTCAGTGGATCGCCTTTTACAGCGAGGGGCAGATCCGGAAGGCTGCCATCAGCGGAGGTGCACCCGTCAAAGTCTGTGACACCGACAGCTCCTGGGGTCTCGTGTGGGGACGGGACGATGTGCTGCGGTACGGATCCGAGACTCGTGGACCCTACGCGGTGCCGGCGAGCGGGGGCACGCCGCAACCGATCTTTCCCTCGGAAGAAACCTGGGAGCCCACCGTTCGTCCGGTGCTGTTGCCCGATGGCCGAACGATCGTCTATGTAGAAGGCGATGGCAGGTTCGGAAGCCTCGTGGCACGAAGCCTCGAGGGCGGGGATCCCAAAGTCCTCGTCGACCAGGTCGCCGACTTCCGCTACACGCCAACGGGGCATATCGTCTACGGCGTCGCATCCGGAGACCTCCTCTCTGCCCGCTTCGACCCGGAACGTCTCGAGCTTGGAAGCCCCACTCCCGTCGCGGAGGGCGTGGATCCCGGACAGTTCGACATCTCGGCGGCCGGAGCCCTCTTCTACGTTCCGAGCGGCGAGAGCAGCAGCTCTCTTCTCGTATGGGTCGACCGCAAAGGTGTCGTGACACCGGCCGTCGAGGATCGCCCGCGATTCACACGTCCTCGGCTCTCGCCCGATGGAAGGCGGGTGGCCGTGGAGGTCTTCGGATCCGAGAGCGGCCTGGATATCTGGGTCTACGATCTCGAGCGAGGTACCCGGACGCGCGTGACCACGGAGCTCGGTCTGGAGCAGGATCCGATTTGGACTCCCGACGGAAAGAATTTGATTTACGGGACGGGTGGGGCCATTTATGCAAGGTCGGCGGACGGAAGCGGGGAGGCGGAAACGCTGGTGAGCGGCAAGCTGGCTCAGGAAGCGCACTCCTGGTCCCCGGACGGCCGCGCGCTCGCCTATTACGTCCACGCGGAAGTGGAGTCTCGCGACATCTGGATCCTGCCCATGGAAGGCGACCGCACCCCCGTGCCCTATCTGACGACGCCTTTCAACGAGCGCTCCCCGAGCTTTTCTCCCGACGGCCGCTTCATCGCTTACGTCTCCGACGCGTCGGGGCGGGACGAAGTCTACGTCCAGCCCTATCCCGGTCCGGGTCCGCGGGAAGTGATCTCGACGAACGGCGGCTACCAGCCGGTTTGGTCCCGCGACGGCAAAGAGCTCTTCTACCGCAACGGGGATCGCATGATGGCCGTGGCCATCCAGTCGGATCCTGAGTTTCGCGCCGGAGTCCCCGAGCTCCTCTTCGAGGGTCTCTTTCTTTCGGAGCGTCCGACGAGCGGAAGCCAGAGCTACGACGTGTCGCTCGACGGTCAGCGCTTCCTCATGGTCCAGTCGCAAGGTTCATCCAACCAGCTCCAAGTCGTTCTCAACTGGTTCGAAGAGCTCGAGGCACGCGTGCCTTGATCCGGTCGCCCGACCGTAACCTCGTCGAGACCCACGGACACCTGGGTCGAGAGTCCGTGCCGCGCCGAGTAAACGGGTGCGCAGATCACGGTAGAGAATTTCGAGTCGATGAGAACTTGACGGCTTACGACCGCGAAGACGCGGGATCGTTTCGGCTCTCGGGCGGTCGGTTTCGTTACTCGATAGAGCTCACCTCGCCTCAAAGGTCCACCTGATAGGTCAGCACGTCCTCCGCCTCTTCGTTGAGTTGTTCCGCGTGTTGGTTGATGGCCTCGAGGTCCTTGAGGTCTCGGGCCCGGCGCTCTCGAATCGCGAAACTCTCCCGGAGCAGTTGCTCGATGGTCTCAGAGCGGCTTCCGCCTTCGAGTGTCAGCTCGTCAATGGCGTCGACCAGGTCCCTTGAGAGTGTGATAGAGACATCAACGGTCGGTGGGAACGAGGCGGTTCAGCTCATCGAACCAGTTGAGGACGACGTGGAGCTCCATCGCCGCCTCTCCGGGCAGGACCATCAGGAACCGCTGGCCATCCGGCGACACGTCGTAATTCTGACTCCCACTGCCGCTGGTCGGCTGCCGGATGTAGGGTGCTTCGAAGAGAAGCTGGGGGGCCCCTGCCTTGAAGGCTGAGCCGGTCTCGACGTCGACGGCCATCAGCCGGTTCTCTCTCCAGTAGAAGAGCTCCCTACCGTCTCGCGACCAAACGGGCTCACGCCCGCCGCCCGTGGACACCGGAAGCTTTCCTCCTGAGCGGTCCAGGCGCTGTACGTAGACTTCGTCCTGACCGGACTCGTCGGAGGCGTAGGCGAGAAATCGGCCGTCAGGCGAGAAGCTCGGCGAGCGCTCGTTGAAGGGGGTGACGAGGAAGGGCTCGGGTGTTTTCTCCCCTTCGAGGGGTAGAAGCCAGATATCACGGTGGGAGTCGGGCTTTTGCTCGTAGTAGGCCAGGCGCTTGCCATCGGGCGAGAGGGAGTGCGGGTCCTGTGCAGCTCCTTCGATTACCAGGAGCGGCTCGACGTCGCCGCCGCCGTCCGCTCGCATCCAGAAGGTATCCCTGTCTCCCACTTCTTTCGCTTCTTTTTCAGAGCGGAACGCGATCCGACTTCCGCCGGGGGACCAGACAGGATCGCCGTTGTTCGCTCCGTCGAACGTCAATCGAGTACGGGTGCCCTGCTCGATGTAGTAGACCCAGACGTCCCCGTCGATCGAAACCGCCACGCGATCGCCGTCGGGCGAGAGGCGAGGCGTCAGATACGAGGCTGGGTCTGCGGTCAAAGGCGTCGGCCGTCCTTGACGGTCGACCCAAGCCAGAGTCGAAGCACCCGTGTTGAGGGTGTCGGGGGCGTAGATGAGCGCTCCATTGCTCGATATGGCGAACTGGTCAGGAGCCACGTTCTCAAAAATGGAGACGGGTCCACCGGTTGCCTCGAGCCTTTCCGCATCGAACGGCGTCGCCAGCAAGTTCCCCGCTTGGGCATAAACCAAGTGCCCCGACGGCACATAACGAGCGCTCCAGGAGCCCTCGACCACTGTTTTCCGCTCTCCCGTCTCGAGCGACTGGATCACGATCTTTGCGGCAGCAAAGGCCTCCGCGGAATTCCCGGTCGCCACTGCGAAGAGCACGCTCTGCCCATCCGGTAGAATCTGCGGGCCCGAACCCCACTCACCGGGTGCGCCGTCGGTGACAATGATTTGGGTGGGAGCGCCTCCTCTCGCGGAGACTTTCCAAATCCCGCCGACGTAAGCGTAGACGATGGTGTCATCGGTACCCCAGTCCGCCCCATAAACGTTGGGTGCTTCACAGAGGCTGACCGGTGCGCCTCCGGCCAAGGCCACCCTTCTCAGGTGGCCTGCCGACCAGAACCCCAGCCACTGGCTGTCGGGAGAGAAAAAGAGATTCGTTGCATTCTCCGTTCCGGGGATGAGCGTGGACTCCAGCTTGCCCAGGGGGCGAACATGAATCCCACTGGCGGCGGCATAGGCGATTCGGGTCCCGTCGGGGGAGACCGCCACGGCCCTGCGGCTCCGCGTCAAGGGCTCGTTCGGCGGGAGGCTCATCGTGAAACGAACCGGAGTCGACGGCGCCGGCGGCGGCCTGAGGACCGAGCCCGCGAGAGCCGTGAGGACCGCGCCGAGCGCGAGAGCTCCGACGGCCAGGATCTGGGCGCGCCGCCTCGGCACGGTTTGGCCGTCTGCGCCGTCTAAGCCGTCTAAGGAAGACCCCGCGGTCACGCGACCTCCCTCGCCGGCAAGCCACGTCAGCTCGTGCATGACGTCGGAGGCCGTTTGCCAGCGCGCGTCGGGATCTTTGGCGAGACACCGCTCGACGACGTGATCGAGAAGGGGCGGCGACACCGGCTGCACGGCTACGATCGACGGAGGCACCGAGCTCATAATGGCGCCGATCAAGCTCGCCTGGCTCTTGCCTTCGAACGCCTTCTTGCCCGTCACCATCTCGTACAAGAGAGCGCCGAAAGCGAAGATGTCTGTGCGGGCATCCGCTTCTTTGCCCTCGAGCTGCTCCGGCGCCATGTACTGAAAGGTTCCGAGGATCGCGCCTTTCTGAGTCAGAGGCTTCTGCTCCGTGACGCCGGAGAGATCCCCTTCCGCGGCGCGTCCTCGCCTCAATTTCGCGAGCCCGAAGTCCAACAGCTTGGCGCTCCTCGTGCTCGTAATAATGATGTTGCCGGGCTTCAGGTCGCGGTGCACCACGCCTTGTCGGTGGGCTTTGTCGAGGGCGTCGGCGATCTGGATGCCGTAGGCGAGGGCTTCCGAAAGCGGGAGGGGCCCTTTCTTCAGGCGATCCACGAGTGCCTCGCCCTCCAGATACTCCATGACGAGAAAGTCAGTGGTCCCTTCCCGGCCGACGTCATGGAGCGTGCAGATGTGGGGGTGGTTCAAGCTCGAGACGGCGCGGGCCTCCTGCTCGAATCGGTGGCGGAGCTCCGCGTTCTCGGAAAGATGCTCCGGCAGGACCTTGATGGCCACCGTGCGGTCGAGCCGGGTGTCCTTTGCCTTGTAAACCTCGCCCATGCCCCCGGCCCCGATGCCGGTGAGGATTTCGTAAGGACCCAGGCGGACTCCGGCGCCGAGCGTCACGGTGACTTCCAGCGGGGAATTTCCGCGGCTTGCATGAGGGCTGTCCGGCTTCAGTCCATCGCGGAGAATACCAGAAACCTGAGAGTGTCACACTGCAATTGTGTTGACGCCGCACTGGGCGGGCTCTACAGTCACCCTACTTTCCTGAGTCCTGCGGCCGGGTGCCGGTCGGAAACGATCTGCTGCAACATTCGCGAACAACGCAGAAAGAGGGAGAGTGGTATGTCCACAGGAACGCCTGAGCAAGTCCTCGAATCGATAGTTGACGGAATCAACACGGGCAATCTCGACGCTCTCATGCCTCTTTATGAGCCTGAGGCCGCTTTTGCGACTCAGCCGGGGACCCTCGCTCACGGCTTACAAGGTGTCCGTGAAGCGCTGGCCGGTTTCATTGCGATGAAGGGGAAACTCGATCTCAAAGTGACAAGGGTCCTCGAGGCAGGTGATCTGGCCCTCGTCACTACGGTTTGGTCATTCACGGGAACCGGGCCAGACGGCGCACCGGTGAAGCTGGCCTCGAAATCCGCGGATGTTCTGCGTCGTCAGAGAGACGCCTCCTGGCGCTTCGCGATCGATAACCCCTGGGGAACGGACTGAATACGTGAGATTAGCGGGCAGAAGTTGACCATGCCCGTCAAGACTCCGGGGCGCGCAGCCGCCTGCGCCCGCCGGACCCAGCGTCCGTTTGCTCACGACCCGAGAAGGACCGTCAGCAGCGAGTCACCGTCCCGCGGCTTCCGTCGACGATGACCTCATCCCCATCCCGAAGTGTCGCCGTGGCCTTCGCCGTCGCGACGACGGCTGGCAGGCCGAATTCTCGCGCCACGATCGCCGTGTGTGACAGCGTGCTGCCGTGGTCCGTCACCAGGGCGCCCGCTCGCCGGAAAACCATCATCCACGCCGAAGAGGTCTCCGGGCATACCAGCACTTCGCCGGCGCGCAGCTTCACGAGGTCTTCGGCCGCGCGGATCACGCGAACGCGCCCCCGGTAGGTGCCCGGAGACGCGGCGATGCTGCCGAGGGTGTCTTCGCCCGTGGACGTCGCAGCGCCAAACTCTTGGGCGAGATCCCACAAGAGCGCCCCGTTCAGCCGCCGCGCGGCTTCCGGCAGTCCCCGAAGGTCCGGAATGGCCCCCGGATTCGTGCCGTATACGGCAGGTCCCGGATTCGCACGCACCCAGGCGTGTTCCGCTCTGCGTCGCAGCACCTTGCTCCGCAGCTCGGGCGCGTTGCCGGGGTCCCCTTGGATGATGACCGCCTGTCGAAGCTCGTCGGCCGTGAGCATCACGGCGTCGGTGTTTCTGGCAAGCAACCCGCGCTCCACCAATCGCCGCCCGGCCTCCAGCGCCACGCGCCGCAGGAGACCGACCGGGAGGTGAGCGGTCAGGAGCACATTGTCTTCGCGCAGCGGATACACGCGTTCCGCGTAGGCGAGAGCCCGGTCGAACCTCTCGCGCGCTCCGGGTTCCGACAACTGCGCACGGGCCTCCGCTACGAGCTCCTCCCGTCGTGTGGATACTTCAATCGGGGACGCATCCTCGATCAGGTCGGCCAGCATCTCCGCCAGGAGGCCGGGACATTCGGCGATGCTCGGCTTGCCGGCGTCGGCCCCATACGTGCGGATCCCCCAGATCCTGAGATAGTCCCGTAGACGCTCGGCCACATCCGGATCCGCTTCGACCAGCCGCTCGACGACATCGCTCGATCGAGATTCGATCACCGCTCTTGCAGCGGTCCGGTCCTGGGCAAAGGACGCGATGGACAGAAGCTCGCGCGTGGGCGCCGACGAGGCGCTGGAGAGTCCTTGCAGGAGCTGCATCGCCCGTGGCGCCTCCCAGCCGAGGAGCTCCGCGCACACCTTCGCGAGCTCGTGGACGCCAACCGTGTTGGGCACGTGGAGTCGAAAGTGCAGCCGCAGGTTTCGGGAGCTGAACGCCTTGAGCTCGTCCAGATGCTCGAGCAGCTCCACGTCGGAAAGCGCGGTCATGTCGAGCTCGATGTAGGTCCGGAGCTCTCGCTCGAGTTTTGGCTTGAGCTCGGACTCCCACTGCGCTGGCAACGATTCCAGGAGCCCGCCGTCGACCGCCCGTTGCGCCAGTTTCAGCTTTCGGCGCATCGACGGCAGGAGCCGAGCGACAACCCCGAGCACCCACCAGGGCGGCGGATTGGCCCCGCCGTCGTCGGGCTCGACGTGCACGTAGAACTCGTGACCGATCACGCGCAAGCTCACACGGTCGGGCATGAGTCCCCATTCGTCGAGCATGGCCTGGGTCTGCCCGTCTTCGAGGAGGTGCGTGGTGGCGGCAAGCGGTGAAACGGGCTCGGAGTAGTGCGACGAGTCCTTCTGCCAGGTTCCTTGCGGCACCTCGATCTGGGGCGCGATAGGGAGTGCGGTGATGGGCCGCGCCTGCAGGAGCATGAGGCGGTCACCCTCCACCGCCCACTCGATGTCCTGAGGACCACCGCGGGCGGCTTCGACGCGACGCGCCAGGGTCGCGACCCGCAGCGCCAGCTGGGCGTCGATGGCCGACTCCGAGCGCGACGTGCGATGGGCCTCACCATTGCGTACGGACCACTCGTCGCCGTCCGACATGCCGGCGACCAGCGCGTCGGCGAGTCCTCGTGTGGCGTTCACGACGACCTCGCTGCGATCTCCGGTGAGCGGGTCATTAATTAATTCATGTCAAGGCTTTTGTCATCGAATTCGCCGGCGCGCGTCGAGAAGTCCGAAGGAGGTGCCAGGGGGCGGCGTCTCCCGAATCGGGCGTCCTCCAGGAAGCATCGACCCGATGCGGAATGCTAGGGCTTCTCGAAGCGGTAGGGAACCTCGGGGCTGTCGGGCGGAAGCTTCCAGTGATCGGGATCTTCGTATCGGTAAGCTCGATCGACGAGATTGAGTAGCGAGACCGTTTCGGAGGACACGTTTTGGACCCCGTGCCAGATCCCTGGGGGCACCACGAGGAGCGCCGGACGGGCCTCGCCCAGGATGAGCTCATTGACCCAGTTTCGGGTGCGGGATTCCGGCCGAGCGTCATAAAGAACGATTTTCGCGCGACCCACATGAACGAAGATCCGATCGGTCGTGTGCTCGTGAGCGTGCCAGGCGGATACGCATCCCGACGAAAGGTTTCTCTGAAACACCTGCGCCACTTCGCCGCCGAGCTGCCAGTCCTGACGGAAGA